>DATKFM010000341.1:0-5519 GCA_035544395.1 Verrucomicrobiia bacterium
GCGTCGACGATGACAGGCACGCCGCGCTCCCGGCAGATGGCGCAGAATTCTGCCAAGTCGATCTGGCCGTATTGCACGGCGTGATGGGAAATCACAAAGACGGCCGCTGATGTTCGATCGTTGATCTTTCCCGCCAGATGATAGGGGCGGGCGAAGGTCGATTGCCCGACCGGCACGACCTTGGCCCCGGTCAAGCGGAGCGCCTGCTCGATCGGCGCGCCGTAATAGACCATGTGGCCGGCCTGGATCAGAACCTCGTCCTTCATGCCCGCGGCATCCGGCAGCTGCTCGATGCGCGCCAGATCCGCGCCGGTCATGCATCCGGCGACGGCGATGGTGATTCCGGCTGAGCAGGAGGCGGTGATGCAGCCGGCCTCCGCGCCGGTGGCCTGGGCAATCGTCGCGCTGGCGCGCCGGTGCAACTCGTTGATCTCCACGAACTCGCTGAGGATGCCTTCGGCCATCTGCACCGCCTCGGGCACGACGATCGAGGCGCCCAGCGCGGTCATCGTGCCGGAGACATTGATGATGGGGCGCAGGCCGAGCTGCGGACGGATATCGGGGCGGTTTGAGGGCATGGCTGATGACCTTGGATGAGGAAGCTGGACTAGGATGCGGCCTTGGGCGCGCGATTGCTGTCAAGCCGGGACAGGAAGGTCTTGAGCCGCTCATGGCTCGGGTTCTGCAGGACTTCGTCGGGCCGGCCCGCGACGACGATGCGGCCGCCATCCATGAACACCACGAGATCGCTGACCTCGCGGGCGAAGGCCATCTCGTGGGTGACCACGATCATGGTCATGCCGTCATCGGCCAGCCGGCGCACCACGGCAAGCACTTCGCCCACAAGTTCCGGATCGAGCGCCGAGGTGATCTCGTCGAGCAGCAACACCTTCGGCTCCATGGCGACGGCGCGCGCGATGCCGACGCGCTGCTGCTGGCCGCCGGAAAGCTGCGCCGGGTAGCTGTCGAACTTCTCGGCCAGCCCGACGCGGGTCAGCCAGCGTTCGGCGATGGCGCGCGCTTCGGCTTTGCTCTTGCCGCGCACCTTGCGCAGGCCGAGCATCACATTTTCCGCCGCCGTCAAATGCGGGAACAGATAGAACATCTGGAAGACCATGCCGGTCTCGGCGCGGATGGACGAAAGCTCGCGCTCCCTGCGGCGACGCCGGCCGGCGCCTTCGGTGTAACCGACCTCGATGCCGTCGAGCATGACCGATCCTTCGTCATAGATCTCAAGGGCGTTCACGCAGCGCAGCAGCGTTGTCTTGCCGCTGCCCGAGGGCCCGATGATGCTCACCACCTCGCCGCGCGTCACCTCGAGATCGACGCCGTTCAACACGCGATTGGTGTCGAAGGACTTTGTCAGGCCGCGGATGCGGACGACGGCGTCGCCATTCTGGCCATTGGCTGTCCTGCTCACCGCGGCTTACTCCCGGATATAGACGAAGCGCGCCTCAAGCTTCCGGCTGGCGCTCGACAGGCTGTAATTGATGAGGAAGTAGATGATGGAGCAGACGATATAAAGCGGCATCGGCTCATAGACACGGCCGATGACCTGCTGGGTCGCCAGCATCAGATCGACGATGCCGACCAGGGAGACAAGGGCGCTGCCCTTCACCACATCGGTGACGCTGTTGATCCAGGGCGGCAGGAACCGGCGCACCGCCTGGGGCAGGATGATATAGAACATGCGCGGCCAGAAGCCGAGGCCGATGGCCTTGCCCGCCTCCGTCTGGCCGAAGTGAATGGATTGGATAGCGCCGCGGGCGATCTCCGTCACCTGGGCCGCGGTAAAGACCGTGAGGGCGACAACGGCCGTGACAAAGCTGTTGATCTCGAAGCCGATCAACAACGGCAGCCCGTAGTAGATGGTGAAAATGAGCACCAGGACCGGAATGCCGCGGATCACGTCGCAATAGAGCAGCCGGATCGCCCAGCGGACGGGCAGCGGCCCGTAGCAGGACAGCGTGCCGAGCAGGACGCCGATCAACAGCGACAGGGCGGTGACCACGGCCGAGATCCCGAGGGTGATCAAGGTGCCCTGCCACAAGAACGGCAATGAGTAGATGGCGAGTTCCATGACCTAGCGCCGTATCGTGAAACGCCGCTCGAGCAGGCGGAAAATGGCGAAGATGACGTAGCAGGTGACGAGATACATCGGCGCCAGGATGCTGTAGCCCTCGAAGATGCGGAACTTGTTGGTGGCCAGCCACTTCGCCGCATAGGTCAGTTCGGGAACCGCAATGACGAAAGCGACCGACGTGTCCTTGAACAGGGAGACGAACTGGTTGCCCAGCGCCGGCATGGTGATGCGCAGCATGGTCGGCAGGCGCAGATGGGTCAGGCGCTGCATGGGCGTCAGGCCGATGGCCTTGCCCGCCTCCACAACGCCGCGGGGCACCGCCTCGAGGCCGGAGCGGAAGATCTCGACCAGGTAGGCCGCCGAATAGATCGATAGCGTCATGATGAATGACAGCGTAGGGCTGTATTTGAAGCCGCCGATGCTGGGAATGCCGTAGAAGACGAGATAGACCAGCAGCAACAGCGGCTGGTTGCGGATGAATTCCACATAGGCGGCGACCAGCCTGCGCGCCCAACGCGGCCCATCCACATGGACGAGCGCCAGCCCAAGCCCGAACACCGCGCCGACCAGGATCGAGATCAGCGCCAGTTCGATGCCCAGCAGCAGGCCCCAGTAGAACTTGTCGAAATACTGCCAGACGAAATTGTAGTTGATGTGATAGGTCATCGCCGCGACCCAGGATGCCGGGGCGGGTCAATCGCCCGCCCCGGCGCCTTGGATAACTGCAAATCGCCGACGGCCGCCGTCAAATCTTCGGGAAGCCCGGCTCGCGCACCGGCGGCTGCAGGCCGAAGAAGTCCGAGAACGCCTTGTCAAAGATGGCGTTGTTATGCCCGAACATGGCGACGTCCCAGGTGGTGTTGACGAAGCGCCACCAATCGAGATCGCCCTGCCGCAGCGCCGCCGAGTACAGCATGCTGAACCACTTCTTGCCGGAATCTGCGTACTTGTCGGGCGCGCGCTTGGCCATCCACCATACCGTGGACAGGTCCACGGCAGCGGCGTCCACTCGGTTGGAATCGAGCGCCTGGATGACGTTGGCTTGGCTATCGATCTGCAGCACTTCGGCTTCCGGCAGCACCGCATGCACGGACTGCTCGGCGTCCACATTCTGCAGGATGGAAACCTTGGTGCCGCTGCCGCCACTCAGCAGCGCATCGAACTTTTCCTTGCCGCTGCCCGGTTTGGTCAGCAGCGCGATGCCTTCCACATAGTACGGGCGCGAGAAGTTCACGAGCTGGGCGCGGCCCGCCGTCACCGTCATGAACTGGATGGTGATGTCCACCTTGCCGGTGGTGACGTTGGGAATGCGGGCATCGGCCTCCTGCTTCACAAATTCTATCTTGGTCGGATCGTCGAACAGCCCTTGGGCCAGAATCTCCGCCATGGCGATATCCATGCCGACCAGTTTTCCCTGCTCATCCTCGAAATGCCAGGGCGCATTGGTGCTGCCGGTGCCGACGATCAGGTGGCCGCGATCCAATATGGTGCGCAACAGGCTGTCGCCGGCGGCTTGCGCATAAGCTACTTGCGGCGTGAGTGCGGTCGTGGTGGCCGCCGCGGCCGCGGCGCCGGCCAAGCCGAGGCCACCGGCGAGCATGAACGAACGTCTGTTTGTGTCGAGATCCTGCATGGTCGAACTCCCCTTTTTTTGAACGCTGCCTCCCGGCGACGACTCCGGCGCGGAGCCGGCATCGCCAGCCATATCGACACCATGATATGGTACGCAGGCCGGCGTCAAGCCATCCACCCTGCGCAAACGGAGCCTGCATTTGCCCTGGACCATCGACGATCTGGACACGCCCTGCGTCACCATCGACCTCGACGCCGTCGAGCGCAATCTGGCGCGCGCCCAGGATTATTGCCGCCGCAACGGACTCGCCCTGCGGCCCCACATCAAGACGCACAAGATCCCGGAGATGGCGCGGCGCCAGATCGAGCTCGGCGCCGTCGGCATCACCTGCCAGAAACTCGGCGAGGCGGAGGTCATGGCCGGCGCGGGCATCGAGGATATCCTCATCACCTACAACATTGTCGGCCGCCAGAAGCTGGAACGGCTGGCGGCGCTGGCGCGGCGGACGCAATTGACCATCGTGTTCGACAGCCGCGAGGCCGCCGAAGGCGTATCGGCCGCGTTGTCGGCGGCGGGTCTCAGCGCCGGCGCGATGGTCGAGTGCGACACCGGCGCCGGCCGCTGCGGCGTCCAGTCGCCCGACGCGGCAGCCGAGCTGGCCGCCGGGATTTCGCGGCTGCCGGGCCTCGCTTTCCGCGGCCTCATGACCTACGCCCCCAAGGGCACGACCGTGCCGACCTCTGCCTGGCTGACGGAGGCGATCGCCGCTTGCGGGAAGAAGGGCCTCGCGGTCGAGGTCGTGAGCACCGGCGGCACGCCGGATCTTTACCGGGCCCGGGAGGTGGCGCCGGCGACGGAGCATCGTCCGGGCACCTACATCTACAGCGACCGCTACATGGTCGCCCAAGGCGTCGGCACGCTGGAGGATTGCGCGCTGCGCATCGTCACGACCGTGGTCTCGCGGCCGACCGATGCGCGGACCATTCTCGACGCCGGCTCGAAAACCCTATCCTCGGATCCCATGGGACTGGAAGGCTACGGGCAGGTGCTGGAGTATCCGAAGGCGGCGCTGCCCGGCCTCAGCGAGGAGCATGGCCACCTCGACGTCGCCGCCTGCAATGCGCGCCCCGCTATCGGCGAACGGGTAACCATCATCCCCAACCACGCCTGCGCCGTCAGCAACCTGCATGACATCATCTATGGCGTGCGCGGCAACCGCGTCGAACGCGCCTTCGCCGTGGCGGCTCGCGGAAAGGTGCAGTAGCGGCCCAACTCCGCAAGATTAGTCAAAGCGGGGCATGATACCTCCTCTGCCGACATCCGATGGAATGCGAAGGGAATGAAGGAACGCAGCGGCTGGACGAACTATGAGGAGCGGCTGGGGCGCGTTACCGCCTATATCCACGATCACCTGGACGAAGAGCTGGACCTCAACCGGCTGGCCGAGGTGGCCTGCCTGTCGCCACATCACTGGCACCGCATCTATCACGCCATCCATGGCGAGACGATCGCGGCGACGGTGAAGCGGCTGCGGCTGCACCGGGCAGCCGGCCATCTGGCCAACAGCGCGATGACGATCGAGGAGATCGCGGCGCGCAGCGGCTACAAGAACCTGCAGTCCTTCACCCGCATCTTCGGCTCCGTCTATGGCCTGCCGCCGGCGCAGTATCGCAGGAACGGCAGCCATACCGGCTTTCAGCAGGCGCAACGAGAGCAGAGTGCGGACATGTACGAGGTCGCCATCAAACAATTGCCCGCGATGAAAGCAGTGGGCGTGGATCACACCGGCTCTTACATGGAAATCGGCCGGGCGTTCGAGGCGCTGTTCGGCTGGCTCGGCGCGCGCGGCCTGATCGCGCCGGA
>DATKFM010000342.1:0-8206 GCA_035544395.1 Verrucomicrobiia bacterium
TTCTTCTTGCCTTGCTTGGTCGGCATTGGGAATCTCCTGATCATACTAACGCAATGGCCTAGGAACAGAATCAGCGGTCGTAAGAGATGCCTCGCCAATCCGCGACGTGGCAGCTCTCTCGGCCCGGGAGTGTGATCGCGCCAAGCTTAATAAAAGATAAAGAAGACTGTGCCGGGACTGGTGAGGCGACAATTGACGCCAAAAGTGGCGCCGAAGGCATTCTAAGTGCCTGCCCGGCAGCGCGAATCTGGGCCGGAAGTTCCCATTGCGACCATCAGTACATCAGGAGTTCGTAAGATGGTCGGACAAGCGCACACTATGGCGCAGCGGCGCCTTCCGGCGCGATGCGGCGTCTGCTAGCGCAGCAATGAGACGATTTGCCAGCCGGTGAACGGCGCGATCTCCGCTGCCGGCGCGTTGGTGAGGAAGTAGACCTTCTCGGCCCCGGTGATCTCGGGTGCTGACGCCAACTCCCGGAGCTTCGCAAAATCCCGCGGCCCGTAGGGTTCCGCGAGGCTGGCCCTCAGGCGCGACTGCCAGCCATGGATGACCCGCTTGTCGGTGACCAGGCTGAAGGCGCTGTAGCGAGCCGCACCGATCTGCATCAGCTCCGGTTCGACCCGCGGCCAGACCGCGGTCATGTCGTAGGAGGTATCGACCACCACGGCAACGCGGCGCGGATTTTCCTGCAGATAGCTGTGATAGCCACCGGCGAGGGCGCCGAAGCCAAACACCGCAAGAACCAGCCAGACTACAAAAGGCTTCATCGCCGCACCTACATCTGCGCGTTGAGCAGCGAACCGATCTTGTAGCGGATCTCGCCCTCGCCGGCATTGATGGTCGCTGCCTCCACGAGGCCGCTCACCCGCTTCAGCTCGTCGAAGTCGGCCTCATAGCCGATGGTGTAGATCGGCACCCGCAGGCCCTTGATGATCGCCTGCATGTCGTCGAAATAGAGGCCGTTGTTGGTTGCGCCGTCGGTCAGCACGAACAGCACCGGCTTGATGCTGGGATCGGCTTCCTTCGCCTTGGCCAGCATCGACAGCGCCACGGCGATGCCGTCATACATGGCGGTATTGCCGCCGGCGGTCAGATCCTCCGCTGCGGCGATGAAGGACGCCTTCTGATTGATATTGAATTTGCGGATCGGCAGCAGCGTGCGCACGCGGTCGGAGAATACCACCAGGCCGATGGAATTCTCAGGCGAGATGAAGTCCGCGCCCTGGATCAGCGCTTCCCGCACGCCCTCGAGCCGCGGCCCGACCATGGAGCCGCTGACGTCGCAGAGAAACACTGCGGCGACCGGGCGGCCGGCATCCTTCTTGGTCTTCCAGATTTGCTGCGCCTGCACCAGCGTGCCGCCGCTCGGCAGGGGATAGAATTTGTCGGCCCGTATCGGCGGATTGAAGCCGTACTGCGTTCCCAGATCCCGGTAGCGCGGTTGTTCGATGAACTTGGCGAAGGCTTCCAGCACCTCTTTCTTCTCCGGCGGCAGCTCGCCCACCGCATAGAGCGGATTGTCGTGGGGATAGCCGAAGGGCAGGAACACATAGCCCGATTGCAGCTCCGCCGTTTTCACGAAGGTCTGATACTCCATGACGAAAGCGTCGAGAGAGCCGTCATTGCGCACGGATTCCCGGAGCTGCAGCGTGGTCTCGCCGACGAAGGGCACGCCCTTCTGGAAGGCCTCGAAGGCGCTGACCACTTCCGGCGACAGCATCTTCGCCTCGTCGCCATCGGCGAAGGCGGCGAGCACGGAGACCAGGAAATTGATGCCCGTGCTGCTGGCGAACGGGTTGGTGTAGCCCATGGCCATGTCGCCCTGGAGCACGGCGTCGATCAGGGCCTTGATGTCGAGGGCGCCAACGGCGGTCTTCAGTTTCTCCGCGCGAGCGGTTTTCATCACCACGCCCGACAGATTGCCCACCGTCTTCTCCCGCACCGGCGTCATGGTCACGCCATGGGATTGCGCCATGCGGATCCACAGATGGTTCGACGGCGAGAAGGCATCCGGCAGATACTTCCGCGAGGCGATGAATTCATAGGCGGTGCCCGAGGCGATCTTGCGGACCGCCACCTGGGCGCGGCGGCCGTCGGCGAGCTTCACATTCGCCCCGTTGAACTCCTTTGCCACGTCGGCCATCCAGCCGTCGGTGCCAGTGCCGGATTTCTCCGTGGACGCGAAGATCTCCACGCTCACATCGTTGAAGCCGCCCAGTGGCGATGCCGCCATCGGGAACTGACCAATCGGCGGCAGCGTGTCCGTGATATCCGCCTTCTGCCCGAGCTGGACGTTGGCCTTGCGCTGGACGATCTCCTCCGACCAATCGATGTCAGCGACCTTGGTCTGCAGGCGCGACGCCGCCTTCTCGTAAGTCAGCTCGCCGGAAAAGCCGAAATCCAGCGAACCCAGGCCGCCGGGGCGCGAGGACAAATAGAACCCCGCCGCGACGAGGATCACGATCAGAATCAGGATGAAACGTGCCTTGGACATTTGATGGGGCCTATCGGGTGATTTCGGGGATTCCTGCGCGCATCGGCGACCGGATCACGAGGCGTCGATGGTCAGCTTCGGCCGTGCCCGTTCGCCGGCCTCATAGCGTTGGATCGCCGCCTCGCCCTGGGCCGACAGCTTGTCGAATTCCAGGATCGTCTGGGCCATGCGCGGCAGCGCCTCCTGGCGGTAACGGGCGATCTCATTCATCGCCGCGTTGATATTGGCGAAGGCGGATTTCAGGGATTCCAGGCTGAGCATGGAATTGGCCGCCTGCTTCTGAATCTCGGCACCTTGATTGCGCAGCCGCTCGGCGGTGCCCGATATCAGGTCGCTGGTGGTCTGGTTGAGGGCGTTGACCTTGTCGAGCACGATCTTCTGGTTGGCCAGCGCCAGGGCGGCGGTGACCGCTACCTGCAGCGCGCTGACCGTGACATCGACGGCGCGGTTGACGCCGCGCATCAGCTCTTCGTTGTTGCGCATGATCAGGCCGAGGGCCAGCACCCCCTGCTGGTTCACGGCCAACTGCTGCTGCAAATCCATGATCCGCTGGCGCAGCGGGAACAGCAGCTCCTCCTGCACGAACTTGTGCCTGGAGTCGCCGGCGGGTATCTCGCCGCCCAGCTTGCCCGACAGCTTCTGGTCGATCAGCTGCCCCAGCTTGATCTGGCGGTCGAGCTTGCGGGTCAGGCCGCGCATCAGCCCCTGATCCTCGCCCAAGGTGACGTTGTCGCGCCGGAGTTGCTCGCGCCCCTGCTGGAGCGAGTTGACGATGGCGTCGATGACGGTTTGGGCGCTCTCATAGCGGGAGAAGTAGCGCTTCAGCGGCGAGCCGATGCCCGGGATCATGCCGTGAAGACGGGTCAAGGCGCCGGGCGACAGATCGAGCTTTGCCGGATCCAGCTCCTCCACCTTCATCTTGAGATCGAGCAGCGCATTGGCGACGGAGCCGCCCTCGGTGCCGCGCGCCGACAGGTCCTTGATCGGCTGCCGCAACATCTTGCTGCGCTGGGCGGCTTCGGCCTGCAGGTCGCGACCCATGGATTCGACGGCGGCCTTCGCCTCGGTCTGCGCCATGTCGGCGTTCGGCTGGATGTTGGCGAGGACATCGACATAGTCCTGCGCCTTCTTCTCCAGCGCCGCGGCGTCGCCGGGCTCGGGCTGGGGCACCAGTGCGCCCTTCACCGCCTCTACATCCAGATTCAACCGCAACGCCGGTAGCTTGGTCTCGGTCACCGCCATGTTCTTCGTCCCCTCCAGTTTCCTGCTGCCCTCAAGCGCTCGAGGCTGCCGGCGCCACGGCGTAGCGCCCGGCCCGCTTGGCCAGCCGCTCCAATTCAGCCATCGCCGCTTCGGCGTCGGCGCCGGTTCTGCCGGCTTCGGTCTCGGTGTTGGCTACCGCCGTCGCCACATCGACGAGTATCGTCAGCGCCGATTCGTTCTGCGCCAGAAGCTCGGCAACGCGCTTGTTCTGCTTTTCCACCAGCGTCGCCCGCTCTTCCAGCGACTTGATCTCGCGCCGCTGTTCCTCGCGGACAAAACCGCCGCCACCGCGCAGTTCCTTGAGCCGCACGGCGATGCCCGCGGCATCGATGCTGCGGACACTGCGTAGCGTCACATCGACATCGCGCAGATTGTCCACCACGCTGTTGGCGACCTGCTCTGCAGCGCCGAGATAGCGGCCATAGGTGAGCTCGCCCGCCGAAAGCCGCCGGTTGAGCACGGCGCGCAGATTGTCCAGCAGCGGCGCCAGCTTCTGCATCTGCTGTGCCCCTTCCGGCGCGCCAAGCTGCTTCAGTTCGTCGGCGAGTTCCGCGAGCGACGCCGGGCTGTCCCGCGTGGGCCGGCTCGGCGTGTCATAGTAGGCGCTCGAGAATGTCGCCGCGCGAGCAACAATCACCGGCCAAAGCAAGAGCAGCGCGACGCCGAGAGCGGCGGCGGCAACAGACATGATGAAAGATGGCTGGAACCAGGAGAAAAAGCCCCACTCTGCTACCGCGGTCACCAGGAGAACCATCCAGGTGAGCGGGAATGAGAGCAATGCGCGAAGGAAGCGCCCCGGATTCATTCGACGGCCAGTATGTGGGCGATGTCTGTCCGAATTCAAGCGGCAGGCAACGCAAATGCAACCAAGGGTTCTGGCTTTATTCCAACTGCAACAGAAGCAGATTCAGCGCCCCGCCGATCAGGTCCTGCGGCCGTCCGTCGATCAGCAATTGCTCAAACGCGACCTGCTGCGTTTGACGGTTGTTGATGAATTGAAGTTCTACGAGGCGCTTAGCCCCGGCACGGGTGTAGCGTTCGATACGCGCGGTGACGCCAACGATGTATTCGTTGTCGGCATATTTTTCGAACCGGCTGCCGATCCACTCCACCTTGCCGCGGGCGCCGGCGAGTTCCTGGGCGAGCTTATCGTTGCTGTCGTCGGTCAGCGTGGCGGCGGCGCGCACGGCTTCGATGTCCTTGTCGAAATTCTCGCCGCAGCCAGCCAGTGCCGCCAGGACAGCGATCAAGATCAGGCGCGGGGCAATTCGCAAGCTTCGACTCCCTTCAAAATGCGAAAGCCCCATCCTTCGCGCGCGGCGCAGGATGGGGCTCGCAAAATCAGCCAATGACTCGGCAGCCGTTACTTTGCCAGCGCGGCCTGCGCCTGCTTCACGATCGACTCGAATGCCGCGGGCTCGGTGATCGCGAGATCGGACATCACTTTGCGGTCGATGACGATGCCGGCTTTCTTGATGCCGTTGATGAACTGCGAATAGGTCATGCCATAAGCGCGCACGCCTGCGTTGATGCGCTGGATCCACAGGCTGCGGAAGTCGCGCTTCTTGTTGCGGCGGTCGCGGTAGTTGTACTGCAGCGCCTTTTCGACGCGCTCCAGCGCGATGCGGTAGTTGGTCGAGGAGCGGCCAAAATAGCCGGACCCCATCTTGACCACTTTCTTGTGGCGGGCGTGCGAGGTGACGCCCCGTTTTACGCGTGCCATGTCTTAAGCTCCTTCTCTCAGCGCCGTTCGGTCCGGGGCCTCAGCCCCAGGGCATCCAGATCTTCTTGACGACGGGCTGGTTGGTCACATCCATCGTCTCGGCGCCGCGGTGCTGGCGCTTCATCTTTTTGGGACGGTTGATCTGGCGGTGGCGGCGCTGGGAAGGGTACATGCGCACCTTTCCCGTACCGGTGAGCTTAAAGCGCTTTTTGGCGCCGCTCTTGGTCTTGAGCTTGGGCATTTCCTTTTCCTTACAGAGTGTTAGCTGTCAGCCGCGGTTGGGGCATGCCCGTGCAAAAACACTAGCCCATGGCCGTCCGGCTTGGCGAAGGCGGGCTTATACAGAGGGGGGCGGGAAAAGGCAAGGCGACCGGGCCTCTAGAGGTCCGCGACCCCGCGGTCAGAAGAAGCTGCTGTACCAGCTGCCATAACCGAAATAGCCAGCGATGGCATCCACCAGCCAGGTCATGCCGACGATGCCCCAGAACCAGGGCGAAGTGGCCAGGGCCACGAGGCCGCTGACGCCGCCGATGGCCGCCCAGGAGAACTGCCGGAACAGGGCCGCCAGCAGGGCAAAGACCAGGGCCAGAGGCGCCAGCAGCAGCGTCGCCTTGAACAGCGCGGCGATGCCGAAGATTACGGCCAGGCAGCCGAGGACCGGCGGCTGCCATGACTTGCCCGGGAGAACCGCCGGCTGGGCCTGCACCGGGGACAGGTTCAGCAGCGGCTCGTCCGGCAGGACGGCTGGTTCCGGAAAGTCTTCGCGATCTTCCAGCTCGGCCGAGAGATTGAGGTCGGGGTCGGCGCGCAGCATGGGCACCAGCACCGGTTTTCCCGGGCTGGCGGGCTCCCGCTTGGCGGCGGTGGCTTCAAGATCGAAGGCAGGTTCGCGCATGGCGCCAGGATCAGGGTTCATGATGGCGGAAATGAGCCCAAGTTGTTAACGGCCCCGCTTCTATAGCGGCGGGCCCGAAAGCCGGCCCGGGGGAAATTTAGGGCCAATTCCTGAGAGTTACGCTGGCAGAGGGTGTCGGGGTGACCGCTGGGCCACCCCGTTGAAGATCTCGGCGATAGCGTTATTTCGGCGCCAGGATCATGACCATCTGCTTGCCCTCGAGGCGCGGGAACTGCTCCACCTTCGCCTTGGCATCGAACTCGGTGCGCACCCGCTCCAGCACCTGGGCGCCGAGCTCCTGGTGCACCATCTCGCGGCCGCGGAAGCGGAGCGTGACCTTCACCTTGTCGCCTTCTTCCAGGAAGCGCGTGACCGAGCGCATCTTCACTTCGTAGTCATGCTCGTCGGTCGTCGGGCGGAGCTTGATCTCCTTGACCTCGATGACCTTCTGCTTCTTGCGCGCTTCGTTCTTCTTCTTCTGTTCCTGGTACTTGTACTTCCCGAAGTCGAGAATCTTGCACACCGGCGGATCGGCATTCGGCGACACCTCGACCAGATCAAGGCCGGCGTCGGCCGCCATCTGCAGCGCTTCGCGTGTGGGTTTTACTCCGACCATGGTGCCGTCCTCTTTGACGAGCCGGACGGAAGGCACGGAAATCTGAGCGTTGATCCGCGGTCCGTCATTGGACGACGAAGACGCGCGTTCTCTCTCCATTGGTGGCCTAGCGATGAAACACCTCCATTTGAATAGTTAAAAACAACCGGCCGCCCTCCCATCCAAAGAAGCGGCCGGCGATGGCGGCGCCCCTACGATGCGGGCACCGCCGCTTCCTGCCTTAGTTTAGTAATGGCCTCTTCCAGCGCAAGCACTTCCTGCTTTTCGCCGCCGAGGCGGCGCAGCGCAACGGCGCGATCGGCGGCCTCTTTTTTGCCCACCACCAGCATGATCGGCACCTTGGCCAGAGAGTGTTCGCGCACCTTGTAGTTGATCTTTTCGTTGCGCAGATCGATTTCGGACCGCAAGCCCGCCTTGGCCAACGCCTCGTTGACTTCGACCGCATAGGAATCAGCATCGCTGGTGATCGTGGCGACCACGGCCTGCACCGGCGTCAGCCAGAGCGGCAGCTTGCCGGCATAGTGCTCGATCAGCACGCCGACGAACCGTTCCATCGATCCCAGCAGCGCCCGGTGCAGCATGACCGGCCGGTGCCGCTGGCCATCCTCGCCGATATAGTGGGCATCGAGCCGCTCTGGCAGCACAAAATCGAGCTGCAGCGTGCCGCATTGCCAGGTGCGGCCGATGGCATCGGCGAGGTGGAATTCCACCTTCGGCCCGTAGAAGGCGCCTTCGCCCGGCAGCTCCTCGAATGGCAGGCCGGCTGCGCGCAACGCGGCGCGCAGGCCCTCTTCGGCGCGATCCCAGACGTCATCAGACCCGGCGCGCGCGTCGGGCCGCAGCGCCAGCTTCACGATGACCTGGTCAAAGCCAAGATCGCGGAAAACGCGCATCTGCAGTTCGCAGTAGCGCACGGATTCCGGGGTGATCTGATCGTCGGTGCAGAAGATGTGCCCGTCATCCTGGGTGAAGGCGCGCACGCGCATGATCCCATGCAGCGCCCCTGACGGTTCGTTGCGATGGCAGGAGCCGAACTCGGAGAACCGGATGGGCAGGTCGCGATAGCTCTTCAGCCCCTGGCGGAAAATCTGCACATGCCCCGGGCAATTCATCGGCTTGATGCCGAATTCGCGCTCGCCCTTGTCGATGACGACCTTGAACATGTTGTCGCCATACATGTCCCAATGACCGGACGCCTTGAACAGGGACTTGTCG
>DATKFM010000343.1:0-11826 GCA_035544395.1 Verrucomicrobiia bacterium
CGCGCTTCCTCGGCGGCCTCGGCCACGCGATCTACAAGGCGGCGGCCGACTTCATGGCCGCGCATAAAAGCGAAATCATTGCCGCTGCCGAGGCTCAGCCCGGCACGGCGCGCGCCGCGGAGTAACGGGGCGCTGGTGGAATTGATGGTGATGGAAACATGAAGACCTCTTATTACGTCGCCGCGGGCGTCGCGCTTGTCGCCGGCGGCTGGGTGCTGTCGGGCCAGTTCCACGAGGCGCCGGCCATCGAGTCCGGAGAAACAGCGCAGACAGCCCAGGAAGTGGCGCTGCCCACGGTGCGCGTGCGCGAGCAGACGGCGCGGCCGCGGTCGGTGGAGATCATCCTGCGTGGTCGCACCGAGGCGGTGCGCCATGTGGAAGTGCGCGCGGAAATCAAGGGCAAGGTGATCGAGGTGCTGGCCGAGAAGGGCAGCATCGTCGAGGACGGCGCGCTGCTGGCGCGGCTGTCGGACGATGACCGCCAGGCCAGGCTGCAACAGTCCAAGGCCCTGCTGGCGCAGCGCGAGGTCGAATACAACGCCGCCTCGAAACTGGCGAAGCAGGGCTTCAAGTCGGAAACCGCGACGGCCGAAGCCATGGCCAAGCTCGAGGAAGCGCGGGCGATGGTCGCCAGCATGGAAAACGATATCTCCCACACCGCCATCCATGCGCCGTTCCGCGGCTATGTCGAAGAGCGGGCGGCGGAGATCGGCGACTTCCTGAATGTCGGCGATCCCGTGGCCACGGTGGTCGACCTCGATCCCATCCTCGTCATCGGCCAGGTGACGGAGCGCGATGTGCCAAGGCTGAAGGTGGGCATGACCGGCTCGGCCCGGCTGATCACCGGCGATGTGCTGGAGGGCAAGATCCGATTTATCGGCAGCACGGCGGACGAGCAGACCCGCACCTTCCGCGTCGAGCTGGAAGTGCCGAACGCGGACAAGCATATCATCCAGGGTTTGTCGACCGAGATGCGCCTGCCGGTCGCCGACCTGCCGGCTCATCTGGTGTCGCCGGCAATTCTAACTCTGGCCGACAACGGCGATATCGGCGTGAAGACGCTGAACGCCGAGAACATCGTGGAGTTCCATCCCGTCACCATCGTCGCCGACGGCCCCGACGGCATCTGGCTCGCCGGATTGCCGGAGAAGGTCATCTTCATCACCGTCGGCCAGGAATTCGTGCAGCCCGGCCAGAAGGTGCAGCCGGTGCCGGAAACGGCGAGCTCCGGCACATGAACACGATCATCGATTTCGCCCTGCATCACTCGCGGACGGTCCTGTCGGCGCTGGTGCTGCTGATCATCGCGGGAACCGTCTCCTATATCGGCCTGCCGAAGGAGTCCGACCCCAACATCAGCCTGCCGGTGATGTATGTGCGGATGAGCCTGGAGGGCATCTCGCCGGAGGATTCCGAGCGGCTGCTGCTGCGGCCGATGGAGCAGGAACTGCGCTCCATCGAAGGCATCAAGGAGATGAAGGCGATCGGCTACCAGGGCGGCGGCTCGGTGGTGCTGGAATTCGACGCCGGATTCGATGCGCAGAAGGCGCTGAACGACGTGCGCAACAAGGTCGACATCGCCAAGGCCGAATTGCCCGACGATGCCGATGAACCCTCTGTCCACGAGGTGAATTTCAGCCTGTTCCCGGTGCTGATCGTCAGCCTGTCCGGCGACGTGCCCGAGCGCACGCTGCAGCAGTTGGCGCGCGACCTGCGCGACAAGATCGAGGGCATCGACAGCGTGCTGGAGGCCAAGATCTCCGGCAACCGGGAAGACCTGGTGGAGATGGTCATCGATCCCCTGCGGCTGGAGAGCTATGGCTTGAACGCCGACGATGTCGGCCTGTTGATCGGACGCAGCAACCGGCTGGTGGCCGCGGGCACCATGGACAGCGCCCAAGGCCGCTTCTCCATCAATGTCCCCGGCCTGTTCGAGAATGCCGAAGACATCCTGAACATGCCGCTGAAGGTCAATGGCGACGCGGTGGTTCGCATCCGCGATGTCGCGACGCTGCGGCAGACCTACAAGGATGCCGAAAGCTACGCGCGAATCAACGGCCACCGGGCCGTGGCGCTCGAAGTCTCCAAGCGCACGGGCGAGAACATTATCGACACCGTGGCGAAGATCCGCACCGTGGTCGAAGCAGAGCGCATCGCGCAGCACTGGCCGGCACAGATCCAGGTGACCTATTCGGGCGACCGCTCGAACGACATCAAGGACATGCTGAACGAGCTGCAGAGCAGCCTGATCTTCGCCATCCTGCTGGTCATGATCGTCATCATCGGCGCGCTCGGCTTCCGCGGCGGCATGCTGGTGGGTGTGGCGATCCCCTCCTCCTTCCTGATCGGCATCCTGGCGCTGGCGCTCTCGGGCCTCACCATCAACGTGGTGGTGCTGTTCAGCCTGATCCTTGCCGCCGGCATGCTGGTGGATGGCGCAATCGTGCTGGTGGAATACGCCGACCGGAAGATGATCGAGGGCCTGCCGAAGCTGGACGCCTTCCGCGCCGCTGCACGCGCCATGGCCTGGCCGATTACCAGCTCGTTGTCGGTCACCATCGTCGTATTCCTGCCGCTGATCTTCTGGCCGGGTGTGGTCGGCGAATTCATGAAGTATCTGCCGATCACGCTGACGGCGACGCTGCTGGCCTCTCTGCTGGTGGCCATGGTGTTCACGCCGGTGCTGGGCTCCGTGTTCGGCAAGGCGCGGCGCGATGGCGATCACGACGTCATGCTGACCCTGGAACAAGGTCATGTGGACGACCTCAAGAAGATGCCCGGCTACATCGGCCGCTATGTCCGCCTCGTCGATTGGGCGATCGATCGCCCGGTGAAAATCCTGCTGTCGGGTGTCTGCTTCCTAGTTGCGGTCTATGTCGCCTATTTCATGTTCGGCAAGGGCGTCGAGTTTTTCCCGGAGGTGGAGCCGCAGACGACGCTGCTGCAGATCCATGGCCGCGGGAACCTGTCGATCGACGAGCGTGACCAGCTGGTGCGCGAGGTCGAGGACAAGATCCTGGCGATGCAGGCCGAGCACCACGAGTTCAAGACCGTCTATGCCGTCACCCAGGCCGCCGCCGGCAATGTCAGCGGCCAGGATCTGCCGGAGGACGCGATCGGCACGATCAATATCGAGTTCGCCAAGTGGAACCAGCGTCGGCCGGCTGCGAAGATCATCGAAGAGATCTTCGAGCGCACCAAGGGCCTGGCGGGCATCCATGTGGAGGCGCGCAACGAGGAAGCCGGCCCGCCCACGGGCAAGCCCGTCGATGTGCAGTTCACCTCCCGCGATCCATCCCTGCTCGAGCCGGCCGTCGCCGCGCTGCGCGCCCATCTGGACAAGATGGACGGGCTCATGGGCGTCGAGGACACGCGGGCCATACCGGGAATCGAATGGCAGATCGATGTCGACCGTGCCCAGGCGGCACGCTATGGCATCGACGTCACCAGCGTCGGCAACACGATCCAGCTAGTTACCCGCGGCCTCAAGTTCGGCGACTACCGGCCGGATGAGAGCGACGATGAGATCGACATCGTCGCCCGCTTCCCCGACGAGTATCGCAATATCGACGAGCTCGACCGCCTGCGCGTGACCACTGCCCAGGGCCAGGTGCCGATCAGCAACTTCGTCCATCGCCTGGCCAAGCCGAAGGTGAACACCATCACCCGCATCGATGGCCAGCGCGCGCTGAATGTGCGGGCGGACGTCCTCCCCGGCGTGCTGGCCGACGACAAGATCCAGGAAGTCCGCGCCTGGATCGCCTCGGCCAACATCGATCCGCGCATTACCGTGGAGTTCAAGGGCCAGGACGAGGAGCAGGCGAAAGCGCAGGCCTTCCTGATGAAGGCGTTCGGCATCGCCATGTTCATGATGTTCATCATCCTGATCACGCAGTTCAACAGTTTCTTCAGCAGCTTCGTGATCCTGTTCGCGGTCGTGATGTCGACCATCGGCGTGCTGATCGGCCTGATGATCACCGGCCAGCCCTTCGGCATCGTGATGAGCGGCATCGGCGTGATCTCGCTGGCCGGCATCGTGGTGAACCACAACATCATCCTGGTGGGCACCGCCGACCGCATGGGAGGCAGCGCGGATTCACGCCGCGAGGCGATCCTGCGCACCTGCGCCCAGCGCCTGCGGCCGGTGCTGCTGACCACCGTTACCGCCATCCTCGGCCTGCTGCCGATGGTGTTCCGCGTCAACATCGACTTCATCACCCGCGAGGTGACCGTTGGCGCACCCTCGACCCAGTGGTGGACGCAGCTCTCCACCGGCATCGTTTTCGGCCTGGCCTTCGCCACTGTGCTGACGCTGATCCTGACGCCCTGCGCCCTGATGATGCGGGCCAACATCGCCCTGTGGCGGGCAAACCGGCAGGCGCGGCGCGGAGCCAGAGCATCGGCAACGATGCCGAAGGCGCCGGCTCCCCTGCTGACACACGCGGCCAACAGCAGCCAGCCGAAAGCCGCGGAATAGCCGCGTCAGCCGCGCGTCAGCAGGCGCCAGGTTGTTGCGGCGCGAAACGCCGTCGTGATCCAGCAGAGCGCGCCGAACAGATAGGCCAGCGTGGGGAAACTGATCGGGAACAGGCACATCGCCACGAAGCACAGGATCGTCTCCGTGCCTTCAGTGAGGCCGCCGAGATAGAAGATCGATTTCGGCCCGTGACGCGCGCTTTCCAGGCCGCGTTTGCTGGCGATCGCCGCATAGGCGAGGAATGACGATCCCGTGCCGACGAAGGAGAAGATCAGGAACGCCGCCGCCGCGCCGTTCTCCGGCCGCGCCAGCGCGAATCCCAGGGGCACCGCGGCGTAGAAGATGAAATCGCAGAGGATATCGAGGTAGCCGCCGAGTTCGGTCGGCCCTTGCCGGCGCGCGATGGCACCGTCGATGCCGTCGGCCACGCGATTGAGCAGGATCAGCAGCACGGCGATCAGATACCAGCCCGCCGCCAAAGCCGGCACCGCCAGCATGCCGACGGCGAATCCGATCAGAGTCACGGCATTGGCTGAAAACCCTGCGGCGATCAAGCGGTCCGCCAATCTCGCCAGCGGCGGATCGATCAGCGGTCGGACGGCCGCGTCGAACATGCGGCGGCCGAGCCGCTCACTCCACCGGCGTATCCCGGGGCACGTCGGTTTCGGCGCCGCTGGGCACAGGCTGCTGTGCGCTCAGCCGCCGGTGGGCGACCACCGCGATAGGCATCGAGCCGAGATAGACAGCGCCCACCCCCAGCAGCGTGATCCAGGGAATGCTCACCAGAGTCGCCGCCAGCAGCCCGAACACCAGCAGGGCCGCCATGACATGGCGATGGGGAATGCGGATCCGCTTGATCGAATAGGTGGGCAGGCGGCTGACCATCAACAGCGCCACGACCAATTCGACGGCGCCGACAAAAAACGGATGGTCAAGGTAGCCCGGCCCGAGTTCGAACGTGGCCATGACCGGGATCAGCGCCAGGCCCGCGCCCGCCGGCGCCGGAACGCCGACGAAGAAGCGGCTGGTCCAGGCCGGCAGATCGGAATTGTCCAACTTGGTGTTGAAACGGGCGAGCCGCAGCGCGCAGCAGACGGCGAAGGCCATCGTCACCGCCCAGCCCAGGCCTTTCAGTTGCGCCAGCTGCCACTGATAGAGCAGCAACGCCGGCGCCACGCCGAAGCTGATGAAGTCCGACAGCGAGTCCAGCTCGGCGCCGAACTTGCTCTGGCCGTTCAGCAGGCGGGCGATGCGGCCATCGAGACCGTCCAGCACGCCGGCTGCGACAATGGCGATCACCGCCGGCTCCCAGCGCCCTTGCAAGGCGTAGAGCATCGATGTGAGCCCGGCGCAGAGGGCCATCACCGTCAGCATGTTCGGAATCAGCCGGTTGATCGATTGATCCCGCAATCTCGGCGGACGTTCGCGTTCGGTCATCGGGTCGCTCCCCGTCTTTGCGTTTCGCCTGATGTCAGATCGGCGATCACGGTTTCGCCGGCCACGGCGCGCTGCCCGACGATGGCCAACGGCGCCACGCCATCGGGCAGATAGACATCGACGCGGCTGCCGAAGCGGATCAGGCCGAAGCGCTCGCCCGCCTGCAGCGTGCCGCCCTGCTTCGTGTCGCTGCGGATGCGGCGCGCCACCAGCCCGGCGATCTGTACTACCACCACTTCGCGTCCGTCGGAAATGCGCAGCCGCAGCGCATTCCGTTCGTTCTCCTCGCTCGCCTTGTCCAGCGACGCATTGAAGAACTTGCCGGGGCGATAGGCAATCCCCGCCACCTCGGCGTCAACGGGCGACCGGTTCACATGCACGTCGAACACATTCATGAAGATGCTCACGCGGGTCAGCGCCCGCCGCTCCATTCCCAGTTCCGGCGGCGGCTCCGCCGGGCCGATAGCCTGCACCACGCCATCGGCGGGGCTGATCACCAGTCCCGGACGCACCGGCGTCACGCGCGGCGGATCCCGGAAGAAATAGATGCACCAGGCCGTCAGCGCCGCGCCGATCCAGCCCAGCGGCTGGGCGATCAGCGCCAGAACCACGGCGCCCACGGCAAAGATGGCCACGAATTTCCATCCGTCGGGATGGATCGGCACAATCACCGAACGCAGCATCGCCGGGAGGGACATCCGTCAATTCCTGATCGCACAATTATGGTCAATGAACCGTTAACGCCGCGACCATAGGGACGCGGGGCGGCCTGTCAATTGACCCCGTTGTCGGGCAGCACGAACACCTGGCCGGGATAGATCAGGTCGGGATTGCGGATCTGATCCTTGTTGGCGTCGTAGATCACAGTGTAGCGCACGCCCTCGCCATAGCTCCGCCGCGCGATGCGCCACAAGCTGTTGCCGGGCTGCACGATGAAGGTCTGGTCCTTTGCCAAGGCTACCTGCTCGGCGCGCTGGAAGGGCGACTCGACACGGGCCACCACTTGGCCATCGGTGCCGATCTGGTCGATGCGCATGGTATGCGGCTGGGTATCGACCGTGACCGGCAGCGGCAGCTTCCAATGGCCGCTGCTGTCGCCAACGGAAGCGCCCACCAGCTGATTGTCCAGATAGGCCTGCACCGTGCTGCCTGATGTCGCGCGGCCGCCGATGGTGACCTGGCCCTTGTCATCATAATCGATCGTGTCGAGGGATAGCGGACTGGCAGGCTCTTCGCTGCCCGTCTCGGTACTGGCACCCGTCTCGGTACTCGCAGTTGTCGGCGCCTGCAGCACCTGGCTGCTACCCGTCTCTCCCTGGGGCACCAGCACCGCCAGCGTCTCGCTGCTGGCCGCAGGCGCACCCGCCGTGGTCACAGCCGGTTCAGGCACTACCATCAGCACCTGAGAATCCGCGGCCATGGTCTGGCCATCCTTGGATTTGGCGGAGAGATCGAGCGCGTGATTGCCGGCCTTGAGGGGCGCGCTCGGCAGCAGCACCCATTCGCCGCGATCGTCGGCCGTGGCCGTGCCGATGACGGCGCCGTCGCTGGTCACCGTGATCTCACTGCCCGGCTGGGCGCGGCCAGCGATCACCATGCCGCCTTGGGAATCGACGCGCACCACATCAAACGACGGCTTGTCGGAGGGCGGCGGCGGAATTGGCGCAATTGTCGCGGTTTGAGTCGTGCCCGTGGCGGCAGCGGGCTCCGCTGGCGCCGTTGTCGTTGCCGCCGTCGTGGCCGTTGTCGTCGCGGGCGCGGCAGCGGTGCCCGTGGCGTCGCCTGTGGCCGGCGCCGCGGGTTCGGACGGCGGTGTCGCCGCGGCCGTGGTTGCGGCCGGCGCAGGCGCGGCGGCATCGGTCGTTGCCGGCGCCGTGGCTGCTGCGCTCGGGTCGCTGCTCGCGGCCGGGGCTGTGCCGGTTGTGGCCGCAGCATCGCCGCTCGCGGCCGTGGTGGCGGCCGGCGTATCGGAGGGAATTGTGCTGGTGTCCGTTGGTTTCGGCTGCTGCGACCAATATCCCAGAAGGGCCAGGATGATGACCACAGCGACGGTGATAACGATCCAGATATTACGCTTCAACGGGCGCTGGCCTCGGCGACGTGGATGATTCGCTACGGTAATACGCCTGCCGACCGGACGCAATAACCGGATACCCCCGGCTTTCGACCGATTCGCGTTGATTTGATTGGAAAATTCACGATTCGGCGGGGCGCCGTTTACCTTGCTTGCGCACCACTGTTCCGCAGGCTGCGTCACACCTAGGCGTTCAGTCCCAGGCCGATCCTGCCTTGGTCGCCTTGGCTTCGGTGTTTTCGATCGGCGGCAGTGACATCAAATACTCGACGATGGCGTCGCGATCTTCCGGCGTCAGCTTGCTGGTGCTGAAAGACACCACCTCACCCATGCCCGACCCCGCATAGTCGCCATCGGGCAACATTCCCGTGGTCAGCACCCGCAGGATGTCGGCCCGCTCCCAACCGCCGATGCCCGTTTCCTTGTGGGGCGTGATGTTCGGGACCTTTTCTCCCTCTGGCCCGTCGGGCGTCCCTGACAGGGCATAGTCGGAATCGGTGCCGCCCAGCCAGCCGCGCGGGGTGTGGCACTCGCCGCAATGGCCAAGGGCCTGCACCAGATAAGCGCCGCGATTCCAGAGATCGCTCTGCCCGGCCTCGGGTGCGAAGGCGCCCGACGTGAAATTCATCCACTGCCAGGGTCCGAGGGTGAACCGCCAGCCGAAGGGGAAATCGACGTCATGTTCCTTGTTGGCATGTTTCACCGGCGCCAGGGAAAACAGATAGGCCTTGAGGTCGCGCATATCCTGCTCGGTCATCTTCGTATAGGACGGATAGGGAAATACCGGGAAGTAATAGTCGCCGTCGGGCGACACGCCCTCGCGCAGGGCGCGGATGAAATCCTCGTCGGTCCAGTTGCCGATGCCTGTTTCGGGATCGGCGGTGATGTTGGGGCTGTAGAAGGTGCCGAACGGAGTCTTGAGCGCGCGGCCGCCGGCCATCAGCGCCCCTTTGTTCTTCACGTCCGTATGGCAGGCCTGGCAATCGGCGGCGATGAAGAGATAGGCGCCGCGCTCGAGCTGGGCGGCTTCATCCGATTGCGCCAATGCCGCCCGGCCGCTCGCGCCCATCAACAAAGCCAGAATCAGAAAGGCGGCGAATCCGCCGGGGATCCGCCGCCCTCCATGTATCAAAGTCGTCGGCAACGCATCAGTCCAGCTTTTGTCGGAACGTCTGGTGGCAGCCGCCGCAGCCGTTCTTGCCGAGCGCGCCGAAGGCATCGGCCATCTGCTGCTTGTCGCCCGTCGCCGCGGCTTCCTCGAGCTTGCCCGCGAGCGCGCCGAGATTGTCCGCTGCAGCCTTGAACTCATCGGGCTTTTCCCAGATTTCCTTCTTGGCGCCGGTCTTCCCGACGCCATCGTCCATGCCGGTGCCGGCCGGAAACAAACCGACGATGAGCGCCGAATGTTCCTTGATGCTTCCTGCCTTGGCCTTCACGTCATCGGCCGTGCCGACGCCCTTTTCGAGAAATTCGTTGATTGCCTTCATGTCGCCGCCATTCGCCTTCATGGCGTCCTGGCGTTTCTTGACGATCTCGGCGGGATCCTGCGCAACGACCTGCAGCGCTAGGCCGCCCGACAAAAGCACTGCGAGTGCCGCTGTGACGATGAACCGCGTTTTCACGTCTTGTCTCCTCTTTGTCGTGATACTGATTTGACGGGGACTCTTTTTTGTCTAGCCCTGCTTTGCTTCCGACGCCTCCATCTGGCCGCAGCAAAGCCCCACGAAGGCAGGGTTACATCACCTAGCATAGTTGACCACGATCCTGTCGATGTCAGCCGGTAACAATACGGTGAAAACGGATTGTATCTCGGGTCGCGCCAAGGTCGTTGATATCAACGCTGTATCCGCTATCAATATTCCATGACTCCCTTGAAATCTGTCTGCGTCTACTGCGGTTCGGCCTTCGGCGCCAACCCAAAACACCGCGCCACGGCGCAGCGCTTCGGTGAGTTACTGGGCCGTAACGGCATCGGCCTGGTCTATGGCGGCGGCCGCGTCGGGCTGATGGGCGTGATCGCCGACGCCGCGCTGAAGAATGGCGGCAAGGTGATCGGCGTCATTCCCGAGCATCTGCAATCCAAGGAAGTTGGCCACCACGGCATCAGCGAGCTGCGCGTCGTGCCCAACATGCATGAGCGCAAGGAGCTGATGTTCCGGCTGTCGGACGCGTTCGTCATCCTGCCCGGCGGCTTCGGCACCCTGGACGAGACTTTCGAGATGCTGACCTGGCGGCAACTCCGGCTGCATGACAAGCCGATCGTGCTGCTCGACAATGACGGCTATTGGGCGCCCTTCGTGCGGCTCAACGAGCATATCGTGCAGCAAGGCTTCGCCAGGCCGGAGGCGCTGGCGCTCTACACGGTCATCGACGATGTAGAGGCGGTCATCCCAACACTCCGCCGCGCGCCCGCACCGGCCGTGCCTGATGACGTTAAGCGCCTGTAGAGCCTCAGCTTTCGAAGGATTCGCCGTCGCCGGCGCTTGCGCCGTCGGCACCGGATGATATGTTGCCGGCCCTGCGTCGGCTGGACCCCTGGACGGAAGTTCTCATGGCAAAGATTAAGGTAGCTAATCCCGTCGTCGAACTCGACGGCGACGAGATGACCCGCATTATCTGGCAGTTCATCAAAGAAAAGCTGATCCTTCCCTATCTCGATATCGACCTGAAATATTTCGACCTGGGCGTCGAGCACCGGGACGCGACCGAGGACAAGGTCACCGTCGAGGCCGCCAAGGCGATCAAGCAGCACCGGGTCGGCGTCAAATGCGCCACCATCACCCCCGACGAAGCGCGGGTGAAGGAATTCAATCTGAAGCAGATGTGGAAGTCGCCGAACGGCACGATCCGCAACATCCTGGATGGCACGGTGTTCCGCCAGCCGATCATCTGCAAGAACGTGCCGCGGCTGATCCCCGGCTGGACCCAGCCAATCGTCATCGGCCGCCATGCCTTCGGCGATCAGTACCGCGCCACCGACATCATCATGCCCAGCGCCGGAAAGCTGACCCTGAAATTCGAGCCGGCCGGCGGTGGCCCGGTGATCGAGCGCGAAGTGTTCCAGGCGCCGGGCGCCGGTGTCGCGCTCGCCATGTACAACCTCGACGATTCGATCCGCGGCTTCGCGCGCGCCTGCTTCAACTATGGCCTGACGCTGGGCTGGCCGGTCTATCTCTCGACCAAGAACACGATCCTCAAAACCTATGACGGGCGCTTCAAGGACATTTTCCAGGAAGTGTTCGACAAGGAGTTCGCCGCCAAGTTCAAGGCCCAGAACATGATCTATGAGCATCGGCTGATTGACGACCTCGTGGCCTCGGCGCTGAAATGGAGCGGCGCCTTCGTCTGGGCCTGCAAGAACTATGACGGCGATGTGCAGTCAGACATGGTGGCCCAGGGCTTCGGCTCGCTCGGCATGATGACCTCGGTGCTGCTGTCGCCCGACGGCAATGTGGTGGAGGCCGAGGCGGCCCACGGCACGGTGACTCGGCATTTCCGCGAGCACCAGAAGGGCAAGGAAACCTCGACCAATCCTGTCGCGTCCATCTATGCCTGGACCCGCGGGCTCTGGTATCGCGGCCGGTTCGACAACACGCCCGACCTGCAGCGCTTCGCCGAGACCCTGGAAAAAGTCTGCGTCGATACGGTCGAGTCCGGGTTCATGACCAAGGATCTGGCGCTGCTGATCAGCCCCGACCAGAAATGGATGACGACGCGCCAGTTCCTCGACAAGCTCGACGCCAACCTGAAGAAGGCGGCGGGGGCCTAGTTCTCAAGCACTTCGTTGAGTCCCCTGCGAAAGCTGGGGCCCAGGAGCAAGCGACGATGCGGTCGCGCC
>DATKFM010000344.1:0-19839 GCA_035544395.1 Verrucomicrobiia bacterium
CGGGTGAAGGGCTCGAAGATGCTTTTGAGCGCGGCCGGCGGAATTGGCTCGCCGCCATTGACGACCGCAAGCTCGAATTGGCCATCCCGGGTCGCCGCCTCCAGGCGGACTGGCTTGTCTAGCGCCCCATAGGTCAGGGCATTGGAGAGCAGGTTCGAGACGAGCTGCCCCAGCCGGGCGCGGTCGCACCTGACGGGCTGGGTCAAGGCGAGGCTGGTTTCGATCAAACGCTCCGGCGCGGTGGTCTGCAATTCCGCCACGACTTGCCGCAGCATCGGCTCCATCGGCTCGGCCGCGAGGTTCAGAGTCACGCCGCCGCCCAGGCGGCCGCGGGCGAAGTCGGTGACATTGCCGATCAATTCCGCCATGCGCTTGACGCTGTTCTGCACCATGCCGACGATCTTCGTGGCCTGATCGTTCAACGGTGTCTTCAACAGCAGCCGCATGCCGCCATCGATGGCCGCCAGCGGATTGCGGAGGTCATGGCCGAGAACGGCGATGAATTCCTCGCGAAGCGCCGCGGTCCTCCGTTCGCCCAGAAGGTTTGCCTCGGCGGATTTCACCTCGTCGACGGCACTGAGCTGGTAGCCGATGACGTCGGCGAACATCTCGAACATGGAGATGGTTTCCGGCGTGTTCAGCCGGTGCGGTTCGGGATCGATGGCGCAGAGCGTGCCGAAGAACCTGCCGTCGGCGAGCTTGATGGGCATGGAGATGTAACTCTGCAGGCCATACGTCGCCGGGGTGTGGTGACGGCAATAGAGCGGATCCTTGGCCACGTGATCGATGATGACGGCCTGCCCGCTCTGCCGGATCTCGTGGCAGATGGTGGTTTCGACCTTGAGCTCGCCGCCGGGCTTGAGGCCAAAGGCGATATCGTCGCGGACGCTGCAGGCGATCCAGCGGTCCTCGGTTACCCGCGCAACCGCGGCAAACCGCATGCCCGTGGTGCGGCAGACGATATCGAGGATTGTCGGGATGAACTTGATGCTGCCGACGGCAGCGATGTCCTGCTCGAAACTCCTGATCATGGCGCCATTGTAGGCCCATGCCCTGTCGCCACAAGGCGCCGCTGACCGACGAGATACCCGCATTGCGCAGCCGGCATCCGCGTTTTTGCGGAGCTAACCTCCAGGCGTGATGCCGTTCGGGCGAACCTTGCTCTAATGCTTCTTATACTGCGTGGCGCCGAAGAGGATTTCCTTGGCTTTTTCGTCCATCGGTGCGGTGCGGACCTTTTCGGCCAACATCTTGAGGCCGCGCTGGACGGCGGGTCGGGCGGCGATCGCGTCGCGCCAGCGTTTCAGGTTGGGGTAGTCGTCGACATTGACGCCGTGGCGGTCCGGATAGCGCAGCCAGGGCCAGACCGCCATGTCGGCGATGGAATAGGCGCCGGCGAGGTAGGGCGCCTTGGCCAGGCGCTTGTCCATCACGCCATAGAGCCGGTTAGCCTCGTTGGTGTAGCGGTTGATGGCGTAAGCGATCTTATCAGGCGCGTAGTTGCGGAAATGGCCCGCTTGGCCGAGCATCGGCCCGATGTTGCCCATCTGGAACATCAGCCATTGAACGACGTCATGGCGGCCGCGCTCGGTCTTCGGCAGGAACTTGCCGGTCTTCTCCGCAAGGTAGAGCAGGATGGCGCCGGATTCGAACAGCGAGTAGGGCTTGCCGCCCGGGCCGTTGCGGTCGGTGATCGCCGGGATCTTGTTGTTTGGGCTGATGGCCAGGAATTCCGGCTTGAACTGGTCGCCGGCGCTGATGTCCACGTAATGGTTGGTGTACGGCAGCTTGGCCTCTTCCAGGAAGATCGACACCTTGTAGCCGTTCGGCGTGGTGTCGGTGAAGAGGTCGATCATCTCGACCTTCTTCGATTTTGATGGCACTTTCTTTGCGGTAACCTTGCGCGCGGCCTTCTTCGCCTTGACGCCACGAGCCGCGGCGCGCTTTGCTTTCCTCGCCATGTCTTGGATCCCCGGTTGTCAGTGATCAGTTGGTTGAAACATGTTGCTTCGCCACTGAAAGCGCAAGGGCGTGAATTCCACTACTTCGGCACCCAGCGGTGGAGAATCCGCGGCGCGGCACGTGCCATGACAGCGCCGCCGGCCGCCAGCAGGTTGTAGGCGATGCCCAACACATAGGCGATGGCCGCGCCGGCGGCGTCGAGATTCACCGCGCGGTGCTGGGTGACGATGCGGCGGTGGGTTTCGCACAGGCGCTTTGTTGCGGCGCCGATGATCTCAGAGAAACTCTGGCGCTGCAGCCGGTCAGCGAGCAGCAGATCGTCATGGCCGCGCCAGATGCCGCGCACGAAGAATTGGCCGAGTCCCGCCGGCGGCGGATGATCGACCCGCGCGGCGAGCTGTTGATGGATGTCAACGCCCTTGGCGAAGAGTTCCCGCGACAATAGCCGGCAATTGCCGCGATGCATCTCCGCATCGGGATAGGGATGACGCAGGAAGAGTGCGCGGCGGAAGGCGGCATTGTTGGCGAAGGCGTGCTTGACCTTCACCAGGCCGCTCTCGCCGCGCCGCAGCGGGAACACCCAGAACAGCGCCGCCGATTTGGCGTAGAGCGTGTCCGGGCCGACATAGGTCTGGCCGGTGACGACCTCGACCTTCGCGTCAAGGAACGGCGCTAGCATGGCCTCGAGCCAGCCGGGTTCGGGGATCACATCGCAATCAAGCAAGATCACGATCTCGCCTGCCGCGGCGGCGGCGCCGGCGTTCTTGAGCTGGTAGTAGCCCATATCCTCCACAGGCAGCAGCCGGAGGGTGCAGAGGCCGTCAATCGCGGTGAAGCTGTCGTTCAGGCAACGTTCGATGACCTGGGGATCGATGCGCAGGCGGTCATAGACGAAGATGATGGCGGGCGGCTCGGCAAAGCGCGGCCTGAGTTCCACAAGTTGCGGCCGCAGCGCCGCCAGCATGCGCCGCGTGCGTTCCAGATCGGCCCAGCGGGCATTCTCCCACTCGACGACTATGGAGAATGTGGGCAACAATTCGGTGGCCTGCGGCATCGCAACTCCCTTCGGGCGGCAGAGTAGGTGGCGGATTCGCGGGCCGCCGCAAGAACCAGGTGGCCGCCCGGCGGATTGCGCCGGAAGGGATTTCGCGGCTAGATACAGGCTAACCGGTCGACAAGCATACGGTATGTTCCATGCGCCCCTCACCCTTCAAGATTGAACGCTACTTCGCAAAACACGAGTTCTCCACGCCCTACCTGATCTCGGGCTCGGACTGCGAGTCCCTGACCATCGGCGAGCTTCTGGCGCTGGAACCGGACGCGAAGGACAGGTTCCTGCATCAACGGCTCGGCTATACGGAATCGCCGGGAGCGCCGGACCTACGGGCGGAGATCGCGCGGCTGTACACGAGGATTAGGCCAGAACAGGTGCTGGTCCATACCGGCGCGGTGGAGCCGATCGCCAACTTCATGCAGGCGGTGCTGGAGCCCGGCGATGCCGTGATCGTGCAGACGCCCCACTACCAGGCGCTGTCGGAGATCGCGCGCAGCATCGGCTGCGATATCGTGCCCTGGCTGGCGCGCGAGAATCATGGCTGGGCGCCCGATCTCGACGAACTGCCGAAGCTGATCACGGCGAAGACGCGGGCAGTGATCGTCAACCTGCCGCACAATCCGACCGGCTTTCAGATGACTGCGGGCGAGCAGGCGCGGATGGTCGAGATCTGCCGGGCTGCGGGGCTGCTGCTGTTCTCCGACGAAGTGTACCGGGAGCTGGAGCATGATGCCGCCGACACCCTGCCCGCCGCCTGCGATCTCTACGAGAATGCCGTGAGCCTAGGTGTGATGTCCAAGACCTACGGCCTGCCGGGATTGCGCATCGGCTGGGTGGCCACGCGCGACGCCGGCGTACTGGACCGCATGGCCATGCTCAAGGACTACACGACGATGTGCAACAGCGCGCCCAGCGAGTTCCTGGCAACACTGGCGCTGCGGCACCGCGCCGGCATCGTCATGCGCAACCGTGGCATCGTGCTGGCAAACATGAAATTGCTGGACGGCTTCTTCGCGCGCTACGCACACCTGTTCTCCTGGGTGCGGCCGCGCGCCGGCTCCATCGCCTTTCCGCGGCTGAAGCTGGACATGGATGTGGAGCAGTTTGCGCTCGACGCGATCAAGCGCGCCGGCGTGACCCTATTGCCGAGCACGACCTACAGCTACGGCAATTCCCATTTCCGCATCGGCTTCGGCCGCAAGTCGCTGCCGGAATTCCTGCCCCATTTCGAGCGCTACCTTGACGAGCATCATGGCGGCGCCAAGGCGGCATAGCCGCTAACCCTGCAGCATCTTCTTCAGGAGGTCGTTCAGCATCGCGGGGTTGGCCTTGCCGGCCATGGCGCGCATGACCTGGCCGACGAAGAAGCCGAACAGCTTGTCCTTGCCGCCGCGGTACTCCGCCACTTTGTCGGCGTTGGCGGCCATGATCTCGGCGATCTTCTTCTCGATTTCGCCGGTGTCCGTAACCTGACGCAGGCCCTTGGCCTCGACGATGGCGGCGGCTTCCTTGCCGCTTTCAAACATCTCCACGAAGACGTCCTTCGCGATGCGGCCGGAGATGGTGTTGTCGCCGATGAGATCGATCAGGCCGCCGAGGGCCCTGGCCGAGACCGGCGACTCCGTGATCGACTTGCCGGCCTTGTTGAGCTGGCCGAACAGCTCGCTGGTCATCCAGTTGGCTGCGATCTTCGCATCCCGCTTTCCGCCGCTGAGGACCTCCTCGTAAAAGGCGGCGGTCTCCTTTTCGCCCACCAGCACACCGGCGTCATAGGCGGAGAGGCCGTACTCTTTCATGAACCGCGCCTTTTTCGGATCGGGCAGTTCGGGCATGGCGGATCTGATCTTCTCCACCCAGGCCTGTTCGAACTCCAGCGGCAGCAGGTCGGGATCGGGAAAGTAGCGATAATCGTGGGCGTGCTCCTTCGAGCGCATGGGGCGGGTGATGCCCTTGTTGGCGTCGAACAGGCGGGTCTCCTGCTTGATCTCGCCGCCCTCCTCCAGCACCTCAATCTGGCGCCGCGCCTCGTACTCGATCGCCTGCTGCACATAGCGGATGGAGTTGACGTTCTTGATCTCGCAGCGCGTGCCCAGGGGCGCTCCGGGCTTGCGCACGCTGACATTGACGTCGCAGCGCATGGAGCCCTCCTCCATGTTGCCGTCGCAGGTCTCGAGATAGCGCAGGATGGACCGCAGCTTTTTCAGATACGCGGCGGCCTCTTCCGACGTGCGCATGTCCGGCTCGGACACGATCTCCATCAGCGCCACGCCGGAGCGGTTGAGATCGATGTAGGTCTTGGTCGGGTGCTGATCATGGAGGCTCTTGCCCGCATCCTGCTCCAGATGCAGGCGGGTAATGCCGACTTCGCGGGTCTTGCCTTCGGGCAAATCGAGCACGATCGTGCCCTTGCCCACCACCGGCTGGGTGAACTGGGAGATCTGATAGCCGGCGGGCAGGTCGGCGTAGAAGTAGTTCTTGCGGTCGAACACCGAGCGCAGATTGATCTGCGCGTTCAGGCCCAGGCCGGTGCGCACGGCCTGCTCGACGCAGATCTCGTTGATCACGGGCAGCATGCCCGGAAAAGCCGCGTCCACCAGGCTGACTTGCGTGTTCGGCTCGGCGCCGAATTCGGTGGCGGCGCCGGAAAACAGCTTGGATTTGGAGATCACCTGGGCATGCACTTCCAGCCCGAGGATGACTTCCCAGGCGCCGGTGCGTCCTTCGATTAAGTTGCCGTTTGCTTCAGCCATTGCAGAACCTGTTAGATATCCCCTTCGAAACTTCCTCTAGTTTCTTCCCCTGCGAAAGCGGAGGCCCAGGAGCGCCTGGTGCTCTGCAACTCCTGGATCCCCGCTTTCGCGGGGAACGAATTTCTGGGCTCAAATTCAACAACCATCCGCCCTAGGCACCCGGCCTTGCAATGAAGTTCGCGGACTTCTCCAGCACCTGCCCCACCTTCAGCACCGTCTCCTCGTCGAACGCCTTGCCGATGAGCTGCAGACCGAGCGGCAGGCCTTCCGCCGACAGGCCCGCGGGAACGGAAATGCCCGGAAGGCCCGCGAGATTCACAGTCACCGTGAACACGTCGTTCAGATACATGGCGATGGGATCGTCCATCTTCTCGCCCGCGGCGAAAGCCGCCGACGGCGTCGAGGGGGTGAGGATGATGTCCACCTTCTTGAAGGCGTCGGTGAAATCGTTGGCGATCAGGGCGCGCACTTTCTGCGCCTTCAGGTAATAGGCATCGTAGTATCCCGCTGAGAGCACATAGGTGCCGATCAGGATTCGGCGGCGCACTTCCTTGCCGAAGCCGGCGGCGCGGGTGTTTTCGTACTGAGCGTCCAAGCTCTCGCCGGGAACCCGCAGGCCGAAGCGGACGCCGTCATAGCGGGCCAGATTCGAGGAGGCCTCGGCGGGTGCGATGATATAATAGGTCGGCAGCGCGTATTTGGTGTGCGGCAGGGAGATGTCGACGATCTCAGCCCCCGCGCGCTTAAGCCACTCCACGCCATCCGCCCAGAGCTTGTCGATCTCCGGCGCCATGCCGTCGAGCCGGTATTCCTTGGGGATGCCGACCTTGAGGCCCTTGATGTTGCCAGTCAGCGCCTTGCGGTAATCCGGCACGGGCACGTTGATCGATGTCGAGTCCTTGGGATCATGGCCGGCCATCGCCTGCAGCATGATCGCCGCATCTTCCACGGTGCGCGTCATCGGGCCGGCCTGATCCAGCGACGAAGCGAAGGCGACAATGCCCCAGCGGGAACAGCGGCCATAGGTCGGCTTGATGCCGACGATGCCGGTGAAGGCCGCGGGCTGACGGATCGACCCGCCGGTGTCGGTGCCGGTGGCGCCGAGCGCGATGCGCGCCGCGACCGCCGCCGCCGAGCCGCCGGAGGAGCCGCCGGGGACCAGCGGCCGGTTGTCGCCCTTCCGCGTCCAGGGATTGTTCACATAGCCGTAGTGGCTGGTCATGTTGGAGGAGCCCATGGCGAACTCGTCCATGTTCACCTTGCCCAGCATCACAGCCCCCGCCTTCCACAAATTCGCGGTGACCGTGGATTCATAAGTGGGCTTGAAGCCGTCGAGGATGTGGGAACCGGCGGTCGTCAACACGCCCTCGGTGCAGAACAGGTCCTTGATCGCCAGGGGCACGCCTTCCATCAGGCCGGCCTGGCCCTTGGCGCGACGCGCATCGGAGGCCTCGGCCATCTGCTGCGCCTTGTCCGGCGTTTCCGTGACGAAGGCGTTGAGCGTGCGGGCGGCCTCCACGGCTTTCACATGCGCCTGGGTCAGTTCCTTCGACGAGAACTGTTTCTTCGCCAGGCCATCCAGCGCGCCGGCGATGGTCAGATCGGTGAGCGCGGCCATTACTCGACCACCTTCGGCACCAGGAAGAATCCATGGGCCTGCTCCGGCGCGTTGGCCAGAATCTTGTCGCGGCAATTACCGTCGGTGATCTCGTCCTTGCGGCGCGGCAGGGAAACGCGCACGGCGCCGGTCATTGGCTCCACTTTCGAGGTGTCCACCTCGCCGAGCTGCTCCACCCAATGGATGATGGTGTCCAACTCCTTGGCCATGGCGTCGAGATCGCTCTCCGGCACCTTGATGCGGGCGAGCGTCGCGATATGGGCCACGGTCTTGCGATCGAGCGGCATTTCCCTCTCGTTTCCTGCAATGTAATTGGTTAATTCGGCGCGCGGAAACTAGCATCGGCGCTGTCCAGTCGCAACCCGCGGGAGCGCCAGAAACCATTCCTTAAGGGTTTGGTAAGCGGGCCTGGGCTAAGGAATTAGCCATGTCCGTCACCACCGCCAGCGCTACATTTGCGTCGCCCGGCTGGCTGCGCAGCCGCGAGTTCGATCTCGGCTTCGTGGCGGCCATCGCCGGCATCGGCTTGCTTTCCGGCTTCGTAGTCACGCTCAAGCCGCAGCTGCTGTTTCCCATCATGCTGGCGGACCTTTGGCTGCTCGGCTACCACCATGTGGTCTCGACATTCACGCGCCTGACCTTCGACCGCGAGAGTTTCCGGGCGCACCGGTTCATCGTGCTCTACCTGCCGATGCTGGTGCTCGCCGGCGTGCTGGCGATGTATCTGGGCTTCGGGCTGTGGTCGATCGTCACGCTCTACTTCTATTGGCAGTGGTTCCACTATTCGCGCCAGAGTTGGGGCGTGTCCCAGGTTTACCGCCGCAAGGCCGGCGGCATCCCCAGCGACAATCTGACGGTCATGCAGATTGCGTTCTACTTGCTGCCGCTGTGGGGCATCTTGAACCGGTCCTTTCAGGCGCCGGATACCTTCCTGTCGATGCCGATCAAGGTCCTGCCGGTGGCGGGAATGCTGGTGGACATCGTCGGGATCGCCGCGGTCGCCGGCGTCACCTGGTTTGCCGTGACGCGGCTGCTGCTGTGGTGGCAGGGACGGCTGCCCCTGGCACATACGCTCTATGTCTCCACGCATTTCCTGATGTTCTTTGTCGGCTATATCGTGATCGACGACATCAGTGCCGGCTGGCTGACGGTGAACATCTGGCACAACGCGCAATACATTCTGTTCGTCTGGATGTTCAACAACAACCGCTTTAAGGGCGGCATCGAACCGCAGGCGAAGTTCCTTTCCTACATAAGCCAGACCCGCAATTTCTGGATCTATTTCCTGGTCTGCGTCGGCCTGTCGACGACGATCTATCTGTCGCTCGCCTTCTCGGCCGCGACCTTGCCGTTCATGGTCATCAGCTACCAGATCCTCAACTTCCATCACTACATCGCCGATTCCATCATCTGGAAGGTCAGGCGCAAGAGCCTGCAGAAGACGCTCGGCATCGCCGGATAGCGCCGTGACGCTGGCTCTCGCTCCCGCTTCCGCGACCCGTTGGACGCAGCGCGTCCGCGACTATCTCGCCATGCCGCGCGGCAGTGACGCGATCGCCGAGTTGGACGGGCTGAGAGCGCTCGCCATCATATTCGTGCTGTTCCGCCATGGCGTCCGGCCGTTCTGGCGCGAGGGCGAGGCGCTGTATCCCCTGGGTGGCTGGGATGCCGGAATTCCCCTGATCAATGGCTGGGCGGGCGTCGATCTGTTCTTCGTGCTCAGCGGATTCCTGATCACCCATCACATCTGCGGCCGCTACCGCCGGCAGGATGGCCGGATCGATTTCCGCGACTATCTCTGGCGGCGCGCGCTACGCATCGTGCCGGCGTACTATACAGTGATGCTTGTGGCGGCGTTCGGGCTCATCCCCTATCTGCAGATCGACCAAAAGCTGATGGCGCTGCGCATCGGCTATCATCTGCTGTTCCTGCAGGACTACCTGCCGTCGAACATTCTCGCCACGTTCTGGTCGCTGGGCGTGGAGGAAAAATTCTATCTGCTCTCGCCGCTGCTGCTGATAGCGGTGTTCCGCCTGCAGCGCCCGGCGCAGCAATATGCGGCCATTGCCGCGCTCTCGGCGCTGCCCATTTTCCTGCGCTGGGTGATCCAGGCGAATTCGCCGAGCGAGATCGACTATCTCACTTTCTTCATGGTCTATCGCAGCCCATTCCATGCGAGCTATGAGGGGCTGGCGATCGGCATGCTCTGCGCCCTGCTCTACCGCGACCGCGCGCGGCTGGTTTGGCTGGCAAACCGGCGCACCGGCCAGGCCTTGTTCTGGCTCGGCGCCGCATTGTTCGCGGCCATCGTCGGCTTCGTGCCGCTGCTCGACCATATCGGCTTCTTCGACAAGGTGCCGCTGCAAAGCCTGCTGTCCATTGGATCGGGCCTGCTGCTTCTGGGCCTCGTGTTCAAGGGCGGCCCCGGCAGGCTGTTCCGTTCGCGGCCGGCGCTGCTGCTGTCGCGGCTGGCCTATTGCCTTTATCTTGTGCATCTGGCGCTGCTGCCCATGGCGCAGGCGTTCTGCACAAGCCTGGATTGGTACGACGGGCTTTCCCGGGGCGCACAATTCCTGGTCTTCCTGCCGCCCTACCTGCTGATCGCCACCGCTGCGGCGTTGATCCTGCACTACGCCGTGGAAAAACCCTTCCTGCTGTTGCGCGAACGCCGCACTGCCGCCGCCTAGATCAGGCGGAACACCGCGGTCAGGGCGTAGAGCCCGAAAACAATGATCAAGGTCCCCGCGATGAAGTTGGGCCAACGGGTGGTCTGGCCGGCGCCGAAGAAGTGATGCCGGAACATGCCGACACCCTGGGTCAGCACCAGCCACCACAATGTGGAGCCGAGAGCCACACCGATCACCAGGGCGGTGATGCCCGCGAACTCCCGTTCCGGCGATCCGATCTGCCCGCCGGGACCGGCGACATCGAGGCCGGTGAACACGGCGATGAAGGTGAGGATGGTGACAGGATTGCTCAAGGTCCAGAATAGGGTGGTGAAGAAATGGCCGACCAGGCCGAGTGTGGTCGGCGCGCCCGCCGCCGGATCGATTGGTTTTGCCTTCAACTCGACGTAGCCGAGATACAATAGGAAAATTCCACCGACGACGCTGATCCAGTCCTTATGCTCGACAATGAAGGAACTGACGAAAGACAGGCTGACGGCGGCGATGAGGCCATAGATCGCGTCGGCGGTTGCCGCGCCAAGCCCGGAAACAAAGCCGGCAAGCTGCCCATCGGCCAGGGTGCGGCGGACGCAAAGCATCCCGATAGGCCCGACGGGCGCCGCGACCGCGAATCCGATACCGATACCCTTGAACAGCAGGATGACGTGGAGCAGCCATTCCATCCGGGCGTTCGTTCTCCTGTGTCTCGTCAGGCGCGGTCGTTTGCTGCCGCCCGAAAATGACTTAAGCCAATCGGGCCCCGGCTTGTCCATGGGCAAGAGCGCCGCAATCGGTTCGCAAGGTCAACGGCGCCGCACAGCTTGCCCGCCGTTGCTTGCCCAGGGGGCGCGGCGCTTGCTAAGACGGCACATGCCGGTTCTTCCGCTGCTGGAAATTCGCGCCGCCCTGCCCGCCGGGCAGAGGCTGCTGGGCCTTGATCTCGGCGAGAAGACCATCGGCGTCGCTGTTTCGGACTCGCTGTTGTCGGTCGCCACGGCCGTCAGCACGATTCGGCGTAGGAAATTCGCTCCCGATCTGGCGGCGCTGCGGCAGATCATGGCCGAACGCAATGTGGGCGGCCTGGTCATCGGCCTGCCCCTGAACATGGATGGCAGCGAAGGCCCGCGCTGCCAGTCGGTACGGCAATTCGCCCGCAATCTGCTGGTCCAGGGCGATTTGCCGATCGCGTTCTGGGACGAGCGTATGTCCACCATGGCGGTGACCCGGCCCATGCTGGAAGCCGATTTGACCCGGAGCAAGCGCGCCCGCGCCGTCGATACCCTGGCAGCCACCTATATCCTCCAGGGCGCGCTCGACGCCCTCAGCTCCAGCACGCGCAGGTAGCAGAAGCCATCCAATAAACGCTTGCGGGGTTGCAGCCGGCGCGATATGTTTGCCGACAAATACAACCAAAAGTGGTGGGAGGAAGAAAAATGTCACGCTCAGGTCGGTCCAGCCGATTATTTCGGCAGGTCCTGTTTGGAATTGCTGCTACCCTGGCGCTCGCCGGCTGTTCGGGCGCGGATTTCGTGCTGCCGGAACTGAGCGACGCCGATGTCTATAGGGCGTCGCTGACGGTCGGCTCAGCATCGTCAGATCTCCCGAAACATCTGCGGACCGAGGCGGAATCCCGAGAATTGCTACAACGGATCGCCGGACGTCTGCAGGCGTCGGCACCGGCGCTGTGCCAGCATGCGAAGGCGGAAACCTGCCGGATCAACGTCACCTACTCCCGTGACGGCGAGGTCAATGCCTACGCCTCGGGCACCAACAGCGTGGTGGTGCAGCGCGGGCTGCTCGACCTGCTTCAATCCGAGGATGAAGTAGCCGCCGTCGTGGCCCATGAATTCGGCCACCATCTGGGACGGCATATCGAAGAGAAAAAGCGCAATGCGGCGATCGGCGCCATGCTTGCGGGGCTCGCAGCCGCCGGTGCTGCCATGGCGGCGGGCGCCGACGGTAATGATCCCGGGATGACGAACGCCGTCGGCACCTGGGCAGGCGTCGGCGCGCAAATTGGCGCGCTCAGCTATTCGAAATACCAGGAGCGGGAAGCGGATTTGCTCTCGGCCTATCTGCTGGCGCGCGCCGGCTATGATTTGCACAAGGCGGGGCATGTCTGGCAGGTGCTGGCGCAGCTCGACAAGAAAAAGACCAGCGCATCGCTGTTCGACACCCACCCCGCGGGACCTGAGCGCATCGCGGCTTGGGAAAAGGCGACTGTCGAGGTGGAGCACAGCCCGACGAAGCTGCCGCCCTGGAAAACCTGAACGCGCCGGTGGGCTTGACCGTCACGCGCCCCGCGGGGAGAGTGCGCTTAGTCCGGAAGGAAATCCTTGCCATCCGGTATTTGCGCCCTCTCGCCCCGGGAACTTCATGACCGAACAGACTTCCACCGGCCCGCTCTCAGGCATTCGCGTGTTCGACCTCTCCCGCATCCTGGCGGGGCCGACCTGCACCCAATTGCTGGGCGATCTCGGCGCGGAAGTGATCAAGATCGAGCGGCCCGGCGCCGGAGACGACACCCGCAAATGGGGCCCGCCCTACCTGAAAGGGAAAGACGGCAAGGACACCGACGAGGCGGCCTATTACCTCAGCTCCAATCGCAACAAGCGCTCGGTGACTGTCGATATCTCCAAGCCCGAGGGCCAGGCGCTGGCGAAGAAGCTGATCGCCAAGTGCGACATCATGATCGAGAACTTCAAGGTCGGCGACATGGCGCGCTATGGGCTGAGCCATGCCGACCTGAAGGACAGCAATCCCCGGCTGGTCTATTGCTCCATCAGCGGCTTCGGCCAGACGGGGCCTTATGCGCCCCGCGCCGGCTATGACCTGCTGGCCCAGGGCATCGGCGGCATCATGAGCATCACCGGCGAGCCCGACCGGCCACCGATGAAGGTCGGCGTCGGCATCGCCGATGTGATGTGCGGCATGTACGCGACGGTGGCGATCCTCGGCGCGCTGCATCACCGGGACAAGACCGGCGTTGGACAATATATCGACCTCGCGCTGCTCGATAGCCAGGTAGCCTGGCTGATCAATGTCGGGTTGAACTACCTGACCTCGGGCAATGTGCCCCAGCGCGTCGGCAACGAGCATCCGAACATCGTGCCCTATAATGTACTGCCGGCGTCCGACGGCTTCATCATCCTGGCGGTCGGCAATGATGCGCAGTACCAGAAATTCTGCGGCTTCGCCGGAGCGCCCGAGTTGGCCAAGGATCCGCGTTTCCTGACCAACGCCGACCGGGTGCGCAACCGGCGGGAGATCTATGAGCTGCTGCCGGCGGTGACCCGCCGCAAGAAACAGGCGGAGTGGATCGACGGCCTTGCCAAGCTGGGCGTGCCCTGCAGCCCGGTCAACAATGTGGACCAGGTGTTCGAGGACCCGCAGGTGCAGCAACGGGAGATGAAGATCACCATGCCGCATCCCCTCTCGGCCTCCGGCACGGTCGACCTGATTGGCAACCCGATCAAGTTCTCGGAGACGCCTGTCGATTACCGCCTGCCGCCGCCTTATTGCGGGCAGCATACCCAGGATGTGCTCGGCGATCTGCTGCAGATGTCGAATGCGGAGATCGAGGCTTTGCGGCAGCGCGGCGTGGTCTGAACGCCGCGCCCTAGCTGCGCCTGCCCTTTAACGATGTCGCCTCGAGCAACTCGCGCTCATGGAGGCTGAGCTTCTGATATTCCTCCATGGCAATCGCGCCGGTCGCGTTCACGCCGTCGCTTGACAGCGGCAGGATGCAGTATTGGTAGGGTGCGGGCGGGCGCAGCCGATCGCGGAAGGTTTCCAGCGCCTCGCCGAAGAGGGGCGCCTTCCGCTCCCACACCAAAAGGTACAGGCTCTGCCAGTCGACCGTGTCGTAGGCGCTGAAGTCCAGTTCGTCCAGATAGCGGCCGGTAAAATCATAGCGCGCATGATTGACGATCTCCGTGCCGACCAGCCGGTAGCGCACCCGGAATGGCTCGGTCTCGAACTCGGACAGGAAAAGATTCGGCAACAGCGGCTTGATGTCCCCCGGCTCGATATCGGCCCGGCGCGGCATCAGCCGATCGCCGCGCTGTTTAAGCCAATAGCTGTAGAGCGCGCCCACCATCGCGGAACTTATGGTAAGCGGATCGAAACTATAGGCCATCGGTCGCAGTCCTCTCTTAAGCCGATCATATACTGCATACCGGAAACAGTTCGACAAAGGGACTCACGAGCCGGTGATTCGGCGACGGCATGGCGCAATCAGGCGAATCGCCGGGCGAATCCGGGCCATTCGCGGCCTTTTCCGCCGTACCCTTGCGCCTCCGGATTGCCCGGACCTATAGTCCGCCCCCGATGAGCGCATCGGCCGATCGATCTTCCTCCCTTTTCTATTCGCGCCGTCATCTATTGGGAATCGAGGGACTGACAGCCCAGGAGATCGACGGGCTGATCGATTTGTCCGACTCCTATGTCGAGCAGAACCGGCGGGCCGACAAGAAGGACTCGCTGCTGCACGGGCGCACCGTCATCAACCTGTTCTTCGAGACCTCGACCCGCACCCGCACCTCGTTCGAGCTGGCGGCGAAGCGCCTGGGCGCCGATGTGGTGAACATGTCGGTGGCCACCAGCGCGATCAAGAAGGGTGAGACCCTGCTGGACACGGCGGCCACCCTGAACGCCATGCGGCCGGACGTGATTGTCGTGCGCCATCCCGACTCCGGCGCAGTAAATTTGTTGTCACAAAAAGTGGACTGCGCTGTGATCAATGGCGGCGACGGCAGCCATGAACATCCGACCCAGGCGCTGCTGGATGCGCTGACCATCCGCCGCCGCCGGGGCAGCCTGGCCGGGCTGCTGGTGGCGATTTGCGGCGATATCAGGCATAGCCGCGTCGCCCGCTCCAACATCCATCTGCTGACCACCATGGGCGCCCACGTCCGGGTGATCGCGCCGCCGACGCTGCTGGCGCCCGGTATCGACCGCATGGGCGTCGAAGTCTTCACGGACATGCGCAAGGGCCTGAAGGGTTGCGACATCGTGATGATGCTGCGGCTGCAGACCGAGCGCATGCAGGGCAGCTACGTGCCGTCGATCCGCGAATATTTCCACTTCTTCGGCCTCGACTACGAGAAGCTGGCCAACGCCAAGCCCGACGCGCTGATCATGCATCCCGGGCCGATGAACCGCGGCGTCGAGATCGACAGCGAGGTGGCCGACGATATTGATCGCAGCCTGATCCGCGAGCAGGTGGAGATGGGCGTGGCCGTGCGCATGGCCTGCCTGGATGTGCTGACCCGCAGCCTGCGGCCGAACGCGGGGGCGGCGTGATGTTGCAGGAGCCCCGCATTCCCCGTCAGACACGTCCGCGCGCCGTCGTCAACGCGCGGTTGCTGGATCCCGCGACGAAGCTGGATCAGCGCGGCGGCATCTTCATGGTCGACGGCGTGATCGCCGACCTCGGCCCGGATGTGGGCAAGAGCGGCCTGCCCGAGGGCACGGAGATGATTGACGCCGCCGGCCATTGCCTGTCGCCCGGCCTGATCGACATGCGGGTGCAACTGCGGGAACCCGGCGAAGAACATAAGGAGACGATCGCCAGCGCGGCGGCCGCGGCGGCAGCCGGCGGCGTGACCAGCATGGTGGCGCTGCCGAACACCCAGCCGGTCCTCGATGATGTCGCTGGCATCGAATTCATCGCCCGGCGCGCGCGGGAGACGCGGCAGACCAAGGTCTATTGCTACGGCGCGATCACCAAGGGACTGCAGGGGCGGGATATCGTAGAGATGGGCCTGCTGGCGGAGAGCGGCGCGATCGGATTCACCGACGGTGAATTTGCGATCGGCAGCGCCCGAGTCCTGTCCCGCGCCCTCAGCTATGGCCGCACCTTCGGCCTGCTGATCATCCAGCATCCGGAAGAACCGACGCTCGCCGAGGGCGGTGCCATGAATGCGGGAGAATTGGCGACGCGGCTGGGCCTGACCGGCATTCCCCCGGCCGCGGAAGTGATGCTGCTGGAGCGCGACCTGCATCTGGTGGAGCTGACCGGCGGCCGCTATCACGCGGCTCACCTGACCACAGCCGCCGCCATCGACAGCATCCGCCGCGCCAAGAAGCGCGGCCTGAAGATCACCTGCGATACGGCGCCGCATTATTTCGCGCTCAATGAGCTCTCCATCGGCGACTACCGCACCTTTGCCAAGGTATCGCCGCCGCTGCGCAGCGAAGACGACCGGCGCGCCGTGATCGCGGCTGTGGCAGACGGCACGATCGACTGCATCGCCAGCGACCACGCACCCCATGACCAGGAATCCAAACGCGTCCCCTTCGCCCAGGCCTCGCCCGGCGTGATCGGAGTCGAGACCATGCTGCCGGTGGGGTTGGAGATGTATCACCGGGGCGATATCGGCCTGTTGGATCTGCTGGCCCGCATGACGGTACGGCCGGCCGAGATCCTGGGTCTGCCGCAAGGGCGGCTGGCCAAGGGCTCGCCAGCCGACGTGACGTTGTTCGATCTCAACCGCGCCTGGAAGATCGACGCCGCGACGCTCAAGAGCAAATCCAAGAACTCCGCCTTCGACGGCAAGCCGGTGCAGGGGCGCGTCTTGCGCACCATTGTCGACGGGCGTATCGTTTTCCAAGCCGACAATCACAACAAAGACTGAGTATGTCCGAGCCTCTCGGCGAATTTACCTCCCTATGGACGTACTTTGCCGTCGCCGCCGCCGGCTATCTGCTGGGCTCGATTCCCTTTGGGCTGATTGTCACGCGGCTGGCCGGGCTCGGCGATATCCGCGCCATCGGCTCGGGTAACATCGGCGCCACCAATGTGCTGCGCACCGGCAACAAAGGGCTGGCGGCGTTGACGCTGCTGCTCGACGGCCTCAAGGGCACTGCCGCTGTATTGATCGGCAGCCATTGGGGGCCGGATGCGGCGATCTTAGCCGGCGCCGGCGCCTTCATCGGCCACCTGTTCCCGGTCTGGCTGAAGTTCAAGGGCGGCAAGGGCGTGGCGACGATGCTCGGAATCTTCTTCGGCCTGTACTGGCCGCTGGGGCTGTTCGCCATCGCCGTCTGGTTGATCATCGCGTTTGCTTTCCGCTATTCGTCTCTGTCGGCGCTGATTGCGGCGGCTGCATCGCCCGTCTTTGCCTGGTTCTTCATCAACCAGCAGATCGCCGCTTTCTGCCTGTTTCTCGCCGTGCTGGTTTGGTGGCGACATGCCGCCAATATCAAGCGGCTGCTCAAGGGCGAGGAATCCAAGATCCGACTCTCCAGCAGCAAGCCCGCCGGTTCTTAGCGGCCCTGAACGGTGAACAAGGCAATGAGATGGCATGCCATGGCCTGCCACAACCTATAATTGCCACTAGTTCAACCTACATCCTATAATTGAGTCGTTGTCACCGATTCCAGGGTTCTTCCCTTCATGAAAAAAGTTGCGGTCATCACCGAGCAGGAGCGGCTGGACCGGCTGCGGCTGATCCGCACCGAGAATGTAGGTCCGGTCAGCTATCTCCACCTCTTGCGCCGCTATGGATCGGCAAAGGCGGCATTGGAGGCCCTGCCCCATCTGGCCAGCCGCGGCGGTCGTTCGGTCGCCATCGCGATCTATCCGCGGGAACTGGCGGAGCAGGAGGCCGAGACGCTGGCCGCCGCCGGCGGACACTTCATCGCCCTGGGCGAAGCCGACTATCCGCCGGCTCTGGCGGCAATCGAGGACGCACCGCCGGTCATCTCCCTGATCGGCCAGCCCCTCTGGAAGGACCGCCGCTGCGTCGCCCTGGTCGGCGCGCGGAACGCATCGGCCAGCGGCCGGCGGTTGGCGGAGGAGCTGGCCCGGGATCTGGGCGCGGCAGCCTTTGTGGTGGTCTCCGGCATGGCCCGGGGCATCGACGGCGCCGCCCATAAGGGAGCGCTGGCCAGCGGCACCATCGCCGTCCTTGCCGGCGGCGTCGACAACATCTACCCGCCGGAACATGAGGACCTCTACCGCCGCATCGCCGAAACCGGAGCGGTGATCTCCGAGATGCCGGTCGGAACCATTCCCCAGGCCCGACATTTCCCCCGGCGCAACCGGGTCATTTCCGGACTGTCCCTGGGCGTCCTGGCGGTCGAAGCGGCCCTCCAATCCGGGTCCCTGATCACCGCCCGGCTGGCCCTGGAACAGGGCCGGGAGGTCATGGCGGTGCCCGGTTCGCCCCTCGATCCCCGTTGCCGAGGAACAAATAATTTGCTCCGCCAGGGGGCCGTTCTGGTCGAATCGGCCGCCGACGTCCTGGCCGCGCTGGAGGGGGCCAGCGGTCTTTCTTCAAGTAAAACATTAACATTCGAATTGGCGGATCAACCGGCTGAAATCTCGAATGAATCCTTGCCGGATGGAGGCCTCGAAGCGGTGGCTGCGCTGCTAGGCCCCACCCCCATCGCTGTTGACGAACTGACCCGATGGTGCCAATTGTCCGCCCCCGTCGTCCGGGCCGCCCTCCTGGAATTGGACTTGGCCGGACGTCTTGAATGGCATCCAGGAAACCGCATTTCCCTATTGTTAACCAACAAGGCGCAACGTAGCTGACCTTTCGGGGCCCGGCTCGGGACCTTCCCGCCCCCGAGGCTCCAGGAGATTGCTGACCAGTGGTCATGAACGTCGTCGTCGTCGAATCGCCTGCCAAGGCGAAGACCATCAACAAGTACCTGGGCGCTGACTACAAGGTCATCGCGAGCATGGGTCATGTCCGCGACCTGCCGCCCAAGGATGGGTCGGTGGCGCCGGACAAGGACTTCGCCATGACCTGGGACGTCGCCGAGCGGGCGGAGAGCCGGCTCAAGGAGATCGCCCAGGCGCTCAAATCCTCCGGCAAACTGATCCTGGCCACCGACCCGGACCGCGAGGGCGAGGCCATCTCCTGGCACATCACCGAGGAGCTGAAGCGCCGCCACGCCCTGACCGGCGTCGAGGTGCAGCGGGTAGTGTTCAACGAAGTCACCAAGACCGCCGTGCTGGAGGCAATGAAGAACCCGCGGGCGCTGAACCAGGAGCTGGTGGAAGCCTACCTGGCCCGCCGCGCCCTGGACTACCTCGTGGGCTTCACCCTCTCCCCAGTGCTCTGGCGCAAGCTGCCGAAGAGCAAGTCGGCCGGCCGCGTGCAATCCGTGGCGCTGCGCCTGGTCTGCGAGCGGGAAAAGGAAATCGAGGCCTTCAAACCGCAGGAATACTGGTCGGTCGAGGTGCAGTTCCGCACCGCCGAGGGCGACACCTTCACAGCCCGCCTGACCCACCTGAACGGCAAGAAGCTGGACAAGTTCGACCTGGGCAACCAGGGCGCCGCCGACACCGCTGTCGCGGCCCTGATGGCCGGCGAACCCTTCACGGTCGCCAATGTCGAACGCAAGCAGGCGCGCCGCAATCCGGCGCCGCCCTTCACCACCTCCACCCTGCAGCAGGAAGCGTCGCGCAAGCTGGGCCTCTCGGCCAGCCGCACCATGCGCATCGCGCAAAAGCTGTATGAAGGCGTGACGCTCGAAGGCGAGACGGTCGGCCTGATCACCTATATGCGAACCGATGGCGTTACGCTATCAAATGAAGCAATCGCATCGGCGCGCGAGTTGATCGTCAGAGATTATGGCGACAAGTATCTGCCGAAGGCGCCGCGCGTCTACAAGACGACCGCGAAGAATGCGCAGGAGGCCCACGAAGCCATCCGCCCGACCGACGTGCATCGCCGGCCCGAGGACGTGGCGCGCCATCTCGATGCCGATGAACAGAAGGTCTATGACCTGATCTGGAAGCGCACCATGGCCAGCCAGATGGAAAGCGCCGTG
>DATKFM010000345.1:0-3838 GCA_035544395.1 Verrucomicrobiia bacterium
CAAATTGTTGATCATCGCCAGCTCGGCATCCTTGCTCCGCTCTTTCAAGGTCTCCGCCAGCTCGTAGGAATAGTCGAAGTGATCCTCGATCGCGCTCTTGCCGCGGCCGGTCACGAAAATCATCTCTTCGATGCCGGCGGCCCGCGCCTCTTCCACCGCATACTGGATCAGCGGCTTGTCCACGACGGGCAGCATCTCCTTCGGCATCGCCTTGGTCGCCGGCAGAAATCGCGTCCCCAATCCGCCAACCGGAAATATCGCCTTACGCAGCGGTTTTCTCATCAAGCAGATCCTTTGGTCTGGTCCGAATTCGGGTGATAGCGATCCCTGTCAATCGCGGTCGTGGTTGTGCCATAGCGAGTCAAAGCCGGCAACCCTGCCCGCCCAGAATGACATTTCCGAAACCTTACTCACCACCGTGTGACAGAATATAGATAATTTATACCTTATGTATAAATAATTGATAATACTGTCTTTTTTGAGCATATTCAGGCTGGGTTCATGTTAATTCAGTCAAAGTTCCGGCCGTTACTTCGCAATATTTGCGGTCCGCACCCAATTACCGCGAGCCGCAGCGATGAAAGGAGAAGCTGGAGAATGAAGAAAGAGACCAGACGACCAAAACGCCAACGCAAGCGCAGCGCTCTCACTGCGATCGGCTTATTGGCACTGGGCGCCAGTGTGAGCCTGGCGCACATGCCCGAGGCACAAGCCTATCAGGTCGCAATTGCCAGCGGTGACGAGGCAACACTCGAACAGTTCCTGCGTGATCACCCGACTAGTCTCTATGCGCCGGACGTGATCGGCCGCCTGTCTTTCGGTGCGGGCAAGACCGACACGGCCTTGCCGGGGGCGGTCAAGTTGGCCAGCAATGCCGGCGGCAACGGCAATGGCCACGGTGGCGGCAATGGCAATGGCCACGGTGGCGGCAACGGCAATGGTCACGGTGGCGGTAACGGCAATGGCCACGGTGGCGGCAATGGCGGCCAAGGCGGCGGCAGCGGCGGCGGCAATGGCGGCGCCGACGGCGATGCTTCCGACGGCGGCGACAGCCCCAACAACGGGCATGCCAACGGCGGCAATGGTCACTTCCATGGCGAGAACGACAAGGGACGTCCGGACATGTTCGGCGATCACGGGACGCCGGATATTGGACCTCCGGGTCAATCGGGCTACTGATCCCGACCCACTAACCTTGTGAGAGCAACTACGAGCCGGAGCCTTCGAGCTCCGGCTCTTTCTTTTGTGCCATCCCTAGCTCATGCCGAACGGCAGCTTGCCGAATGTAAGAATACGCGCGAGACCGTATTTGCGCCTGATCATGGCGAGGCGTGCAGCTGCATACTCCGCCCAGGGCATCGTTCCTTCGAGCTTGCGACCCTGCGGACCCATCGGGAGATACTCGAACGCATAGCGGTGCTTGCGGAATATCTCCGCGTGCAGCGAATCGGTCAGGAAAACCGGCACAAAGTCCTGATCCGCAAGCTGCTTCTCCGCGATCATGGTGACGATCTGGTCGAGCTGCGCAGGCTCGAACCCACTGACTGAAATGCCGATCACCGGCACCGCGCTGTCGGTCATGGTCAGGTTGGCCAGGCCTGGCGTCGGGCGCAGAATCTTGCCCGCCTTGCGTTCGCGCGGCCAGATCATGGGCAAGGGCGCCGCCGGACCGGCGGCCGGCACCGCAGGCTCCCGCGCCTTCGTGCCCACGACGTCGAAGATGTCTATCCGGCGGGCGGTGCGTCCGACTTCCTGGAGGATGGTGCGAAGGCGCTGTTCGACCGTGCGCTGCCGGTAATACGCATTCTCCAGCCCTTCGCGGAGCTGGTTCACTTCCTGTCCGAGGCTGGCCGGCGAGCGCGCCATATTCCCTCCTAGTTCGTCATGATCCGACGGATCGCGTCGGCGGCAACCTTTGCTCCGTTGGGCCGCGACAAGCGCCGCGATGCTTTCGCGATCGCGCGACGCTCATCGTCGTTCATGATACGGGCAAGAGCCGCGGCGATTTCGCGCGGCGCCGAGCCCGACACCATCGCGGCGCCGTGCTTGGCGGCGAACTCGGCGCGGGCGCCCTGGTCATCCATGTATTTGCGGGGATTGCCGATGAAGATGGTGGGCAAGCCATAGGACAAAACTTCGTGGAATGAGTTGTAGCCCGCCGCAGAGATCGAGAAATCGAACGCCCGGAAGTAGCGGCTGATGGGAAAACCGCTGAGGCAGGGCACGTCATCCCACAGGTCCAAGGCTTCCGCGGAATTCAGCCACTCCGCGACCACGACCTGCAATCCGTCGAACTTGCGCGCCGCCTCCAGGATCCTGTCCGTCAGGCCGACAATGTCCCGGTTGGCGCCGGAGCCAAGCTGGATCAGCGCAGCGGGACGCGCGGGATCCAGACCCAGGGATAGGGCTGCCTGCCTGCGCGTCAGCAATTCGCGCTCTTCCAGCAACCGGATCGGATCGACGCAGACGCAGCGGTCGCGGTGCGCGACCGTCGGTCCCTTGTCGACTTCGCCGGCAAGCTCCGCCGGCTCGACAATGAGGTCGAAGAACCGTTGCTGCGCAATCCGCAGAAGGCTTTCCGAAGTCGGCCGCCACATCGGGCGCCGGATCCACACGAGACGGACATCGGGCCGTGGGGCCACGGCGTCCAGCAGCCCGAGGTAGGGTACGCTGCCGTCGAGCACCACGGCGCCCACGTCGTAGAAATCGATCATCTGCTCGACCTGATCGCGTGCCCAGGGGTGCCAATCAACATACTCGACCCCGGTATAGACGTGTGACGGGAGATGCTCGACCTGGTAGCCATAGGCATCAATGACGTCGATCGCCTGACTCATGGAACAGAACAAAACGTCGTGATGCTTCGACAGATGGCGGCTGATCGCCAGTTGGCGGACGACGTGACCGAGACCGACACCATTCTGCGAGAACATCATGATGCGGCGCGGTGTCCTGGCAATCGGCAGCGGCGCGGATTTCCTCCTGGTCGATTGAACAATGCGCTGCGGCGCTGCCGCCGTTCTGGGCTGTCCGATCAGTGCTGCAATTCGCTGCTGATGGATCTGAAGGCCGTGCAGACGGGACGCGCGCCCAAGCGCGGCGCGCGACGCCGCTCGATATTCCTGGGCCGAGCCGTGCAGTTGCTTCACGATGCCTGGCATAGCCGGAGCTTGCGCGTAGATCGCTCCGCTCCCGAAATGTCGCCGCAGCGCCGGCGAGGCGATGACTGGCAACCCGCGGGCAGCCGCTTCCGCGGCTGCCACGTCCGGTATCGCGCCCCTCTGTTCGCCGCCGAGACATACCAGGACGTCCGCTCCGTCGAGAACCTTTCCGAGTTCCATCTGGTAGCCCTTGAACAACTCCCAGCCCGTGAGCGGCAAATGCTGCTTGAGGGTGCTTTCATCCGGCGCCCCGTGAAGGCGAATGGAAATCGATCCATCGCGCGGCAGTGCCGCCATGGCACGCCGCATTTCTCCCGTTCCAGTGTCCCCGGCCGTCAGTTCCGCCACCGCGACGACCGGCTTCCTGCGCCGAACCGTTCGGGGGCGGGAAGCCACGGACGCGACAACCGGCCGCCAGTTGGCTGGAGCGATGCTCACCTCCGGCACCACCTCCTCCAGCCACATGCGGACATAGTCATTCGTCGGCGCCCAGGCGACCGTCGTGGCGCCGGAAGCGCGCAACAGCCGGTCGGCCAATGGCATCTGGCTGCTACCGGCGAACGGCCCATCGACAACGATCACGATATGCCGCGCGGAAATGGCAAGCCGTGAGTTGGACAGGTTTGCAATCAGGGACTGCGGGCTGTGAATGACCAGCAGCGGCGCCTTGATGTCCG
>DATKFM010000346.1:0-11785 GCA_035544395.1 Verrucomicrobiia bacterium
CCGGCCTGGGCCGGCGCTGTTGCCGCGACACACCACCGCCGCCGCCGGGACGTCAAGGCGGGGTGGCCTATCAGAACAAAGGCTTTAAGTTGTGCGAATGAGCCCGGTTTCCCTCCGATTCCGCCGAGCCAACGCTTCCGATGCCGCACCTATCGAAGCGCTGTCGCATGCCGCCTATCAGACGTTCGTGCAGCGCATCGGGCGGCGGCCGGAGCCGCTGACGGTCGATTATGCCGAGGTCGTAAGGAGCAGCGAGGCGTGGGTTGCCGAAGACAAGGACGGCAAGCTCCTTGGCGTTCTAGTTCTGAAGCCAGCCATCGATCACCTGCTGATCTGGAGCGTGGCCGTGGCGCCGGAGTTGCAGCGCAGCGGCATTGGCCGGCGGTTGCTGGCGCTGGCGGAGCGCGAGGCATTGCGCGCGGCCGTGCCGGAGATCCGGCTCTTTACCAACGAGAAGATGGCGGAGAACATCGCGCTCTATGAGCGGCACGGCTATGCGGTCGCCCGGCGCGAGGTGCGCGAGGATCGCGTCATCATTCACATGAACAAGAAACTTCCCGGCGCGGCGCCCGCCGCCATCGGCGTGCTGCTTGCCGGCGGAAAATCGCAACGCATGGGCGGCGGCGACAAATCCCTGCGCCATCTTGGCGGGCGGCCCATCCTGGCGCATGTGATCCCACGCCTGCGGCCGCAAGTGCGGAAACTTGTTCTGAACGCGAATGGCGATCCGGCGCGGTTCTCGGAATTCGATCTGCCGATTGCGCCGGATACTATTCCGGACTTTGCCGGGCCGCTGGCGGGCGTGCTCGCGGGCATGGATTGGACGGCGGCGCATGCGCCGGATTGTCCGTGGATCGTCACTGCCCCGACGGACAGCCCGTTCCTGCCGCGGGATCTCGTCGCGCGCCTGATCGCCGAGCGCGAGATCGAGCAGGCGGACATGGTCTGCGCCTTGAGTGCGGGCCAGCGCTATCCGGTGGTCGGGCTCTGGCCGGTGCGCCTGCGCGACGAGTTGCGGCGCGCCATCCTGCAAGAAGACATGCACAAGGTAGACGCGTGGAGCGCGCGCTACCGTCTTGCGGTTGCCGAGTTTGCGGTCGACAAGGTCGATCCGTTCTTCAACACCAACAGCCCTGAGGATCTGGCAAAAGCCGAGCAGCTCTTGGCTCGCGCGTGAAGCGGCGCCCGTTTCGGACCCTCAGGTAAGCGCCGCCACCGGCTCGATCTTGCCGCTGTCCGACGCCAGGTCGAGGAAGGTGTAGCGGTTGCGGATTTCCCGCGCCTGCTTGACCGCCGTCAGGTAGAACTGCCGCGGCCAGCCCAGATCCTCCGGCTGCATCGGCGCGGCCGCCCGCTGCAGCACGTCCCGCAGGGTCTTCGCGGGGATGGTGATGCGGGCGATCGCCTCGCGGATCTTGTCCCAGGAATCGGCCAGGCGCTGATTGACCGCCTTGGCGCGCCCGGCATCCAGGCGTTTCTGCGCGAACTCCTTCCAGCATGATTTCCCGAGCTCGGGTCCGTAGCGCGAGGTGAACACGGCTTCGTCGGCGCCGTTGGTGTGGACCGTCGGCGCCGGGCCTTCGAGCAGCCGCTCCTGAAGGCGCGCCATCGTCAGCGTCGTGACGCCGATCTGCTCGCCATGGAACGACTCGGGCCAGCCATGATCGCCGAACATGTCGGCATAGTGGCTGATCAGATGCTCGCCCTGGCTGGCCGGATGGCTGCTGCCATAGATCGCCGTGCCGAAGCCGGAGAGCAGCAGTGTGCGCACCAGGCAGCGCATCGCCTCCATATCGCCGCGCATCAGGGCGTCGGACTCCGCGAAGAGTTGCGCCTCGTCATCCTCCAGCAGCACGAACGGCATGGTGCGATAGGGCTGATCCAGCAGCAGATGGGCCAGCATCCAATCGGCCTGGGCCGTCGGCCGGCAGAGGCTGTCGCCCAGGCCGGAGCGGATCATTCGCGGCGGCGATGCCGTCAACACTTCCAGATCGAAGAAAGCTGCTACCGGCGCCTGCGCCGCCAGGGACTTCTTGTGACCGTGCTCGGTGATCGCCGCATTCACCGAGGTGTAGCCATTCATCGACGGCGCTGTCGCATAGACGACGTAGGGCTTGCGGTCCTGGGCGCTGGCATATTTGCAGAGATCGTTGATGGTCCCCGAGCCGACGGCCACCAGCGCATCGGCGGATGCCGACGCCTTGCGGATCTTCTCCACAGTCTCGCCGTCGGGATGCGGCCGGCCGGGCAGCAGAATGCTGGTGACCCGTCCGAGGCCTTCCAGTGCCCGGACGACGCGGGCGCCGAGGATGCCGTGAGTCGTCGAATCGCTGACGACGGCGAGATGCGGGCCGAGCCCGAGCGGCTTGACGAAGTCGGCCTCGACGTTCTTCAGAGTCGGCAGGATGGCGACCGAACGCGTCGCGACACGCAGCGGCGCACCGCCGTCGGGGTCGGGCAGGGTACCCGCCAGAAGCTGGTTGATCATGGTATCGCTCAATGGATGCTGGCCTCCCTGCCAACGCGGTTTCCGTTCTGCCGCAGCATCGGCGGCCTGGCCGATTCGAACAGCGGCCGCAGATTGTCGAACAAGCGGCGGTAGCGGCCATAGGCCTCGCCATAGGCGCCGCGCGTCGCGGCGGCCGGCGCGAGCCGCGCCGCGGGCGCCCGCACCATTCCGGCGGCCTGTTGCAGGTTTTCGATCAGACCGGCGGCAACGGCCGCCAGCATGGCGGCGCCAACAGGCGAACTGTCGACGCGGCTGGAGATTTCCGTGGGCAGGCCCAGCACATCGGCGCGGATCTGCGCCCAGAGCTGGCTGCGCGCGCCTCCGCCCAGCAGCAGCACGCTGCGGATGTCGACGCCCAGTTCCTTCAGCCGGTCCGCCACGTCGCGCATGGCGAAGGCGCAGCCCTCGAGCAACGCCCGGGCCATATGGGCGCGCGTGTGCGATGGCGTCAGGCCATAGAAGCAGCCGCGGGCCGCCGCGTTCCATACCGGCGCCATGGCGCCGGTGAGGGCGGGGATAAAGGTGAGGCCGGCCGCACCCGGCGGGACCGTCGACGCTTCCGCGTGCAGCGCCTCGAACCCGTCGATCGACAGCAATTCGCAGAGCCAAGCCACGGCGCCGCCCGAAAGCCAGCCGGGATTCTCGAGAAAATACGCGCCGCCGGGATAGGCGTGGGTCTCCACCAGGCCGGCATCGTCGATGATCAGGCGCGGATGCACCGCGCCGACGACCTCGCCCGTGCCGAGCACGACGGCAAGCTGCCCGGGATCGATGAATCCTGCACCCAAGGGAGTGGAAAAATCGTCGCCCGTGCCCACGGCGACGGGAATGCCGGCGGGCAGGCCGGTGATCGCCACACCTTCAGCCGACAATGGCCCCGCGGACTCCGCCGCGTCCGCCAGCTCCGGCAGCTCGTCGGCGCTGATGTCGAAGCAATCGAGCAGCGCCGAATCATAGCCGGCCCGCTCAATGCCATAGAGCATGCTGGTCGACGCCAGCGCATGGTCGATCACCGCGCGGCCGGTTAGGCGCGACACGACGTACGATACGGGTTGATGAAAGCAGCTCGCCGAGGCAATGCCGGAATCATGCCGCTTCAGCCAGCGGATCTTGGCCGCCATGTGGCTGGCATCCAGGACCAGGCCGGCTCGCGCCCGCACCATCGCCGCCGGTACATTGGCGATCTCCGCCTGGGCGCGCCGGTCCATCCAGATCAGACAGGGCGTGATCGCCTTGCCCTTGCCGTTGACCGCGAGGCAGCCATCGAGCTGGCCGCAGATGCCGAGTGCGGTGACTTGCGCCGCGCTCACGCCGGCCTGCGCCAGGGCGCGGGCGATGGTCGGGCCGAGCGCATGTTCCCACAGCCGCGGATCCTGTTCCGCCCAGCCGTTACGCGGGAAGTTCGGCCGGTATGCCATGGCCGCTTCGCCGCGGACGCCGAGCGCGTCGTCGGTGACCGCTGCCTTGAGGCTCTGGGTGCCGATATCGATGCCGACGATCATGGTGCGCCGCGCGCGGCCGTCCTCAACAACAACCGGGGGCCGGCTCGGCGGCCTGCCCGTAGGTCTTGAACTTGTCCGCCACAGTCTTGATCTGCGCATCGGAAAGGATGTTCGGCTTCCCGGCGCAAAGCGCGCGCCAGTATTGCGCCGCCAGCGTTTCGACTTCTACCGCCAGCCACATGGCTTTCTTCAGAGTCGGTCCGACGACGATCATGCCGTGATTCGCCAGCAGGCAGGCATTGCGTCCTTCCAGCGCCTTCAGCGCTGCATCGGCCAGTTCCTGCGTGCCATAGGTGATGTAGGGCACCAGGCGGATGTTGCTGCCGCCGGCTGCGGCAATCATGTAATGCACGGCCGGTATCTCCAGGCCGAGAATGCCGATGGTGGTCGCGAACATCGAATGGGTATGGACGATGCCGCCCACCTCCGGCCGCTTCGCCATGATGCTGGTGTGGAAACGGTACTCGCTCGACGGCTTGCGGCGGCCGCTATGGCTGCCGTCCGGCCGCATCAGCACGATGTCGGTCGCCTTCATCTCGTCATAAGGCATTCCAGATGGCGTGATCAGGAAGCCTTCCTTCACGCGCGCGCTGATATTGCCGGACGTGCCCTGATTGATGCCGCGGCGGTTCATATCCCGGCACGCGGCGACGATCTCGCGGCGCTGCGTTTCGTACTTCATTGCTGTTCACTCCGATTTTATTTTCGTTCGTTGCAGTCTGTCAGCTGCGGGCGGTGTCGGGACTCACCAGAAGCTCGAGCGGCATGGCGGCCAATGTTTCGGCCAGCGGCGCCTCGGGTTTCTTGTCCGTCACAAGATGCGTGACCTTCTCGAAATTTTCCACCCGCACCGGCGCAAAGCGATTGAACTTGCTGTGATCGGCGACGACGACGGGCGTGCGCGCCGACAGCAGCATCTGGCTGTTCATCTCGCCTTCTTCGCGGGTGTAGTCCATCAGCCAGCCGGAGGGCGAGATCGCGCCCGCGCCCAGGAAAACGAAGTCGGCGAAATAATGCGACAGCATGGAGGTGGCGTCGCGGCCGAGGGCCGCGCCGTTGATCGCCTGCACTTCGCCGCCGAGCATGAAGACCCGGTTCTTGTTACGGCCCATCAGCTTCATGCAATTGAAGATGCTGTTGGTGAAGATGGTCAGGCCCTGGCGCGACTGCAGGGCTTCGGCGACGCTCTGCACCGTGCTGCCGCTGGCGAGAATCACCGTGGCGCCGTCGGGCACCAGGCTGGCCGCCAGCCGGCCGATGGCGCGCTTGCCCTCGGCATTGATCACCTCGCGGACGGCGATTTCCGGCTCGGTGCGCTCGAGGGACAAGGCGCCGCCATGGGTTTTCCGCAACGCCTGTCGGTCGGCCAGCAACATGATGTCGCGGCGCACGGTCTCCCGGGACACCTTGAGCTTGCGCTGGATCTCCGTGATCGACAGCGAGCCCCGCTGGTTGACCATGCTTAGGATCATGCTTTGCCGCTGTTCAGCTAACACCGGACGAACTCCTCGAAGGCCGTGGACCTGGCCGCTGGTGAGGTATTTTTAGCACCCTGTTGCATTTTTTGGCAATTGTGTTGTAATTATTGCTGTGCGTACAAGCCTGAAGCCTGGGGAGGCAACGTCATGACGAAAGTTAACAAAGGCGTATCGGCACGGAAACTGGCGCGGGCCTTGCGCCTCTCGCGCCGCGCAATGCTCACGGGGGCTGCGGCCGCCGCGGGTCTGGCCGTTTCATGGAAGGGTCCCTTCATCAGCGACGCGGCGGCGGCGACGCCGACGTTGCGGTTGCTGATGTGGCAGCCCTACGCGATCAAGGAGACGATCGCGAGCTTCGAAGAAAAATACAAAGCGACCTTCTCGCCGACCTTCTTCGATGGCAATTCCGAAGCCTTCAACAAGATGAAGGTGGGCGGCACCAAGGATTTCGATCTCGTGATGGGCGACGGCTTCTGGCCGCGCCTCTATTTCCGCCAGGGTCTCACCCAGGCGGTGGACTACGGCAAGATCCCCAACATGGCCGGCGTGTTCTCGGATTTCCTGCCGCCGAACTTCCCGCTGTTGGCGGATGAGTCTGGCGCCAACAAAGTCGCGGCGCCCAATTGCTGGGGCGGCTACGGCATTACCGTCAACACCTCGCAAGTCGCGGCCGAAGACATCGGCTCGATTGGCCTGCTGCTGAACGAGAAGTACGCCGGACATCTGGCGACCAACTCGCGCTTCGAGGAAAACATTGCCCTGATGGGCATTCTCGCGGCGACCAATCTGGGCACCATCGGCAGCGAGCGGCCAGACGGCAAACCGTTCAATCCGTACAACCTGACGGACGCTGAATTGGAAGAAACCAAGAAACTGCTGATCGCCCAGAAAAAACTGCTGATGACCCGCTATCAGGATTACGACGCGCTCGATCGCCTGATGCGTGGCGGGGTGGTCTGGGCAGCGCCCGAGTTCTCCGAGACCTACCGGCACCTCACCGTGCTCCGGAAGGAAGGCAAGCTCGACTTCGACCTTCAGCATGTGCTGAAGCCGAAGGAAGGCGGCCTCGGCTGGGTCGACACCTGGATGATCAGCGCCGATGCGGACTCCGAGCGCGTCGAGTTGGCCCATAACTGGGTGAACGAACTCCTGCAAAAGGAGAACTATGTCCGAGTGGTCCGGTCGACAGGCTATGGCGGCACGGTCGATGTGCGAGACCTTCTGACGGCGGACGAGAACGAACTCTATTTCATGAATCGCAGTGCTGAGGCGGCACAATTGCACATGTTTGATCAGCCATCCTCACCAGAGAAGTGGGAGAGAATCTGGTCGGACGTCGAAGCCTCCTGACGTTGCCTGCGGAGACGGCGGCGCCTATCCTTGGCGGGGGGCGCCGCCGTACCTTTTCTTTCATCGACGATCGGAGACACCGTGCCGCCCGCGGTACTAACGTTGCAATCTGTCACCAAGCGGTTCGGGTCCGTCACGGCGGTCGATCGCATCGACCTGAGCATTGAACGCGGCGAGTTCTTCGCCCTGCTGGGGCCGAGCGGTTCCGGCAAGACCACCATGCTGCGCCTCATCGCCGGACTGGAACAGCCGGACGAAGGGCGCGTGACCATCAGCGGCGCCGATGTCACCGCGCTGCCGCCCTATGCGCGGCATGTCGGCATGGTGTTCCAGAATTTCCTGCTGTTTCCCCATAAGACCGCGGCGGAGAACATCGTTTTCCCCCTGCGCATGCAGCGCGTCGGCCGCGCCGAACGTGACGAGCGCCTGGCCTGGGCGCTGAAGCTGATGCGGCTGGACGGCCTTGCCGACCGCTATCCCAACGAGATGTCCGGCGGCCAGCAGCAGCGCGTGGCGCTGGCCCGCGGCCTGATCTCGCGGCCGGCGCTATTGCTGCTCGACGAACCGCTGGCGAATCTGGACCGCGAGCTGCGCTCTGAGATGGAAGTGGAAATACGCAGATATCAGAAGCAGCTCGAGATTCCCTTCGTCTACGTCACGCACAATCAAGAGGAAGCGCTGACGATGAGCGACCGGATCGCCGTCATGCGCAATGGCTCCTTCGAGCAGGTGGCCGCCAAGACCGAGATCTACACCAACCCGGCGACTTCATTCGTCGCCGGCTTCGTCGGCCATGCCAACCGTTTCGATGGGAGCTTGCAGGCGATCGCCGGCGGGACCGCGCAGTTCAACTGGAAGGGCACGGCGCTTTCGGTGCCGGCGCCGCGCAACGGGCAGCCTGGCGCTGCCGCGCACTTCTCCATCAAATACGAAGATCTGGAGATCGCCCGCGGCGGCGGTGGGGCCATGACGGCTGAACTCAACGCGATTGCCGGCACGCTGCGCGACATCATCTTCAAGGGCCAGATCGCCAACTACCTCGTGCTGCTCCAGGACGGTTCGGAGATCGTCGTCAGCGGTGCGCCGCGCGAACTCCATTTGCAGCCCGGGGAGGCCGTCACCGTGCATTGGCCCGCAAGCCGCGGCGCCACCTTCCTGATGTGATGCGATGGCCGGGGATAGCTGGATCCGACTGACCCACCGGCCCCAATGGCGCTTCGCCTTCCTGGCCGGACCGGGATCGCTGTTCATTGTCATCGCGCTTTTGGTGCCGCTCCTCTCCATCGTCGTGTTCAGTTTTTGGCGCACGGAAAGCTATGAACTCTACGCCGACTGGAACCTGGACAATTACCGCCTGCTCCTGGGCGAGGCCGCCTACCGCACGTTCTTCCTGCGCTCGCTGATCACGTCCGTGCTGGTGTCGCTGGCCTGCGTCGTCATCGCCTGGCCCATCGCCTATTTCATCGCCCGCTATGGCGGCCGCTATCGCCTGTTGCTCGTACTGCTGTTGGCGGCGCCGTTCTTCACCGGCATCATCCTGCGCGTCACGGGGTTGCAGGCCTTGTTCGGCCCGATCGGGCTGATCAACATGGCGCTGGGCGAATTCGGCATCCCTCCCATCAGCGCGCTCATGTACACGCAGTTCGCCGCCGGCGTCGGGCTGGTCTATCTCTATGTGCCGTTCATGGTGACGGCGATCTATCTGTCGCTGGTGAACTTCAATTTCGAATTGCTGGAGGTGGCCAAGATCAACGGCGCCCATCCCTGGCGCGCCTTCATCGAGATCACCTGGCCGCTGAACTGGATCGGCACCGCCATCGGCCTGGTGCTGGTGTTCATCCCCTGTCTCGCATCGGCGGTGACCCAGCGGTTCCTCGGTGGCCCGCAGGCGACCTCCTTCGGCATGAGCCTGGCGCAGCAGTTTGGCGAGACCGGGACCTGGGCGCTGGGCTCGGCGATGGGCGTGTTCCTGTTCTTCGCCTCCCTGGTGGTGATCCTGGCGATGCGCCACACCATCGATCTCAAGCGTAGCGGCTTCACCGGGGTCATCAACCAATGATCCGCCAGGGCACGCGATGGGGCAGCATTGTCATGGGCGTGATGCTCTTCGCGCTTTACGTCTTCCTCTACGCGCCGGTCTTCTACGTGATCTTCGCATCGTTCTCCCAGGACATCGTCTGGCCTTTTCCGCCGGCTTTCTCGGCGACGTCGTACGAGGACCTGTTCGCCAGCTCGCTGTATGGCGGCGCTCTCTTCAACAGCCTGACCTTGGGCATCGGCAGCGCCGTGCTTTCGACCTTGCTGGCGACCGGCGGCGCCATCGGAATTCTTCGCTACCGCGCCCGCTGGCGGGGCCTGGCGCTGCTGTTGTTCCTGGCACCGCTGTTCGTGGCCGATCTGCTGATCGGCATTTCCACGCTCGCGTTCAATGCGCGGGTGCTGGATCTGCCGGGCAACATGTACTCGGCAATCGCCGCCAATGCGATCCCCGGCACGTCGTTCGCGTTCCTCATCATCCTGTCGCAGCTCGTGCGCTATGACTGGGCGATGGACGATGCGGCGATGGTGTTCGGCGCCGGTCCCGTGCGCTGCTTTCTCGAGATCACCTTGCCGATCATCTGGCCCTGCCTGTTCGGCGCTTTCCTGATCAGCTTCATCCTGGCCTTCAACAATCTGGAGATTTCGTTCTACAATTTGGGCGCCATTCCCACATTGCCGTCGGTCGCCTGGGGCTCGCTCAGATTTGGACTTGGGCCGGAATTGTTTGCGCTGGCGTCGATCGTGAATTTCGTCGTCTTCGCCATCTTCGCGATCATGTATGTGCTGATGCGCTATCGCATCGTGCAGTTTGGCTATCGCGGTCCCTGAGCGCCACTCTTGTCTGACAGCCACCGGTGCGCGAAGCTGTGCGAAGATTCATCCAGCGTGAGGCTGCCATGTATACGCTCTATGCCAAGGCCGGCTGGGGCTCGGTCATCGTCGAGGCGCAGCTCGAGCTCGCCGGGTTGCCCTACCGCATCGAGGACGTCGATCCCCTGGAAAGCGCCGCCGATCGCGACCGGCTGGCCAAGTTCAATCCGCTGGCGCAACTGCCCACGCTGATCCTGCCTGATGGCCAGGTGATGGCGGAGAGCGCGGCCATCACCCTCCATATAGGCGATCACGCGCCAAAGTCGGGCCTGGTGCCGCCGCCCGGCGACAAGACGCGGGACCCGTTCCTGCGCTGGCTCGTCTTCATCGTCGCCAATATCTACCCCATGTTCACTGTCGGCGACGACACCAGCCGCTTTGTCGCGGATTCGATCGCGCAAAAGGAACTGCGGGTCAGCACCGAGAACTACAAGAGCCGCTCCTGGCAGATCGTGGAATCGGGCATCAAGCCCAAGCCCTGGTTCCTGGGTACGCGCTTTTCCGCCCTGGATATCTTCGCTGCCACCATCACCCGCTGGCGGCCGCAGCGCGAATGGTACAAGCAGAACTGCCCGAAGCTCCATGGCGTCGCCCTGGCGGCCGATGCCGAGCCGCGCCTGGCCAAAGTGTGGAAACGCAATTTCCCCTGACCCCATGGGAGCCCGGGCTGGACCTACCAATCCGGATAACTGCTTTCCTTGGCCGATTGGCATATAATCCGCGTATTGCCGAGACTGGTTAACGTTGCCTTTACGACGATCGGCTAAACCTGGAGCACCGGCCATTCAGCCGGTGCAGGCCGTGCCTGCGATCTCCGGGAATTTGACGGCGGCAAGAGGCGCGGCGAGGCGGATGAAGCTTCTCGATCGATGGCGGGGCTGGCTGCGCGACATCAGTATTCGCGACAAGATTTTCGTGGGCTATTTCCTGCTGGGCCTGCCGATCGTTGCGACGCTGGGCCTGACTTCCTATGGCGCCCATCACCTGATGGCGCAGCTCGAGAGCCTGCGCACCGAGACCATCCCGGTGCTCAGCAGCCTGGAGAACATCCGGTCCGCCAGCCTGAAAGTCACGGAGGCGATCGGCTCCTTTGCCCTGCTGAACGCCGTCGCGCGCGAGGCTGATGATCCGCCCAATCCCTTCTCGCTGGACAAGCGCAACGAGATTTTCGCTGATCTGCTGGAGTTCGACGGCGCCATGGCGCGCTTCAGGCTGACCGGCGATATCCGCGCACGTTATGACGACCGACTGATCCTGGATCTGCGCATCCAGAAAGACGATCTCTCGCGCGAGGCCTATCAGGTCCTGCGGCTGGTAGACCGCAAGGCCTCGCCGGAGGTGATCTTGCTCTGGCGCCAACGCTTCGACGAGATGGCCGGCAATTTCCAGACGCTGATCGACGGCGCTCTGCGGGTCGAAAAAGCGGCCCTCGAGCAACGCCAGGAACAGCTCAGCGCCCAGATCCGCCGACAGGTGCTGATCGCCACGCTGATCGCCTTGGCCACCGGCGCGCTGGCCCTGCTCGGCGGCTATCGCATCTCCAATGCCGTCGCCACGCCGATCCGGCGCCTGAAGAAGGCGGCGGTCAGCATCGCCGAAGGCCAGTTCGACCTGCCGGATCTGCACGCCAGCGGCGACGAGGTGGGCCAGCTCGCCAAGCGGTTCTCGGAAATGGCGCGGAAACTGCAGGGATTGATGAGCGATCTGCGCGATCGCGCCGATACCGCAGAGGGCGCAAACCGCGCCAAATCGTCCTTTCTGGCCCATGTCAGCCACGAGCTGCGCACGCCGCTGAACGCCATCATCGGCTTCTCGGAAATCCTGCGCGCCGAGCCGCAGGGCCCGCTGGGATCCGACCGCTACCGCGATTATGTCGGCGACATCCACAGCAGTGGCAACCATCTGCTGAAGCTGGTGAACGATCTCCTGGACATGGCCAAGGCCGAGGCCGGCCGCCTGGAGATCCGCGAGGACGTGGTTGATATGCAGGAGGTGGTGCAAGCCTGCGCCGCGCTGCTGGCACCGCTCTGCAAATC
>DATKFM010000347.1:0-29281 GCA_035544395.1 Verrucomicrobiia bacterium
CTGCTTGGCACCGACCTCATCTCAGGAACCGGCAATGCACTTGCAAACACGATTTCCGGAAACACGAACCAGAACACCCTGAGCGGCCTCGAAGGCAACGACACTCTGACCGGCAATGACGGCAATGACTTCCTAATTGGCGGCGTTGGCGCTGACAGCATGGTCGGCGGTCGGGGCAACGATCTTTACCGGGTGGACGAGATCGGCGATCGAGTCGCAGAAGCGGGTCTGGCGACCGATATCGACGTCGTGGAGAGCAGCATCACCTACACGCTGCCCTCGACTATCGAAAACCTGACCCTGATCGTCGGAAACACGCTCGACATCGACGGCACCGGCAACGGCCTGGCCAATACCATCGTTGGCAGTGAGGGGCGCAACATTCTCAAAGGGCTCGCCGGCAACGACACGATTTCCGGCGGCAAGGGGGACGATGCTGTCATGGGCGGTGACGGCGACGATACGCTGAAAACTGCCGAAGGTCTGGACACCCTGGTCGGCGGCAACGGCAAGGACGTCTTTCTGATCAATAGTGTCGGCCTTGGTGAAACCGGTGAAGCCCTCGACTTCAACGCCCTGCCGGGCAACGACGTCTTCGACATCAGCCAGGTCGCCACCGGCGTGACGGTTGCAAACGCCAGCGGGTTTATCCGCACGTCGGCGTCGGAAGTCGGCACGCTCATTGAAATCGATGCCGACGGCGGCGGCAACAGCTTCGTGCCGGTTTTGAATCTGACGGTCGTGCGGACCGATTTGGCGGGCCTGATTGCCAATGGCGCGATATCAGGCGTTTCCGGGATCGTGGTTGCACCCCTGGCCGGCACCGCCGCTGCCGACACGCTGGCGGGGGGTGCCACCTCGACATTGATACAGGGTCTTGCCGGCAATGACTCCCTCACCGGCGGCACGGGATTCGACACTCTTGATGGCGGTACGGGTGCAGATACCCTCGCCGGCGGCGCCAGCGGCGATACCTACATTATCGACAACTCGAAGGATATAATCATCGACGCGTCCGGCAGCGACGACAGCATCATCTCGACCATCACCATCGATCTCAACAACGCCGCCTATGACGGCATTGAGCGCGTCGCCTTGAGCGGCACAGGTAACCTGAACGCCACCGGCGATGAATTCTTCAACATCCTCATCGGCAATGCCGGCGCGAACAGGCTCGATGGCCGTGCCGGCAATGACGTCATGATCGGTGGTGTAGGCAACGATATTTATGAAGTCGATGATTCCTCCGATTCCCTGGTTGAGTTTTCCGGCGAGGGCATCGATCAGGTCAACAGCCTGGCGGATTTCGTTCTCGCCGATCATCTGGACAATCTCACGTTGACAGGGACCGGCGACATCGATGGCGGAGGTAATGCCCTCGCCAACAGGATCACCGGCAACGCCGGCGCCAACGAACTGACCGGCGATCTCGGCAATGACACGCTTGTCGGCAACAATGGATTCGACACCCTCGACGGCGGCGCCGGTGCGGACAGCATGGCCGGCGGGTTCGGCCGCGATGAGTATTTTGTCGATGACATCGGTGATCGCATTGCCGAAGTGAATGAAGTCGGTCCCACGGACGAGGTCGTCAGCACCATCAACTACACATTGGGCGCAAACCTCGAACAGCTCAGTCTGTCGGGTTCTGCGGATTTGAAGGGCACCGGCAATTCCTTAAACAACGGAGTCTTCGGTGGGCTCGGCAACGATACGCTCAGCGGCCTGGCTGGAGATGACTTCCTCTTTGGAAATTCCGGCAATGATCTGCTCTTGGGGGGCGACGGAGCCGACACCCTGCGAATGACAGATGGATCGGATACGCTTGTCGGCGGTGCAGGCAACGACGTATTTCAGCTTTTCTTTGAGTTTGATCTTGACGGACCGGAGGTCATCGCCGATTTCAACGCGACGTCGAACGGCGATCGGATCGATTTCGCGGATGTGCTCATCGGATTCGATCCCGCGAGTTCGAACATCAATGACTATCTGCAGTGCGTAACCGTAAGCGACGGCACAAAGATCAGGGTCGACATCGATGGCGGCGGCGACAGCTTCGTCGACTTCGTCACGTTAACAGGCGTTACGACTGATCTTACGGGTCTGCTTAACAATGGCAGCCTGATGATAGGCACCTAATCGATCGCCGCCCGGTCACGGTCTTAGCACGCCAAAGTAAAGCAATAGCAGCGCGACAATGACGATTAGCAGCGTGACCCATACACGCTGGCTGAGGCCGCCTGGAGCGGTGCTGGGCGCGGGGGCCGCCGTTGCCGATGAAATCGCGGCGGCGGCCGCGCCGCCCGATTGCGCCACGACAAGCTCCGCGAATTTGCCGAAGAACTGCTCGGCCATCGAGCGCGCCGTGCCCTCGATCAGCCGCGAGCCGATCTGTGCGATCTTGCCGCCCACATTGGCCTGTACGGCATAAGTGAGAATCGTTCCGGCACCCGTCTCGTCGGGTTTCAGGCGCACGTCAGCGCCGCCTCGCGCGAAGCCGGCGACACCGCCCTGGCCCTCGCCGGAGATCTTGTAGCCGTTCGGCGGATCCAGATCCGACAGCGTCACCTTGCCGGTGAAGCCGGCGCTGACCGGGCCGACCTTGGCGCGGACCTTGGCATTGAACTCGGTGTCCGAGGTCTTCTCCACCGATTCGCAGCCGGGAATGCACTGGCGCAGCACATCGGCGTCGTTCAGCGCCTTCCACACGGCCTCGCGCGGCGCGGCAATCCGGTATTCCCCATTCAGATCCATTGGATCGCTCCCTGTATGACGCCGCGAGCTAACTCGAATTGGCGAGAGCCGGCAAGGGCCGTGGGCGCCCGCCGCCACCCTGTGGCGCATCGCCTCACCGGTGACACTGCCGGCTATTCGCTACAGTCGCTCAAGCCAGATGCCGCCTGTGTCCATTTTTGGACAGTGCTGCCACGGCGATATCAGTTGTAATCCCATGACAATCTACCTAGGTGACCTCTGAAGCCGGGCCGCGTCTCGGTAGATGTCCAACCGTGAGGGGACATGCAGCCGGCCGAAATCCTGACCAATCCCGACCGATGGGCGCTGTTCCTCGATGTCGACGGCACAATTCTCGATGTGGCCGCCACCCCTGATGACGTCAAAGTGCCCGCCGACCTCTTGCGGTCCCTCCGACGCATCGAGCCGCTGTTGTCTGGTGCGCTGGCGCTGGTCAGCGGCCGCACGATCGCGACTTTGGATCGCCTGTTCGCCCCCCTTTGTCTGACCGCTGCCGGCGAACACGGCGCCGAACTGCGGCAAGGACCCGGGCAACCGATCGTGCGCTGCTCGACCCGGTTGCTTGATCCCAATTTAAAGTCCGCCTTGCAACAGCTCGTTGACGAGCATCCCGCGCTGTTGCTGGAAGAGAAGCCCGCCAGCATCGTCGTCCATTACCGCCGCGCGCCGGAAATCGGCCTCGGGGTCGAGCGCCGCCTGCAGGCCATCTTAACCAAAGCCGACCAGGGCCTGGACGTCTTCCCGAGCAAGATGGCCTGGGACATCCGTGACGGAACCTGCACCAAGGGAACCGCATTACTCCAGATCATGGCGCAGGAGAGGTTCTCCGGGCGACTGCCGGCCTATGTCGGCGACGACCGGACCGACGAAGACGGCTTCACCGAAGCCGAGCGGATGGGGGGCATCGCATTGGCGGTTGCGGGAGAATATCGTGCATCGCGGCCGCCGGCGTTCGCGTCGCCCGAGGCGGTACGTCATTGGCTCGCGCATCTCGCGGGGCTGCGAGAGGCCGCGGCATGAGCGGCCTCGATCTCGGGGTTGTCGGCAACAGTCATGTGGCGGCGCTGATCAATCAGCTCGGCCGCATCGTCTGGTATTGCTTGCCGCGGCTGGACGGCGACCCCGTCTTCTGCAGCCTCTTGAAGAACGACCCCGAGGGCCGCGATCAAGGTTTCGCCGATGTGGTGGTCGAGGATTTCGCCTCGGCCACGCAAGGCTATCAGCGCAATTCCGCCATCCTCACCACGACGCTGACCGATCAGCGTGGCAGCTCGGTGCAGATCACCGACTTCGCGCCGCGCTTCAAACAGTATGACCGCATCTTCCGGCCGGGCATGCTGATCCGGCGCATCGAGCCGCTGACCGGCGCCTGCCGCATCCGCATTCGTATGCGGCCACTGTTCGAGAACGGCAGCGTTACGCCGACACGCACGCTCGGCAGCAATCACATTCGCTATGTGTCGCCGATCACCGCGCTGCGGCTCACGACCGACGCGCCGATTTCCTACGTCAATACCGAGGCAGTGTTTCCGCTGACGCGGCCGGTCATTCTGATCCTGGGACCGGACGAAGCCCTGGCGGATTCCATCCAGCGCGTGGCGCGGGAATTCCAGGAACGCACCAACGACTACTGGCTGGATTGGGTGCGCTATCTCTCAGTGCCCTTCGAATGGCAGGAGGCGGTGATCCGCGCGGCGATTACGCTCAAGCTCTGCAGCTTCGAGGAGACGGGCGCCGTCGTTGCGGCGCTGACCACCTCCATCCCCGAAGCGCCGCAGACCTCGCGCAACTGGGACTACCGCTATTGCTGGCTGCGGGATGCCTACTTCGTCGTCCAGGCGCTGAACCGTCTGGGCGCCACGCGCACGATGGAAGGCTTCCTCGACTATATCACCACGGTCAGCGCCCGCGAGGCCAACGGCCACCTCAAGCCAGTTTACAGCATCGTCCCCGACCTGCCCCTGGAAGAGATCGAAGTGCCATCGCTCCCAGGCTATCGCGGCTTCGGGCCGGTGCGCATCGGCAACCGCGCTGTCGAGCAGAACCAGCATGACAGCTATGGCAGCGTCGTATTGGCGGCGGCGCAGATGTTCTTCGACCGGCGCTTGCCGCGGCAAGGCGACGTCGCGCTGTTCGAGCGGCTGGAACGGCTCGGCGAGAAAGCCCAGGCGCTTGCCTTCGAACCTGACGCCGGCCTTTGGGAATTCCGCACCCGTTCGCGTATCCACACTCATTCGGCTGTGCTCTGCTGGGCGGCCTGTGACCGACTGGCCAAGATCGCCACGGTGCTCGGCCTCGACAGTCGCGCCGAAGCCTGGCGGAAATCAGCAAAGGATCTGCGCAATCGCATTCTCGAAGGTGCGTGGAACGCTGATCGCAACAGTTTCGTCGCATCGCTCGGCGGGACGGAGCTGGATGCCAGCCTGCTGCTGATGCAGGAAGTGGGCATCGTCGCCGCCAACGATCCGCGCTTCGTTTCGACCGTTGACGCCATCACCAAGGATCTCCGGCGCGGCCATCAATTGTTCCGATATTCCAATGAAGACGATTTCGGCGTGCCGACCACCGCCTTCAATCTCTGCACCTTCTGGTACATCGATGCTCTGGTGGCCATCGGCCGCGCGGACGAGGCGCGGGAATTGTTCCAGGAGATGCTGTCGCGGCGCAACCATGTCGGCCTCTTGTCGGAGGATCTGGATCCCGTCAGCGGCGAGCTCTGGGGGAATTTCCCGCAAACCTACTCGATGGTCGGTATCATCGTCTCGGCCATGCGGCTCTCGAAAAGCTGGGAGGCGGCATTTTGGCGCGGCTGGTAATCGTCTCGAACAGGGTGGCAATGCCCCGCGACACGCCCTCTCGCGCAGGCGGGCTGGCTGTGGCGCTGCGCGATGCGATGACAGATCGCGGCGGCCTCTGGTTCGGCTGGAGCGGCGAGGTGGTCGACAAGACGCCCGAACAACCGCTCGTGGAGAATGCCGGCAAGATTATCTACGCGACGACGGATTTGGGCCGCGAGGACTATGAGCAGTTCTATATCGGGTATGCCAACGGCGCGCTCTGGCCGATCTGCCACTACCGTCCCGGTTTCATCGATGCGCGCCGGCCCGAATTCGAAGGTTATCTGCGCGTCAACGAAATCTTCGCCAAGCAGCTCGCGGCGCTGCTGCAGCCCGACGATCTCATCTGGGTGCATGACTATCACTTTATCGCCATGGCGGCCTACCTGCGGAAACTGGGTGTGCGCAATCCCATTGGCTTCTTCCTGCACATTCCCTTTCCCGTGCCCGAGCTTTTCACGACACTGCCGAGTCACGACAGGTTGATGGCCGATCTCTGCGCCTACGATCTCGTGGGGCTGCAAACAGACAACGACGTCCGCTCCCTGGTCCGTTATCTGACCGAAGAAGCCGGCCACAAGGTGAACGGCGAGGGAAACATCCAGGTGAACGGTCGCACACTGCGGATCGGCGCCTTCCCCATCGGCATCGACACCGAGAAATTCGCCAAGCTGGCCGCAAAGGCGGAAAAAAAACCGGAGGCGCAGCGTCTGCGAGAAAGCCTCGGTCAGCGAAAACTCGTCGTCGGCGTCGATCGCCTGGATTACAGCAAAGGCCTGACCCAGCGCTTCCAGGCGTTCGAAGCGTTGCTGGAGCGTTGGCCGGAGGACCGGGGCCGCGTCACGTTCCTTCAGGTGGCGCCGATCTCCCGCGGCGACGTGGCGCGCTATCGGACGCTCCGGCGCGAGCTCGAGGGCATGGCCGGGCGCATCAACGGCCGCTATGCCGAGTTCGACTGGACTCCGGTGCGCTACCTCAACAAGCCGTTTCCGCGCCAGACTCTGGCCGGCTTCTATCGCACCAGCCGCGTTGGCCTGGTGACGCCGGTGCGCGACGGCATGAACCTGGTGGCCAAGGAGTATGTGGCGGCCCAGGATCCGCAGGATCCGGGCGTGCTCGTGCTCTCGCGCTTCGCCGGCGCGGCGCGCGAATTGAAGAGCGCGTTGATCGTCAATCCGTATGACATCGACGGCACCGCCGATGCGCTCAACCGCGCGCTGTCGATGCCGCTGGACGAGCGATGCGAACGCTGGTCGGCGATGATGCAGACCTTGCGCGGCAACACCATCGTCACCTGGCGCCGCAACTACCTCGGCGCCCTCGAAGGCACCCGCCGCGCGGCCTAGGCCGTCCCTCAAGTCAGATAACGCAGATACACATAGATCGTGCTGACGATGATGCTCATCAGCATCATCGGGAAAGCGAACTTGAGGAAGGTCAGGAAGCGGAAGGGAATGCCCGACCGCTCGGCGATGCCGGCCACCGTCAGGTTGGCGCTGGCGCCGATCAGCGTACCGTTGCCGCCCAGGCAAGCGCCCAGCGACAGCGACCACCAAAGCGGCATCAATCCTTCCGGCCCGCCGAAGGTGGGCGCCATGCTCTTGATCACGGGAATCATCGTCGCCACGAAGGGGATGTTGTCGATGATCGCCGACAGGATCGCCGACGCCCAGAGGATGGCGATTGCCGTCGTCGCCAGTTGGCCGCCGGTAACCTTCAGCACCTCGTCGGCAAACCACTCCAGCAGGCCGGCATGTTCGACGCCGGCTACGACAATGAATAGACCGACGAAGAAGAAGATCGTCACCCATTCGACTTCCGCGAACATTTCGTTGAGGCGATGGGTCTGCGCCTCCCGCTCGCGCGGCAGGCAATCGAGCAGCAGCAGCAGCGCGGCGCCCGCCAGTGCGATGGTGCCGGCTTCCAGCCCGATGAAGCGCGCGCCGACAAAGCCGACGATGACCAGGCTGATTACGAACAGCGATTTGTAGAGCAACGTCCAGTCGGAGATCGCCTCCTTGGCGTTGAACGCCATGACGCGAGCCCGCGCCGCCGGGTCGCCGCGCATCTGCCGGCCCCAGACAGCGTGATTGATCAAGAGTTGCAGGATCAGGATGACGACGATGATCGGTGCAAGATGGACAACGAAATCATTGAACGACAGGTTTGCGGCTGAACCGATGATGATGTTCGGCGGATCGCCGATCAGCGTCGCCGTACCGCCGATGTTTGACGCCAGAATCTCGGTAAAGAGAAAAGGGTAGGGCGGTACCTTCAACTGGTCGGTGATGACCAGGGTCACCGGCGCGATCAGCAGCACCGTCGTGACATTGTCCAGGAGCGCCGACACCAACGCCGTTACCACAGACAGCAAGGCAAGCAGCGCCCAGGGCTGGCCCCGCGACACGCGCGCGGCCCATACGGCAAGGTATTGAAACATGCCACTACGCTTGGCGATGGCCACCAGGATCATCATGCCGATGAGGAGCGCCAGCGTATTGAAGTCGACGCCATCGACCGCCTGTTCCTGATTGATCGCGCCCACCAGGATCATCGCCGTGGCGCCAAGCAGCGCGACAATGGCGCGATTGATCTTCTCGCTGATGATCACCGCGTAGGTGATGACGAGGATGATGGTTGAAACCCAGAACGGATCCCAACCGAACCAGACGCTTCCGGCGGACTCCATTACAACTTCCTGCCCGAAATTGCCGACAGCGCGTCCCAGTATGACATCACGCCCACCAGCTTGCCGCTGGCTTCATCGACCACGGGCAGGGTGCTGCGGTGACGATAGAACAGCAATAGTGCCTCGACCGGCGACATTTCGGGCCGCAGCAAGGGCAAGTCGGGCCTTGCCAGCGGACCCACCGGTTGGCTGCCGATCTCCTTCAAGCGCTGCTGCAGCGCCGGCAGATCATCACTGAGAAAACTGAGATTCGGCACGAGATGGTCCAGCGTCGCCGCCTTGGGCAGCAGGAGCGCCAGCAGATCCCACATGTCGAACACGCCGGTGTAGTGCCCGTCGCCATCCACCACGGGCAGGATCAGATAGCGGTTGGCCTGCATGAGCTCGGCCGCCTTGCCGACGGTTTCGTCGGCGCGCAGCGTCACCGGATTGGCGGTCATGAAGGTGCTGACGGTCACGACGCTGATCCCCCATTTGCGGTGGCGCAGACTTCCGGCCGGGTGCGCCCTTGTCAACCCGCCGGCTTCGGCCGAGATAGTGGCGATGGCGGCGCAGCAACCTTATCTCATCGGCAGCGAGATCTATCGCATTTCGTCGTATGGCGGGCGGCATCCCCTGGCCATTCCCCGGGTGTCGGCGGCGCTCGATCTGATCCGTGCCATGGGCTGGCTCGACGAAGAGCGCTACATCGACAGCCCGATCGCGACACCGGAACAGCTGGTGCGTTTCCATTCGCCCGATTACATCGCCGCCGTGCAACGCGCGGAGTTGCTGCAGCGCGTGCCGGAGGAGGACCGAGACCGCTACAATATCGGCCGCAATGGCAACCCGATCTTCCCGGAGATCTTCCGCCGCCCCGCCACGGCCTGCGGCGGCACGCTGAAGGCGATCGAATTGCTGCGCGGCGACGGCGTGGTCTACTCGCCGGCCGGCGGCACCCACCATGGCCGCCCAGACCGCGCCAGCGGCTTCTGTTATTTCAACGATCCCGTGCTTGGCATGATGGCGCTGCTGGACCAAGGGCTGGAGCGCGTCTTCTACCTGGATATCGATGCGCATCACGGCGACGGGGTGCAGGATGCCTTTGCCCACGATGACCGCGTTTTCACCATCTCCATCCACGAACAGCACAAATGGCCCTACAGCGGCAATCTGAATGACCGGGCCGGCGGCCGGGCCCGCAACTTGCCGGTGCCGGCTGACTTCAACGACAGCGAGCTGCGCTTCCTGTTGGATGAGGCGGTGCTGCCCCTGCTGGAGGATTTCGCGCCCGAGGCCATTGTCCTCCAGGGCGGCGCCGACGGTCTTGCCGACGATCCAATGAGCGGCCTGGCGCTCTCCAACCGCGCTCTCTGGGACACGGTGGCGGCGGTCAGGAACCGCGCGGCGCGGATTCTGGTGCTGGGCGGCGGCGGCTACAACCCCTGGGCCGTGGCCCGGTGCTGGGCCGGCGTCTGGGCCACGCTGAACGGCATCGATCCAACCGCCTGCACGCCAACCCCCGGGGCCCTCCAATTGCTCCAGAGCCTGCAATGGCGCCACAGCCGCGGCCGGGAGCCCGATCCGCGCTGGCTCACGACCATCGCCGACCCGCACAATCCAGGCCCCATCCGCGACGAAATCAGGGCCATTGCCCAGGCCACGCGGCGGCCCTAGACACCTCATTCCCGGACCCGGATGGCGTGCAATAATGACGACGATGGCAAAGCAGCTCTGTTTTCTCTGGATTGTCCTGATGACGGCCATGCCGGCGGCCCATGCGGCCCAGCTTCAGACCTTCGAGCGCGACCATGTGGTGGTCGAGACCGCCGCCGGCAGCCACGAGATCGCCGTTGAGCTGGCGGTGACGCCGGACCAGCGCGCCCAGGGCCTGATGTGGCGGCGCAACCTGGGCGGCGAGGAAGGGATGCTCTTCCTCTATCCCAGCGATCGCGTGGCCACCATGTGGATGAAAAACACCCTGATCCCCCTGGACATGCTGTTCATCGCGTCGGACGGACGCGTGGTGCGGGTGGCGGAACGGACCGTCCCGCAATCGACTGAAACGATTTCTTCGGAGGAACCGGTGCGCGCCGTGCTGGAACTCAATGGCGGCACCGCATCGCGCCTGGGAATAGCGGCAGGCGCGGTCGTCCGGCTTCCAGCGTCAGCAGCCCAGAACTGATTCCGGGGACCGTTCTACCGGCCCCGGAAGGCCGCCTCGCTGGAGGCGGACCTTAGATCTGCGGCTCGTCGGCGGCGACGTGTTCGACGTCGTGCCACTCTTCGCCGGCAGCGAGGAGGCAGCTCTTACCGTTGGGCATGCTCAGGATGATGGTCCAAGTGGACCCATCCGTGGAGGTCAGCACCTCGATCAGGCCGCCATTGTTGGCGACGCCGACGGCGGCTGGCGCTTCCTTGTACTTCGTGCCCAGCTGAGACAGGACGTCATCCCGGTCGCTGCACGGCATTGAACCGGCAAAGGCCTGCGCGGGCAGAGCGACGAGGGTCACCGCAAAAAGGTACTTCCACATGACCGTTCTCCTGGGCCGGGTTCCGGAGTCCGATGTCCGGGTCTTACCGACCATGCCGAAAGTCTACGGCCCCAGCTGTAAATCGCGTCTTAACTATCTCTGAAACAAAGGTTAACGGCTGTGCCGGCAGTCACATTTGCCGCACATTCGCCGATCGCCAAGATCGGCCGCTAAAAGACTGAAATTATGGGCGTTTCCGCGCCAGGGTCAGGCCGTCGCCGATCGGCACCAAGCTGACATCCACGCGCTCGTCGGCATGCACTTTCTTATTAATGCGCCTTATGGCCTCGGTATCCTCATCTTTTTTCTTGGGATTGGCTACGTCGCCGCCCCAGAGGACGTTGTCAATTGCCAGGAGGCCGCCCGGCCGCAGCATCTGCAGCACCAGGTCGTAGTAGGTCTCGTAATTCGTCTTGTCGGCGTCGATGAAGGCGAAATCCACCTTGCCCTTGGCGCCTTCTTTCAGCATCGCCTGCAGCGAGTCCGCGGCAGGCCCCAGCTTCAGCTCGATGCGGTCGGCAACGCCGGCCTTGGCCCAGTATTTGCGGGCGACCGCGGTGAATTCCTCACTGATGTCGCAGCAGGTGATGCGCGCGTCCTTGCCCAGCGCGAGCGCCATGGCGAGGGAGCTGTAGCCGGTGAAGGTGCCGACCTCGACGATGTTCTTGGCGCCGATCAGCCGCACCAGCAGGGCCATGAACTGCCCTTGTTCCGGGCCGATCTGCATCATCGCCATCGGCAGTTTCGAGGTCTCGGCGCGCAAATCCGCCAGGATCTTTGGCTCGCGCACCGAATTGGCGATCATGTAGTCGTAAAGCTGCTCGGTGATCTGGATGCTTCTGTTGGCCATGACAATGCTCCGGCGGCGCGGCGCCGGAAGCCCCGCGGCTCGTCAAATGAGTTCGAACGAATTATCTGCGATCAGGCCGTTTCGGCAACGTATTGATTGCTCTGGCCCAGGGCTGCGGCTGCCAGCGTCTTGCGCAGGCTGCGATCGCCCACCCGCACCAGCTCCACATAGGGCCGCCCGTCGGTGCCCTTGAATACATCCGCAACTTCCCAGATCACGATCTGGGTCGCATCAGTCTTGCGGAATCGCTGACCGATGCCGACTTCGGCTTCCGTCCACCTACGCACCATGGCGGGACATCCTTTCTATGGCCCCACTTACCGCCTGTCTGGCGGCGCAGGGCGCTGTGCATCCCGTTCTCAGTGATTGCAGGTTAGCAGATTCCCCGGGCCGTCAAAAGGTGCCCGGCAACGGATTCTGCGAGCCTGATGGCGCTCTCCGCCCCATGGCAGCTGCATTGGTTAGGCGCTTGTAAAGATTGGCCGCCTTGCCCCCGGATGCGGAATAACATAGCTTGCTGCGCCAATGTCGGGGCGTAGCTCAGCCAGGTAGAGTGCCTGCTTTGGGAGCAGGATGTCGGAGGTTCAAATCCTCTCGCCCCGACCATTTGATGCCAGACTTACTTACTGGCGGTGTGGGACAGCCAAGGGAACGGACAGCATGCGGGCACGGATCTATCAGCCGGCGAAGACGGCGATGCAGTCGGGGCGGGCGGGGACCCAGCAATGGGTGCTGGAGTTCGAGCCCGAGAGCCGCAGCGGGATGGACCCGCTGATGGGCTGGACCAGTTCGCCCGATACCCAGGCCCAGGTCCGCATGTCCTTCGAGACGCTGGAAGAGGCGGTGGCCTATGCCAAGCGCCAGGGCTATGCCTACAGTGTCGAACAGCCGAACCAGCGCAGCGTGCGGCCGAAGGCCTATGCCGACAATTTCAAATACGATCGCCTGGGCCGCTGGACCCACTGATCGGCCGCCACATCGCGGCAATGCCCGCCTCTCAGGGCGCCCGTAGCTCAGCGGATAGAGCAGCCGCCTTCTAAGCGGCAGGTCGCAGGTTCAATTCCTGCCGGGCGCGCCAGATTTCCTGGATGCCTTAGCATCATCCGGTATTATCATGTCCCAACAGCAACTGCCGCTAGACGCAGTGCGGACGAGGGGAGTCAGCAAACATGGCATTGATCATCAGTGGAATCGAAGTTCATACCGGCGATTATGTGGTCTTTGTCGAAGGCAAGGGTTACCTGATTTGCGTTGCATCGAGCCCGCCGACGGTCACGGAACTGGACGCCAAGCAAGCTGAGGATTTCCGTAAGCATCCGGACCTCATCGATTGCTATACGACGACCAAGGAGCGCCCACTCGTTATCCGGGCCAAATGCGCGTAGCACTCTAGCCGCCTTGCCATCCAGCGCCGGAAGTCTTCAGGCTCTCGCGCCCTTGCTTCCCGGCTTCGGCGTCAGCCGCATAGCCGATGTGACCGGTCTCGACCGTGTCGGATGGCCGGTTGCCGCCGTGTATCGGCCGAATGCGCGATCCGCCGTGGTCAGTCACGGGGTCGGCGCCGATTTCGAGATCGCAAAGCTCGCAGGAGTCATGGAAGCGATCGAGCACTTTCATGCCGAGCATATTGAACTGCCGTCGAGGCTCGGCAGCATTCTCGATCTCTCCACCACGCATGTCTTAGCCAATGTCGACGGCGTCATCGTCGCCGAAAGAACCGCCCCGATTCAGTGGGTCGAGGGAATCGATCTCCTGAACGAGACGACGGTCGGGCTGCCGCTGGATCTCGTTCATCTAGATCGAACCATTTCTTCTCCCGCCAGCAGCACGGGATTGGCCGCGGCATTCAGCGCCGCCGAGGCACAGCGCCACGCTCTATGCGAGATCATCGAAAGGGACGCAGCCGCGAGCTGGTTTGCCAGGCCGCCGAAAGCGCAGGCGGCAACACGCCTCGATCTGCGGACCGTCGGATCCGCGGATGCGCTTGCGCTTCTGGAGCGCATCGCAAAGGCCGGTCTGCATGTCGCGGTCTGGGATGCGACGTCGGACATCGGCGTTGCCGTACTGCTCTGCAATCTGGTCGAGGCGGGGACCGCCCCGCTGCCGCCGGCAGCGAGCGCCTGGGGCATGGCCGCCCACCTCGACCGCGATAGGGCCATCGTCAAATGCCTGGAGGAAGCGCTGCTGGCGCGGCTGGCAACGATCGCCGCGGTATCAGACGATATCGGCTTCGCAGATCTCGTGCCCATCCTTGACGGCGCGGTCATGGAGCGGATCGATGTGGTGTGGCGGGGCATCGGCCAGCGGCGCTTCGCTTCGGTTCCGAGCCGCGCAGCCGATACCGCCGTCGGCGAAGTCGCCTGGCTGCTCGACCGCTTCAAAGCCGCCGGCTTCGGGTGCGTAATCGCGGTTGATCTGACGCGGCCGGAATTCGGCATCGCCGTGGTGCGCGTTGTCGTGCCCGGCATGGGCGATATCGCGGCACCCCGGGGCTCGCGCGTTCGCCTTCCCGGTCTGCCCGTGTTCGGCCCATGACCGGGACGGTTATTGTTTTTGCGCTGCCGGGGTTGGCGCCGCCCGCGACTGCCGCCGATATGAAATTCGACTTCAGACCGCCGGCCGTCATGGGGGATCTGTATCGGGCCGCCAGCGAAAAACCTGCCGCCATCCTCCTGCTGAACGGGGTGTTCGAGAACGCGCCCGCCGTTCGCCACAAGGAAATCCTCTGGGCGCTGTCCCAGGGCGTCCCCGTGTTCGGCGCGGCGGGCATCGGCGCGTTGCGGGCAGTGGAGCTGGCTGCGCATGGCATGATCGGCCTCGGCCGTATCTACGACTCCTATTCGGCCGGACTTGTCGTGCGTGACGATGCGGTCGCCGCGCTTTATCGCCTGTCCGGCGCCGCGCCAGTTCGCGCCTCGGAACCGCTGGTCAATATACAGGCCACGATCGCCAAGGCGGCGTCCGCCGGCATCATCGCTGCAGCGACTTGCCGGCAGCTCGAGGCCATCGCCGCTGCCCTGTTCTTCAAGCACCGCACCTACGATCGACTTCTCGCGGAAGCAGAGGCCGCCGGTCTTGATCGGCGCGAGATCGACGGGCTGCGCGCCTGGATTCCTTGCGAGGCCACCGATCTTCAACGGCAAGACAGCGAACTTGCGCTCGCGGCTATCAGTGATCGTGGGGCGAAATCGTCAGGTGCGCCGGCAATCGGCTTTTCGCTCGAACGCACCGCGAGCTGGAAGAAGCTGTGCGCCGAGGCCGAGGCGGGCGCCGCGCTGTCATTCTGGCACAGCGCCAGCGATGGGATGGTGACGATTGCCTGAGCCGGCCTAGAACTTGACGCCGGCCAGCCGCAGGCCTTCGGTCAGCAAGGCGATGTCCACCTCCCGGGCCAGCGGCGTAATGCGGAAGAACCAGTTCAGATATTCCCGGGGGCCAGCGGCGGGATCTCCCGACCAGCGCTGCTTGATGGTGGCCAGGAACAGCTCGGCGGCATTGCGCGCTTCGTTCGGCCGTCCCAGATGCGCCAGGATCGCCGCCAGCCAGGCGTTCTTGCCGGGCAGTGTGACCTGCGCCAGATCGAGCGAATTCAATGCCTCCTCGAACTGGCGGCCGAGACATTGGATGGTGGCGAGGTAGTACCGGTAATAGCCGGGGTGATGCGGATTGATCTTGATCGCCGCCTTGGCGAGCGGCAGCCCCGCGAGCGCCGTGCCGAGGAACGCCGCGGCCTGTCCGCGGGCAATCATAACATCGGCTTCGTTCGGATTGAGCACGCCTGCGAGATCGAACTGTTGGACAGCCAGCGAGAACTCCCGGCGCAGCATGTAGTTCCAGCCGAGATCGACATGGGGCCGGGCGTCGGCCGGATCCAACTCAACGGCGCGTATTGCACAGTCACGCGCCCGGTCCAGGTTCTCCACCACGTTCTGGCTGCCGGGGTTCAACACGGAGATGGAATTGTAGATCGAGGCCAGGCTTGCATGGGCGCGCGCAAAGGTCGGGTCGAGCTCGATGGCCTTCTCGAAGCAGGGCAGCGCTTCGAGCTGCGCCTCCGCCGAATAGCGGCTGAAGATGAACCGGCCGCGCAGCCAATGCTCATAGGCCTGCAGCGAGTGGCCCGTCAGGCGCTTCGAGCGGTCGAGCTGCGCCATGACCAGTCGTTGTTCCAGCGCGGCGACGACCTGGCGCACCACCTCGTCCTGCACCGCCACGACATCCTCGACCGGCACGTCATAGCGTTCGGCCCAGACATGAGCATCGGTTTCGCTGTCGACGAGCTGCGCCGTGATCCGCAGCCTGTCCTTCTGCCTCCGGACGCTGCCCTCCACGACATATTGCGCGCTCAGATCCTTGCCGATATCCGGTATCGGGATGTCCTTGTCGCGGTAAACGAATGACGAGGTGCGCGCGATGACGATGATGGTGCGGAAGCGCGACAGTTCGGTGATGACATCCTCGGCGAAGCCATCGCTGAAATAGCTCTGTTCGGCATCGCCGCCGAAATTCCGGAACGGTAAGACAGCGACGGTCGGCTTCTGGATATAGGTGGGATCCACGGCGATCTCGGGCTCCGGTTCGGCCGCGCCGGGCTGGCCGCCGGTCACCAGGTAGCAATGCACCTGCTCGGAAATGTTCTTGAGGGATTGCTTGCCGATGTCGCGGTACTTCAAGCGCAGGCGGTGCTTGAGCTGATCATGCACGGCGCTGGCGATGCAGATCGTTCCCGGCTCCGCCAGGCCTTGCAGCCGCACGGCCACGTTGACGCTGTCGCCCCGCAGATTTTTCTCATCTTCCACGATATCGCCTAGGTTCAGCCCGATGCGCAGGCGGATGCGGGCTGCCTCCGGCAGATTCTGATCCAGGGGCTCATTCTGGGCCTGGATATCGATGGCGCATTGGGCGGCCTCGATCACGCTGCGGAACTCGGCCAATATGCCGTCACCGGTGTCGCTGAAGGCGCGCCCGCCATGATAGGCCACCGACCGTTCCATCAGCGCCAGCCGGTCACGGATGCGATGCAAGGCGGCATCCTCGTCTTCGCGGATCAGGCGCGTTGAATCGACCACGTCGGCGCTGAGAATGGTGCTCAGCCGGCGGCTGATCTTGCTGGCGTTGTCGGGATCGATTGGCACGAGCCATCCTGTCGTTGCACGGCCGACGCGCCGGGCTTCGAACCAACGCTGGCGGCATATTAGCCTATCTCAGGCTCGTCCGCTATCTATTGGTTATAGCTAGGAAAATCAAGTGCGGGCCTGCTGGATGGCAAGGGTCCGTCTTAGAAGTAGACCGAACAAGCTCGGACCATGCATTTGTCTTCGGGCGTTCGCTGAATCGGCTCACCCTTTGCCGCGCAGCCTGCTGCTGCGAGGCCAATGATAATCAGCAGGACAACAAGAAATCCTTGAGACGTCTGCATCAAGTTTTTCCAATTCTGGGCGCCAGGGGCCGAGGACCAGCAGACCTGCCGATTGCTCGTCCCGCATCGACGAGGAAGCTTACTGACGTTAACAATGTTCCATCAATGTCTTTGCAGGGATTATCTGATGGCCCTCGAGCTTCGACCGAATTGCGAATACTGCGACAAGGACCTACCGCCTGATTCGACCAGGGCGCGGATCTGCACCTATGAGTGCACGTTCTGCGCCGACTGCGTCGAAACCAAGCTCCGCAATGTCTGCCCGAACTGCGGCGGCGGCTTCGAACGGCGACCGGTTCGTCCGGCAACTGAATGGCGCCCGGGGCTGTCGGTCGCAAAGCGGCCGCCCTCAAGCAAGCGCGTGCGCCTTTCCTACAGCCTTGAGGACATCGCGGCCCACGTCACGCGGATCGAAAGGATTCCGCCGGACAAGCGGTAAGGCTGGCAGTAGCCGGCAGCTCCAATCGGTTGATCATTCGGCCGCTGTTGTAGCCCGAGCACTACTTTGCCCTGCGGCATTCTGGTCGTGACCCGGCGGCTTAGTCTCTTCAAACGGGACAGGGCTCTGGCACCTGTTGCAGACGGCTTTCGTTCGCCCGTCAGAGCCTGTCGTCAGAAGAAATGAATTTCCGTGACAATTCGGACATACGGGATCCATTGCGCTTACCCCCATGCATCTGTTGGACGGTGCACTTGATTGGCACTTTCATCGCCTAACGAGCAGAACTGTTCTTCTGATTGGCCCGGCTCGGCGCCTAGAGCTTCTTGCGCTTGTTGCCGGGCGGGACGTCCTCTGCAGCCAGCAGGCCGAAATCCTGCGATTTGCTGCCGGACTCCGCGATACTAAAGCCTTCGGCCTTTAGGCCGCGGTGCAAGAGTTCGCGGACCGCGGACGCCCGGCTTGGCATGCGCCGGGAAAATCGCCAGTCATCGACCGCCTGGAGTTCGGCCTCCGTAAGCATGATTTGCAGGCGCTCACCGCGAGCTAGGGCTGCCATGTTCCTCTCCTTTCCCAGAACCAGCTTCTTGTTCGCAGTAGTTAGATAATGCCTCAAAATATGTCAATAGGCTAAATTACGATTTCTTACACAAACACCCCACTTACTCATTCTAGGCCTTTTTAGCCCGATGTGGATGATGTGCAATGGTGCTATAGAACTGCTGCGATGTTTTGTTGTAACTATGTGAATTAGTTGGCTTATTCGCATAGTTACAACGAAATTTGTCTTTGGCTTTCTTTGATTCTGTCCTAGGGTTGTCCTTGGCATTATTCGAAGGATGACGCCATGAGCTCAAATCCAAAAGTCGTTCCGTTGCACCCGATATCCAGCCCCTTCCCGACAAACGCGGGGTTCGGCGGCGGCGCCACACACGAAAGTGGTTTGGATGAGAATTACCTGTCGCCAGTGAACGCTGACGGGCTGGTGGATATCGCGGCAGCATTGCGCGGGACCTGCACCGCGTTGATCGAATCACAGGCGGACGCCGGGCGCATGAAGCTGATGCTGCCGGGTTCCAACAGCTACTTCGTGCAGGCGGAGTCCGTGGGTCCGATCGTGCTGATTGTCGGTGAGGCGGTGCGCAATGCAATCAAGTATGCTCATCCGTCGGGCGTGAACGGCAAGATCAGCCTCGATTTCAGGCAGGAAAACGATGGGGCAATTGTCATCGAAGTGGTCGATGATGGGGTTGGGCTTCCAGAAGGGTTCGATCCGGCGGTTGATGGCGAAGTAGGTTTCCAGCTAATCCGCCGCCAGGCGGAAAAGTGTGGAGGAAGATTGAGTTTCGAATCGAGTTGTTTGGGTCTATCTGTCTCCATGCGTATGCCGCCGCCGCTGGCTAGAAAGAATGCCGGCCACAAGGGTAACGGAATTTTGGACGACACTCAGCGGTCCCACAGCATCCTGGAGGCGCTTCCGGGCGCCATTTATACGACAGACGCCGTCGGCCGAATCACCTTCTTCAACGAGTCGGCGGCGACTCTTTGGGGTGTCCGGCCTGAACTGGGGAAAAACGAATTCTGCGGCTCGTGGAAACTCTACTGGCCGGATGGAACACCAATGCCCCACGACGAGTGTCCCATGGCGCTTACGCTGAAGACCGGAAAGCCTGTCAGGGGTACGACTGCGGTGGCGGAGCGCCCCGACGGAACCCGCGTCACCTTCATGCCATATCCGACGCCACTGTTCGACGATGCCGGAACCTTGGTCGGCGGCATCAACATGCTGGTCGATATCACGGACATAAATCGCGCTGATATCGCGCTGCAGCGGCTGGCGGCGATCATCGAGTCATCAGATGACGCGATCATCAGCAAGGATCTGACGGGAACCATCACGAGCTGGAATCCGGGGGCAGAGCGATTATTCGGATACACCGCGGCGGAAGCGATTGGCAAATCCGTCACCATGTTGATGCCCGACAATCACGTGGACGAAGAGCCGAAGATTATCGCCAGCATCCAGCGCGGCGAGAAGATAGATCACTATGAGACCGTGCGGCGGCGCAAGGATGGAAGCCTCGTCGACATCTCGCTGTCCGTTTCGCCTGTCAAGAATGCCGAGGGCAAGATCGTCGGCGCGTCCAAGATCGCCCGTGACAACACCGAACGGCGGCGCGCCCAGGAGCAGCAGAATCTCATACTCGGCGAGATCAAGCATCGGATCCGGAATACGCTTGCCACGGTTCAGGCCATTTCCGCGCAGACGATGCGCAGCGCCACGGCCGACGAGCGCTCGGCATTCGCGGCGCGACTACGGACGCTCGCGGCGGCACATGATCTCCTGACCTTGGAGAAATGGAACCAGGCTTCTCTGGGCGAAGTCGTCAGCAAGGCACTCGACCCCTTCGTTGAGGAGCACCGATCGCGATTTGATACCTACGGACCTAACCTCTCGCTGAATGCGAACAATGCCTTGCTGGTAGCAATGGCCCTTCATGAATTGGCCACGAATGCGGCTAAATATGGCGCCCTCAGCAACAAGCGCGGATCGGTGCAAATCGGCTGGAATGTGCTTCCGGGAAATGCCGATAGGATGCGATTGACCTGGCGCGAGGCCGGCGGGCCGCCGGTTGCGCCGCCCACTAGAAAAGGCTTCGGCTCTCTCTTGATCGAGATGGCATTCCAGGATCGAGGGGGAAGTAGCCGGATCGATTTCGAGCCGCAAGGTCTTGTTTGCACCCTGGAACTCGACCTTTAAAGTCTTGTCGGCCGCCTGGCGACTCCTGAGAAGCGATTGCTAGTCGCCTTCCTGGTGCCCGGAATGATTGCTGCTCATTCCCGCCAGGATCAGCATCAGCGCATGTGCCGAGAGTGATCGCCCCTCCGCTTTGGCCGCAGTCTTAATCTCCTCAAACAGCGGCACCGGTAGGCGAACCACGAGCTGCGCCACTTCGATCGCGCGTTTGGGGCGTCCTGGCCGGCGTCCGTTCATGGATAAGCTTTTCGACCTGCGAACCCGTTACGCCGCCACGGCTCTACATCCCCGCGTTTTCCACTTGGCCCCGGATCTCGCCATCGGGGTGCTTTTCCGTGTGGATGTTCACGTACCACAAGCCACCGAGCACCTGGCGCATCTGCTCGTCCGTCAGAGTCGCTTCACCGACGAGGCGGTTGGTGGTGGCGTTGGTGGGGGCCAGTTTAAGCTGGACGTCCGCAGCGACGCCGGGGCCCACCGGACCGTGGAAATGGGCGGCAGTGACCGGCGAGGACAGGTCGTTGTAGGAGATTTCCCACAATAATTTCTTGGTGGCGCGGTCGAGGTAGACCATGCCGGAGCCGTTGGCGATGGTTTCCACCGGCGGCGTTTCCTGGCCACCGTCCAGATTGGTGACAAACTGGATGCGATCGGTTGCCGCCACCTCGGTGTCCTGCGCGTCGAACGTGGCCACCTGGTCCTCAGGCGTGCCGGAGTCTTGCAAAGTGCAACCGGCCAGGAAGCCGGCCGCGGCAAGCATCGGGAGCCGGAAGTGTTTGCGGTTCATCACGATCTCCTCACAAAGAAGGCCCGGTCATGGCAAAGCCGGACGCCGTTCGCGGCGGCGCCCGGTGGGTCGTGGGCGGCAGTTGGTTATATCCAGTATGGGGCGACACCGTAGTAAGCGTAGACGCGACGGTTCCAGTCGCGGTCTTCCCAATTAACACCCTGCACCTCGTCATAGGTCGGCGCGCCCCGCAGCATATCGGGGTCCATGTCGACAACATAGCCGCCCATGTTCGTGTCATACTTCAGCGTGTCCCAGGGCAGGGGATGGCGGCTCTCGCCCATGCCGAGGAAGCCGCCGAACGACATCACGGCATAGCTCACCCGGCCGTTGTGCTTGTCGATCATCAGATTCTCGACCGTGCCCAGCTTGTCGCCGGCCGGATTGTAGACGTTGGTGCCCTCGACCTTGTCGGCGGCGATAAGGCTCAATGTCTCCGTCGCCCGCAAATCACCGGCCGCATTGGCTGTCGTCTCGGAAACTCTCATGTAATGACCCTTTCGATCGAAATCAGTTGAAAATTGCGTGACAGCGTTTTGCCATCCGTTGCAGCAGAGCTGCCCGCTTACCAAACCAATCAAAATGTGGCGCGAAGGTTCCCAGGGCCGGCGCTGCGAATCGAGACCTAAGCATGCGGGCTCAATGATTTAGGCCAGCCTCTGCCGGCAGATCGAGCGGCGGTATCAGGCCTTGTCTTGCCATCAAGGGATGTTATCGTGATATCACAATCGCAGAGAACTATAGTTCTCTAACATTTCCCTTTCTTCGGCGGGTGCCGGGGAGCAGGCGTGAAGGATGCGGGTGACATGAAGCGCGGCGAGGCGCCGACCGGTCAGCGCGATCTTCTGGAAGCAAAGCTCTTGCGGCCGCTTCGCGACGGCTATGAACGCCTCACCAAGACAGAAAAGAAGATCGCCGCCTACCTTCTGGCACGGCCGGATTGCCTGGTCCTGGAAACGGCGGCGATCATCGCCGGAAATGTCGGCGTCAGCCCGATGACCGTGGGCCGCCTGCTGCGGAAGCTAGGTTATGACGGTGTCAGCGATGTTCGCCAACGGTTGACGTCGGATCTCTACGGGCCGGAAGGCGGTAGCCTATGGTCGATCGATCGCCGCTACCGGGCCTTCGCCAAGCGGGAAGCCTCGAAACTCAACCGGGAGCAGAGCCTTGAGGCTGAACTCGGTGCGATCCGCCGGGCCTATGAATTGACGGAAACGCCGCTCTGGGCCCGCGCGGTCGATTCATTCGCTCATGCCGATCGCGTCTATGTCAGCGGTCTCCATATGGCGCGCGGCCTGGCCCAGGAGTTCATCAGCCGGCTCGAATACATCCGGCCGGGCGTCCATCTGGCCGACGGCCAGAATGGGCATTATGCCGATCTGCTGTTCGACGATTCGAAACGCGTGGCGGTCATGCTGATTGATTTCTACCGCTACGACAAAGCGACCCAGCGTGCCGCCGAGCTTGCGAAGCAGAGGGGCCATGAGGTCCATGTCCTGGCGGACAGTTTTTGCCTCTGGGCGCATAAGACTACCGACAGCGTCTTCAATCTGCCCACCAGCACCGGCCTCTACTGGCATTCGACCGCGGCGATGAGCGTCCTGCTCAATCTGCTGGTGAACGATGTCATTCGCGCACTCGGCAAGGCAGTCCCCAAACGTATCGCCGGCGTGTTGCGGTCTCAGAAGGTTTTCGATCAGTTCGCGGAGGATCTGTGAACCCCTCCGCGACATCGATTGAATTCAGGCGTTTCGGCCGATCCTTGATGGGCAGCCTGATCCTGGCCTTGCCGCTGCTGCTCGCGGCCCTGCTCTTTTCGGAGTTCGCCGGCATGGGCCTGCAGCGCACTTACACGCTCTTCCTGATCAACCTCATCGCGGTACTGGGGCTCGGCATCTTCTCCGGCAATTCCGGCATTCTGAGCTTCGGCCATGTCGCCTTCATCGGCCTCGGCGCCTATCTCTCCGGCATATTGACTCTACCGCTGGCGACCAAGGCCACCGCGCTGCCGCATCTTCCCGCCTTTCTCTCGACGATCGAGTGGGGTCTGCCGGCGGCGCTGGTGGTCACCTTGATTTGCATCGGCCTCGTCGGCGCGCTGACCGGGCTGCCGATTGCGCGGATGGGCGGTGCGGCCGCGGCGATCGCGACTCTGGGACTGCTGATGATCGTCCATGGCGTCATCATCGGCGCCAGCGACTTCACTCGCGGCAGCAACGCTTTCCTCGGCGTGCCGCGCCTGACCGGCATCTGGACGGCGCTGCTCGTGGCCTTGCCCACGCTGCTGCTGGCGCGCGCATTCCGGGATTCGGGAGTCGGCGGCCGGCTGCGCGCCAGCCGCGAGGATGAGATCGCCGCCCGTTCCCTCGGCATCAATGTCGTCGGCTGCCGCATGGCCGCCTGGACCATCAGCGCGGCGGCGGCGGCGGCGGCCGGCGTCCTTCTCGGGCATTTCCTCGGCGCATTCTCGCCCTCGAAATTCTATTTCGACGACACGCTGACGTTGCTGACCATGTTGATCGTCGGCGGCATGACCACCGTGTCTGGCGCGTTCTTCGGGACAATCGTAGTTACCTTGACCATCGAGATCCTTCGCCGCGTCGAGGCGGGCGTAGATCTCTTCGGCTGGCGCACTCCAGAGGTCTTTGGCGTCACCGAAGCAGGCCTCTGCCTGTTGATCCTGCTGGTGATGTACAAGAGGCCCGCCGGCCTGTTCGGCCGCCTGGAACTCGGCGAAGCCTGGCTCAAACGCAAATGGGCGCGGCTGGCGCCGTCGGTACGAGGCGGCCCTGCCGGGATGGCGATCGGGCAGGGGGGCTTGATCGCCGAAGGCGTGACCAAGAATTTTGCCGGCCTGCTGGCGCTCGACAACGTCCGGCTGAGCCTGCGGCCCGGCGAGATCGTCGGCCTTATCGGGCCGAACGGATCCGGCAAGACGACCCTGCTCAACATCGTCTCCGGCCTCTATTCGCCGACCCGGGGCCGGATCGAGATCGACGGTGCAGATGCGACCCGTTGGCCCGCCCACATTGCCGCCCAGGCCGGAGTCGGGCGCACCTTCCAGAATATACGTCTCTTCGGCCAGTTGAGCGTGATCGAGAATGTGGAGATCGCCGCCCGCGGCGCGACGCGCGTATCCGCTGGCGATCCCGCCGCCTTTGCGATGGGCCTGCTGGAGGAATTCGGCCTTGCGAAGTTTGCCGACCGGCCGGCGGCGGCCTTGGACTATGGAGCGCAGCGCCGCCTTGAAATTGCCCGCGCCCTGGCACTGCGGCCGCGATACCTGCTCCTCGACGAACCTGCGGCTGGCATGAATCCCACGGAATCGAATGCTTTGCTGCGTGAACTGGCCAGATTACGTGAGCATTCGGGTATCGGCCTGCTGGTGATCGATCACGACATGGCCTTGATCATGCGGCTATGCGACCGCATCGTCGTGCTGAACCGCGGCCAGGTGATTGCCGAGGGCGATCCGCAGGAGATCCAGCGCAACCCTGCTGTCGTCGAGGCGTATATCGGACGAAAGCGCGCGCGGCATGGGCGTGCGGAATCCGCTCTTCAACTTCACAACCAAAAACAGGGAGAAACGTCATGAAAAGATATTGCCTTTCAGCCGTCCTCTTGTCGGCTGCCGTCTTCATATCGGCGGTGCCACAGGCATCGGCCGAAGATACGCTGGTCATCGGTGCCGCGATCTCGAAGACGGGATGGAACGCCCCCTACGACACGCCTGTCATGGATGGTTTTGCCGTGGCTATCGACGAAATGAACGCCAATGGCGGCATCGCCGGGAAGTACAAGGTCGAGGTCCTTACCCGCGACAACCGTTCCGACAACGCCCAGAACGCCATCATCACCCAGGATCTGGTGGATCAGGGCGTCAACATGCTGATCGCGACCTGCGATTCCAGCATGGTGCATGCGACGGCACAGATCATTGTCGCCGCCGGCCTTCCGGCCATCTCCAGCTGTTCGTCCTCGCCGACATTGCCCATGACGGGTGAGGGTTACATCTTCGCTAACGCCGTCACCGACAATGTGCAGGGCGCCGCGCAGGCCGAATATGCGTTCGGCCAGGGCTATCGCAATGCCTATCTCCTGCGCTCGCCTGACATCGAGTACACGCAGATGCCGCTGTATTTCTCGGAAGCCTTCGAGAAGCTCGGCGGGAAGGTGGTCGGCGAGAGCCTCTACGCGCTCGGCCAGCCGGACTTCTCCGCGGAGGTGACCAAGATCAAGTCTATGAGCCCGCAGCCCGACGTAATCGTGACGTCCGCCTTCGAGCCCGATTTCCCTGCCTTCATCCGCCAGCTCCGCGGTGCCGGTGTTCAGATCCCCGTGGTTTGCGGTGACGGCATCGACTCTCCGACGACGTTCGCGCTCGGCGACGTGGTCGAAGGCGTCGTGTTCACCTCCTCAGGCTTCGCCGCGCCTGGCAGCCCGATGGCCGCTTATCAGGAAAAGTACCAGCAGAAGTTCGGCAAGGCGCCGGAGTCGATCATGGATGCGCTGGGCTACGACCTCGCGAAAATCATCGAGGCTGCCGTCATCAACGCCGACAGCATCGAGCCCAAGAAGATCCGCGATGCCCTCGCCGACCTGGAAAACGTCCAGGGCGCAACCGCAATCATCAGCTACAAGGGCGGCAATGGCACGCCCACCCGCCCGGTGAATGTCATCAAGATCGCTGGGGGTCAGCGGACCTTGGTGTCGCAAAAGGCTCCCGATCCGGCGATCGTGCCGGCGCCGCGCCTCGATCTGAACGCCGCGCCGTAGCATCCGGCGGATCCATGCTGACGATCACCGGTCTTGATGTGCGCTACGGCGCCATCCAGGCGGTGCGCGGCGTCGACATCGCCGTGGCCGCGGGCGAGATTGTTGCCTTGCTCGGCGCCACCGGCGCCGGCAAGTCGACGACGCTCAAAGCCACGGTGGGGCTCGTTTCGGTCGCTGGCGGCGGAATAGCGTTTGCTGGCAGCGATATCGCCGGCTGGGACACGGAGGACATCGTGGCCCGGGGCATGACTTTGGTGCCGGAGGGACGGCAGGTGTTTCCGTCCCTCACGGTGGCGGAGAATTTACGCCTCGGCGCTGCGACCCGGCGCGATAGCCGGGAGATCGAACGCAGCCGGCAGGAAGTGCTCGACCTCTTTCCGATCCTCGCCGAACGGAGCGGGCAAGCGGCCGGCACACTCTCCGGCGGCCAGCAGCAGCAATTGGCGATCGCGCGCGCGCTCATGTCGTCGCCGAAGCTGTTGCTGTTGGATGAGCCGTCCTTGGGCCTCGCGCCGCAGATTGTCGATGACATTTTCGACCTGATCCTGCGATTGAAGGCCCGCGGACTGACGATCCTGCTGGTGGAACAGGACGCGGTTGCGGCCCTCGACATCGCCGACCGCGCCTATGTCATGACCAATGGCCGGATCATGATGAGCGGCAGCGCCGCGGAGTTGCGCGCCTCCGAAGAGGTCGCCTATGCCTATCTGGGCAAGGCGCCGGAGACTGCAGCCTGATGGGCTATTTCCTGGAGCAGACCGGTAACGCGCTGAGCCTCGGCGGCATCTATGCGCTGCTGGCGATCGGTCTGGCAGTCGTCTATTCCATCCTCGGGTTGATCAATTTCGCCCATGGCGCGCTGATGACTCTGACCGGCTACGTGCTGGTATTCGCGGCGGCTGCAGGATTGCCATTCTTGGTCGCGGCGCCCCTGTCGGTGATCGTGGCGATGGCTGCCGCGGTGGCGCTCGAGCGCATCGCCTTTCGCCCGGTTCGCGGCGCGAGCGGCGCTACCATGCTGCTCACCAGCTTCGCCGTCGCGGTGCTGCTGCAACTTGCGTTCCAGCTTTTCATTTCGACGCGGCCGCAAATCGTGCCATTGCCCGCAATTCTTACGGCAACTGTCGATCTCGGCGGAATTGCCATCGGCGTCAATCGCCTGATATCCGTCGTGGTCGCCGTGGTCGTGCTGCTGGCGCTCAACCAGTTCCTGAAGCGCACGGTGCTCGGCCTTGCCATGCGCGCGGCCGCCGAGAATTTCGACGTCACACGGCTAATGGGAATTCGCGCGAATTGGGTGATTGCCACGGCGTTTGCAATCTCCGGCCTGCTGGCCGCCGCGGCGGCGGTGCTCTGGATCGCGCAACGGTCGTCGGTCGACCCGATGATGGGCCTGATCCCCGTGCTGAAGGCCTTTGTCGCCACGACGCTCGGAGGGCTCGGCAGCCTGCAGGGCGCCGTCTGGGGCGGCCTGCTGCTGGGCGCGATCGAAATCTATCTGGCAGCCTATCTCCCGCCGGCAGCCTTGCCGTACCAGGGCGCGATCAGCCTTGCGATTGTGGTTCTGGTACTTGTGATCCGTCCCCAGGGCCTGATGGGCCCGCGCCGCGAGGCGGTGAAATGATCCGCTGAATCGAATTGTGTCTCAAAGGAGTTCGCCATGCCCATGGTCAAAGCAAATGCTGTCGACATCAACTATGAACTCGAAGGAAACGGTCCGGAAACGATCGTCCTGATCAACGGGCTTGCCGACGACCTGACGACCTGGTTCGGCCAGATGCCGGATTTCCTGGCCGCGGGCTATCGCGTCCTACGATTCGACAATCGCGGCATCGGCAAATCCGGCCGGCCGAAAGGGCCCTACACCAGCGCCTTGATGGCGCAGGATGCGAAAGCGCTCGTGGATCATCTGAAGATCAAGGATTTTCATCTCGTCGGCGTCTCCATGGGCGGCATGATCTCGCAGGAGTACGCGCTCGCCTATGGCAGCGATCTTCGCTCCCTGACTCTGTGCTGCACCTATGCCGCACCGGGGCCGTTTTGCTCGCGAATGTTCAAGCTGTGGCAGGACATGGCTCCTGCGATGGGCGTGCCGACGGTCATGCGCGACGTGACCCTCTGGGCATTCACACAGGATTTCTTCCACAACCAGCAGGCAATGCTGAATGAGTTCGAAACGGCGATGGCCGCCATGGATCAGCCGGTGGACGTCTACCTCGCCCAGCTGCACGCGATCCAGGTCCATGACACGCGCGCGCGGCTGAAGTCCTTGAAGGTCCCGGCGATGGTGCTGGCGGGCGCCGACGATATCCTCATCCCGATGAACCTGTCGAAGGAGTTGCATTCCCTCATCCCCGGCGCCGAGGTCGCGGTCGCCAAGGGCGGCCCCGCCTTCCTCTGGGAATTCCCCACGCCGTTCAACGAGGCGGTGCTGAAGTTCGTGACCAAGCACCGGCGCTGAATGCTGGGTGCGTACCGTCCAGCAGACCTACCAACGCAGGGCCGCCGTATGCACCGGAGCGTCCCAGAGCTTCAGCAGGTCGGCGTCCAGCGCCGTCACCGTCAGGGAACAGCCGGCCATGTCCAGGGAGGTGCAATAGTTGCCCACCAGGGAGCGGGCGATCTTCAGGCCCTTGCCGTCCAGCAGCCGCTTGGCGGCGTCGTACATCACGTACAGCTCCATCGACGGCGTGCCACCGAAGCCGTTGACCAGCAGCAGCACCTCGCTGCCCGCGGGCGCGGCAAGATCCTTGGCGATAGCGGTGACCATTTCATTGGCAATGTCGCCGGCGGCCATCAGCTTGCCGCGGCGGCGACCGGGCTCGCCATGGATGCCGACGCCGAACTCCATCTCTTCCTCGCCCAGGCTGAATGTGGGCTTGCCGGCGGCGGGCACGGTGCAGGAGGTGAGGGCGACGCCCATGGATCGCGTGCGGCCGTTCACCATGTCGCCCAGGGCCTTCAGCGCTGCCAGCGGCTGGCCCTGCTCGGCGGCGGCGCCCACCATCTTCTCCACCACCACGGTGCCGGCCACGCCGCGGCGACCGGTGGTGTAGGTGGAGTTCTCCACGGCCACGTCGTCGTTGGTGACCACAGTGGCGTGCTTGCCCTCGAGAATCTCGGTCGCCATCTCGAAGTTCATGACATCGCCCTCGTAATTCTTGACGATGAAGAGCACGCCGGCGCCGGAATCCACGGCCTGGGCCGCGGCCGCCATCTGGTCGGGCGTGGGCGAGGTGAAGACCTGGCCGGGGCAGGCGGCGTCCAGCATGCCGACGCCCACCAGACCGGCATGGAGAGGCTCATGACCCGCGCCGCCGCCGGAAATCAGCGCCACCTTGCCGGACCGGGTCGGCTTGGCGCGGGTGACGAAGGCGGGATCGTGATGCACCTTGACGATGTCACCATGGGCGGCGCCGAAGCCGTTCAGGGCCTCGGTCAGAACATCGTCGACGCGGT
>DATKFM010000348.1:0-4380 GCA_035544395.1 Verrucomicrobiia bacterium
TCCTGCCGGCCGATGGCGCGCCCCACGATTTGTTCGGCGATGCGGACTGGCGCGACACGCTGGTGCATCTCTACAGCTTCTCGAAAGTGTTCTGCCTCACCGGCTACCGGGTCGGGGCCATCGTCGCCGGGCCGCATCTCAATGCTGAGATCGCCAAGGCGATGGACACGGTCGCCATCTGCGCACCCCGCATCGGCCAGGCGGCAGCGCTGGAAGGGTTGCGGTCGCTGGACGAATGGCGGCGCGGCAACACCAAGCTGATGCGCGACCGGCTGGCGGTGCTGCGCCAGGCCTTGAAGCGCAACGATCTCGGTTATGAGCTGATCAGCAGCGGCGCCTACTTCGCCTATCTCCGCCATCCCCACCGCAATCTATCGGCGGCCCAGGTGGCGCGGCGACTGGCCGACAAACAGAACATCCTCTGCCTGCCCGGCAGCATGTTCGGTGGCGGACAGGAGGAATTCCTCCGCTTCGCCTTCGCCAATGTGCCGGCGGAGTCGATGCCGGCGATCGCCGAACGCCTGGCGGAGGATGCCCGCCCATGAGTCATCCCGTGAAGATCAAGGTCGGCGGCCTGCACACGATTGCCCAGGACATCCCGATATTCCGGCCCACCCATCTCATCGGCATCCTCGATCCGGATACGCCGGAGCCGGCCGCATATGGCCATGCGCCCGATGAGCGGGAGGCGATGCTGCTGCGTTTCCTGGACCGGGAATCGATCTTGGAGCACGGACCGCAGGTCCCCCATGTGGAGAAGATCTGGGATTTCATCGGCCGCAGCTACGGAGCGGCGCGGAGCGGACCGGTGCGGCTCTTCGTTCATTGCCATGCCGGCGCCAGCCGCAGCACGGCGATCGCCTATCTGGCGCTGCTCCATCGCCATGGCATTGATGCGGCGGAAGCGGCGTTCGGCGAATTGCTGCAGGTGACCAACAAGCCCTGGCCCAACCGCCGGCTGGTGGCGCTGGCCGACGAGATGCTTTCGGCGCAAGGCAAGCTGCTGCAGCCGCTTGATGTCTATCGCGAAGCCAATCCCCAGCGGCTGCCGGCCTATCTGCGGCTGCATCTGCGGCGCGCCGCGAAAGACCCGGTATATGGCGAGGCGCTCGGCACGGCGAAGTGGAAGACCTTCAAGCGCTGATTGTATGGAGACAAGATAGCCGAAACGGCTGACGCATAGGCGTCATGCGCAGTCTGGCGCTGGCAAAATCGCAGCGGATCGCTAGAGTCGCGGCGCGAGCGAGATGCAGATGCGCCTCCCAACTTCTATTCTCTATATCGTCACCGTGCTCATCTGGGGCACGTCCTGGTATGCGATGGAATACCAGATCGTGATTCCCTTCGAGCTGGCGATCCTCTACCGCTTCGCGCTGGCGACGGCGATGCTCGTCGGCTACTGCCTGATCACGGGCCGCTCACTACGCTTCTCGCGCCGCAATCATCTGTTCATGGCGGCGCAGGGATTTTTCCTCTTCGGCATCAACTATGTGCTGTTCTATTGGGCGGCGGCCTATCTGATCAGCGCCCTGCTGGCGGTCTGCTTCTCGACGCTGATCGTGATGAACCTGGTGAATGGCGCGCTGTTCTTCCGCCAGCCGATCACCGGCCGCGCAGTGCTGGCGGCGGCCATGGGCATCGGCGGCATCTGCCTGATCTTCTGGCCGGAGATCGGCGGTGCGGATTTTTCCAGCGCAGCGGTGCTCGGTCTGGTCTTGTCGCTGCTCGGCACCTATGCCGCGTCGCTTGGCAACATGGTGACGGTGCGCCACAAGCAGGCGGGCATTCCCATCGTCGAGGGCAACACGATCGGCATGGCCTACGGCACGCTGTTTGTCCTGCTGCTGGTCCTGGTGCGCGGTATTCCCTTCAGCTTCGCCACCAATGCCGGCTATCTCATTTCTCTGTTCTATCTCGCGCTGTTCGCGTCGGTGATCGGCTTCGGCTCGTATCTGACGATTCTGCAGCGGCTCGGCGCCGACCGCGCCGCCTATACCAGCGTCTTGTTCCCGGTGGTGGCGCTCGCCGTCTCCACCTGGCTGGAAGGCTTCACCTGGACCTGGCTGGCGGCGATGGGCGTGGTGCTGGTGCTCGCCGGAAATCTCCTGGTGCTCGCCCGCAGGACGGCGCCGGTGACGGCGCCCGGCAAACCCGCCTATGGCGACAACGCGGCCTGACACCCATCAGACATTAACGGATTCCGATCCATGCCCGACAAGACTCCCACCCTTCGCATCCGCCCCGAGATCGACGCGCTGGAGGATTCCCGCATCGTCCAGGTCTGGAAGCTGGGCTTCGAAGTGCCCGACGTTATCGGCCTCTGGGTCGGCGAGGGCGATCTGCCGACGCCGGCTTTCATCTGCGATGCTGCCGCGGCGTCCCTCAAGAGCGGCAATACTTTCTATACCTATAAGCGCGGCATCGCCGAATTGCGACAGGCGCTGATCGACTATCACCGCGACATCTACGGCATCACCTTGCGCGACGATCGCCTGGCGGTCACCAGCGCCGGCATGAATGCGATGATGCTGGCGATCGAATCGATCCTTGGTCCCGGCGACAATGCGGTCGTCGTCACGCCGATCTGGCCGAACATTTTCGCGACGGTGGAGATCATGGGCGGCCAGGTGCGCCACATGCCGCTGGAGCGGCGCAACGATGGCTGGCATCTCGACATGGACAAGATGTTCGCCCTCTGCGACGAGCGCACCCGGGTCCTCTACATGGCGTCGCCCGGCAATCCGACCGGCTGGACCATGACCCGCGCGGAGCAGCAGGCGGTGCTGGATTTCGCCCGCCGCAAAGGACTCTGGATCCTGGCCGACGAAGTCTATGCCCGGCTGATCTATGACAAGCCTGATGGCCGCAAGGCGGCGCCGTCATTCCTGGAGATCGCCAATCCCGACGATCCCGTCATCGTGGTCAACAGCTTCTCCAAGAGCTGGGCCATGACCGGCTGGCGCATCGGCTGGATGGTGATGCCGCCGAAGCTGACCCATGTGGTCGACCGGCTGATCGAGTTCAACACCAGCGGCGGCCAGCCCTTCCTGCAGGCCGGCTGCGTCGCGGCGCTGCGGCAGGGCGAGCCTTTCATCGCCGAACTGGTGGAGCGCTACCGCGCCAGCCGCGATCTGGTGGTGCAGCGGCTGGGCGGCATGCGGCGGGTGGAGATGTCGCGGCCGGAAGCCGCCTTCTATGTCATGTTCGGCGTGCAGGGCATGACCGACTCCCTCGAATTCGCCAAGAGGCTGGTGCATGAGGCGAAGGTCGGCCTCGCCCCCGGCAGCGCCTTCGGCCCCGGCGGCGAGGGGCATCTGCGGCTCTGCTTCGCCGCCAGCACCGACCGCCTGTCGAAGGCGATGGACCAGTTGGAGCCGTTCCTGAACTAAGACCTGCACTCATAAATGGTACATTGAACCGTCGACGGAATGTCCGCTTCCCACCTCATAGCGGGCGAGTAGCGAACCTGCTCAAAGATGCCGCTTAGTGCCATTAGCGGAGTAACCATGAGCGCCGCACGCTCAAATGGTCCACCGTCATTGTCGCTGGCCGGCCGTGCCCTTTGCTTAGAATGAGAGTCAATATCCCCTTTGATTCCGCACTCTATCCAGGCCTTTCAACACAACATGCATTGCGAGTACCCACCGACAGCGTCGGCGGGGCCAATAGGGCAATGGAAGATTAGTCGGCTACCGATCTGAACGTCGCCATGGCACTGCCGGTGTCCCACTCGTTCGATAGATTTGCACAGGCTCGGCGAGGTTCATAAGGCTTAGCGCCTCGAGAGCCTCAAAGTCGGTCTTGACTTGGGTTCCGACGATATCATGGACGGTGCCGGATATAAGTATGCCACCAGGGTCGGCTATGGCTCCGAGGCGGGCGGCGCTGTGAATGCAGGTGCCATATAGATCTGTACCATCGACCACAACAGCGCCGAAGTCGACGCCGATGCAGATCGCGATGCGGCTGCCTTCGGGCTGATCGCCATTGGCGGTAGCCATGGCATGCTGCAGATCCATGGCACATTGCACCGCACTAACGGCGCTGCCAAACTCCGCGAGAAAGCAATTGCCAGCCGTCCCGAAAACGCGGCCCTGGTGTTTGACGGCCAGCGGGTCCAACACGTCGCGGCGCCATACCTTCAAGGCTGCCAGTGCCCCCGCCTCATTGGCCTCCATCAAGCGGCTGTAGCCGACCACATCGGCGGCCAGTATGGCAGCAAGGCGGCGCTGGGTGCGCTCTTCGGCCATTAGCTCTGCCTTCTGTTAGAGAACGCAGCAGGCCGGATTGTACGGACCGCTCGATCGAGAGTCTATCAAGGCTCATGACCGCTTCGGGTCAAAAGCGGACACTCGGCCGCAAGTGAGGACCGTCCGGTCG
>DATKFM010000349.1:0-5768 GCA_035544395.1 Verrucomicrobiia bacterium
AATAGACGAACCTGCGCCATCCGGTCGGCGTCCCGTGGTCTTCGTGATGGGCGTGGTCGCCGTGATGTGCCGTTGAAGTTGCCATAGTCTTCGTCCCTCGAACCGTCTGGTCCTGTCGCCCCGAATTGCCTGAACCGCCTCAGCGGCCGGTCGCTTCCGCGAACTTGCTGGTATCCGGCAGGCTGCCGTATTTCTTCTTCGCGTCGGCGAGCCAGGTATTGAAGGCCTGCTCGCTCACCACGCGCACGGCGATCGGCATGAACGCGTGGTCCTTGCCGCACAGTTCCGAGCACTGGCCGTAGTAGACGCCTTCCTTGGTCGCCTTGAACCAGGTCTCGTTGAGGCGGCCGGGCACCGCATCTTCCTTCACGCCGAAGGCCGGCATGGCGAAGGCATGGATGACGTCCTCGGCAGCGAGCAGCACCTTGACCGTGGCATCGATCGGAACGACCACCTGGTTGTCCGCTTCCAGAAGCCGGTACTGGCCCTTCGACGCATCGATGTCGGCGTCCTGGATCATGTAGGCGTCGAAAGTGAAGTTGCCATTGTCCGGATACTCATACGACCAGAACCACTGATGGCCGGTCGCCTTGATGGTCATGTCGGGTTCCGGCGTCACGTCGGTGAAATACAACAGCGGGAAGGATTTGAAGGCGATGTAGACGAGGATCAGGACCGGCACGACCGTCCAGACCACCTCGATCACCGTGTTATGGGTGGTCTTCGATGGCGTCGGGTTACGCTTCTCGCTGAAGCGCCACATGACATAAAGCAGGAGGCCCAGAACGAAGGCCGTGATCACGGTGATGATCACCAGCAGTTCGTCGTGAAAATTCTCGATCTCTTCCATGACCGGCGAGGCCGGCGGCTGGAATCCCATCTGCCAGGGTTCCGGATGGGCCGCCCAAGCAACGGACGCCACCCCGATCAGCCCGACGGCTGCGACTGCAACGGCGCACAGCGCCGCCCAAAAGGCCCTACGACTTGCCACTGACATCTTTGCTCCGCTTTGACTGGGACGCCGCCCGACTTCCCTCTGATCCACGCTTGCCCCGCCCCTTCCGGCGACAAACGCTGCGACGCGCGGCCCGGAAGCTACACCGGTGAACCTATCCTAACAAGAGTCCGGGGCCGCCGGCCCAGGCCCATTGCCGCAGCGCCTATCTAGCCCAAAAAGCCAATCCGGGCGTGGAGTTAGAGCATTTATGCGGCACTCTGTCGCATCGCACATCCGTCACCGCCGGGCCAGCCACCGGTTTGATCGCCGGCAGGGTGATGCAGGAAGCGCGGTGACGCTCTATATGATGTACATACGCCCTCCGATTCGGCGTCCCAACCTTATTTTGCCCCCTGAGGAGCAGCCCATGAGCGATCTTGCCCGCACCGACGACCTGTTCTTCACCCGCGCCGGCCTGGATCGCGGCCGGGTCGAGGGCATCGTTGGCGACGCCCTGAAGGGCGCCGACGATGGCGAGCTGTTCCTGGAGTACAGCCAATCGGAGTCCCTGGCCTTCGATGACGGGCGGCTGAAAAGCGCCAGCTTCGACAGCTCCCACGGATTCGGCCTGCGCTCCATCGCGGGCGAGGCGGCCGGCTATGCCCATGCCAGCGAACTCAGCGAGGCGGCGATCAAGCGCGCGGCGGAAACGGTGAAGGCGGTGCATGCCGGCCGTGGCGGCAAGCTGGATGTGGGGCCGCAGGGCACCAACCGGTCACTCTATACCGACGTCAATCCGCTGGCAGAGGCGCCTTTCGAGCAGAAGGTGAAACTGCTGACCGACATGGATGCCTATGCCCGGTCGAAGGACAGCCGGGTGCGCCAAGTGATGGCGTCTCTTTCGGGCGTCTGGCAGGCGGTGCAGATCATCCGCCCCGACGGGTTGCGGGTCGCGGATGTCCGGCCGCTGGTGCGGCTCAGCGTCTCTATCATGGTGGGCGACGGCGACCGGCAGGAGACCGGCAGCCACGGCACCGGCGGCCGCACCGGCTATAGCGTCTATCTGCAGCCCGAAACCTGGCGGGGCGCGGTCGACGAGGCGCTGCGCCAGGCGCTCGTCAATCTCACTTCCGTTCCCGCGCCCGCCGGCGAAATGACCGTGGTGCTGGGCTCCGGCTGGCCGGGCATCCTGCTCCATGAGGCGATCGGCCATGGGTTGGAGGGCGACTTCAACAGGAAGAAGACCTCGGCCTTCGCCGGCCTGATGGGCCAACGGGTGGCGTCCAAGGGCGTCACTGTGGTGGATGACGGCACGCTGCAGGACCGCCGCGGCTCCCTCACCGTCGATGACGAGGGCACGCCGACCCAGAACACCACGTTGATCGAAGACGGCGTCCTCGTCGGCTTCATGCAGGACCGGCAGAACGCGCGGTTGATGGGCACCAAGTCCACCGGCAACGGCCGGCGGCAGAGCTTCGCCCATATTCCGATGCCGCGCATGCGCAACACCTACATGATGGCCGGCAGCCATGACCCGAAGGAGATCCTGGGCTCGGTGAAGAAGGGCCTTTATGCCGTGAATTTCGGCGGCGGCCAGGTTGATATCACCAACGGCAAGTTCGTGTTCTCCTGCACCGAGGCCTACAAGATCGAGGACGGCAAGATCGGCCCGGCGGTGAAGGGCGCGACCCTGATCGGCAACGGCCCCGACGTGCTGACCAAGGTATCGATGATCGGCAACGACCTGGCACTCGACCCCGGCATCGGCACCTGCGGCAAGGAAGGCCAGGGCGTGCCCGTGGGCGTCGGCCAGCCGACTCTGAAGATCGACGCGATAACCGTGGGCGGCACGGCGGCGTAGTCTGCAATCGCCATCGCCGGTCCAACCGAACAAGTCATGCCGGGCAACGCAGAGTCTGATGACAGCGATGGCGAGGACGAACTCGCCCCCTTGCCGGCGGGCTCGCCCAATTACATGACGCCGGCGGGATTCCGCCGCCTGGACGAAGAACTCAGGCAGCTCAGCCGCGTCGAACGTCCGAAGATCGTCGAAGTCGTGTCCTGGGCGGCCGGGAATGGCGACCGGTCGGAGAATGGCGACTATATCTATGGCAAGCGTCGGCTGCGGGAGATCGACCGGCGCATCCGCTTTCTGCGCAAGCGGCTGGAGGCTTCGAAGGTCGTCGATCCCGCACAGCAGACCAACCGCGACAAGGTCTTCTTCGGCGCCACGGTGACCTACGCGACGGCACAGGGCGATGAACTCACCGTCAAGATCGTCGGCGTCGACGAAGCGGATTTCGAGAAAGGCCAGATCAGCTGGGTCTCGCCGATCGCCCGCGCCCTGATGCGCGCCGGCGTCGGCGACAGCGTGAAAGTGCGCACGCCGGCGGGGCCGGAGGCGATCGAAGTCGTCGCCATTGCCTACGACAGTACCATCTGACGAAGGACGATTGCGGCCGGGAGTTTCGGTTTGTCGACCTGCGGGGCGTCGATTAGGTTTTCGCCCATGCCCGCAACATCGCACTTCTCGCCCCGCCTCTTCACTTTCCTCCGCGCCCTCAAGCGCAATAACGAGCGCGCCTGGTTCCAGGCCAACAAGGAGCGCTACATCGCCGATGTGCAGCAGCCGATGCTGCGCTTCATCGCCGATTTCGCCGAGCCGTTGCGCAAGATTTCCAAGAACTTCATTGCCGATCCGAAGCCGGTGGGCGGCTCGATGTTCCGGGTCTATCGCGATACGCGGTTTTCCCGGGACAAGACGCCGTACAAGACCCACGCCTCGGCCCATTTCCGCCACAGCCACGCGACCCGGGACGTGCATGCGCCCGGATTCTATTTCCATCTGGAGCCCGGCGAATGCTTCATCGGCGGCGGCATCTGGTTGCCGGAGGCCCATGCGTTGAAGCAGGTGCGGGACGCCATCGCCTATGACGCGGAGGGCTGGCGCAAGGTGAAACGCAAGGTCAGGGACATCGAGGGCGACGGGCTGACCCGGCCGCCCCAGGGCTATGATCCCGCCCATCCCTTCGTCGACGACCTCAAGCGCAAGAGCCACTTTTCCCATGCCGCGTTCAGCGAGGCGGAGGTCTGCAGCCCGCGTTTCCTGACCCATTGCGCCGAGGCCTGCCGGGCCAAGGCGCCCCTGATGCAGTTCCTGACCGAGGCCGTCGATCTGGATTGGTAGGCGGTGCCTGGCCGCCCCCTCGACGGGCTCGCAAACGCTAATTTGCTGCAGTGCGGGACTACCTGGACGGGCAATGCGCGCCGAACATTGACGGGGCCTTGCACGCTGGCTAGGGTTTTGTCGGATTTATCTGACAAATGAGCCGGCACGGCCGATGGCCGCTGCCGGCCGCAACGCGAAGGGAGGTCTTTGATGAAGAAAATCTGTCTGACCGCCATGGCCGCGGTATTGGCATTGGCGATCGGCGCCAGTGTCTCGGCACAAGACAAGAAGACGCTGGTGTTCGTGGTCAACGGCGCCTCGGATTTCTGGAAGCTCGCGGAAGCGGGCGTCAAGAAGGCCCAGGGCGAGCTGCCAAACTATGACATGCAGCTTAAGTATCCGGAGCAGGCCGCGGCGGCGATTCAGCAGCGGCTGATGGACGATCTGGTGGCGGCGGGTGCCGATGCCATCATGGTCAGCGCCGTGGATCCCAAGACCTCCACCGAAGCGCTGAACCGCATCGGCGGCCAGGTGCCGCTGTTCACAACCGATAGCGATGCGCCGGATACCAACCGCATCGCCTATATCGGCAGTTCCAACACCGACGCCGGCAAGCAAGCCGGCGAAATCGCACTCAAGGCGTTGCCCGATGGCGGCAAGTGCATCGGCTTCGTCGGACTGCCCGGCGCCGACAATGCGCGGGAGCGCATCGAAGGCATGAAGGCGGCGCTGGCCGGCTCGAAGGTCGAGCTGATCGACGTCCGCGGCGACGACATCGACCAGACCCGCGCCAAGCGGAATGTCGAGGACGCGCTGGCAGCCAATCCTGACATCCCCTGCATGGTCGGCTTCTACTCCTACAACACCCCGCGCATCTACGAGGTGCTGAAGGACTCCGGCAAGCTCGGCTCGATCAAGGTCATCGGCTTCGACGAGGATCCGATCACCCTGGGCGGCGTGCGCGAAGGCACCATCGAAGGCACCGTCGTGCAGCAGCCCTATGAATGGGGCTATCAGGGCATGCTGCTGATGGCCAAGTATCTCGAGGGCGACAAGTCGGTCGTGCCCGAGAACAAGCTGATCATCATTCCGACCAAGATCATCGACAAATCCAATGTCGATGCGTTCGAGGCGGAGCTGAAGGCGCGCATCGCCGGCGGCGGCTGATAAATTCTCCCACCTTGGGCCGGCACGGGCGACCGTGCCGGCCTTTTCCTTGCGATGAACCTTCGTCTCTGCTGCAATCCCACGGGATCTCACATGCGGGTCGCGATCCATGGCCGGCGCGCTGCTTGAACTGTCTGATATCGGCAAGACCTACCCGGGGGTAATCGCCCTGGAAGGCGTCGATCTCGCCATCGGCAGCGGCGAAGTGCTCGGACTGATCGGCGAAAACGGCGCCGGCAAATCCACCTTGATGAAAATCCTCGGCGGCGTCATCGCGCCGAGCCAGGGCCGCATCCGCCTGGACGAACGCGACCATGCCGCGCTGACCATCGCCGATTCCATGGGCGGCGGCATCGCCTTCGTGCATCAGGAACTGAACCTGTTCGATAATCTTGACGTGGCCGCCAATATCTTCATCGGCCGCGAACCGCTGCAGGGTGGCTGGCTGCGGCTGGTGGATCGTCCGGCGCTGCGGGCGCAGGTGCAGCCGATCCT
>DATKFM010000350.1:0-8495 GCA_035544395.1 Verrucomicrobiia bacterium
TCCGAGAATATGCCACGAAAGAATCACTGCCGCCCTCACTCCGCCAAATACCGTTTCACCAACTCCGTCGCCTCCGCAGAGTCCCACCGAGCGGCGCCCGTTATCTCACCTACCACATTGCCCTCGCGGTCGATGAGCACGCTCATGGGAATGCCATTCGGGCGGAAGGCGGAGAGGGTGGCTTGGTCACTGTCGACATAGAGCTTGAGGTTGCGGATGCCGCTCTTCCGATAGTAGGCGCTGACAACGCCGGCGCCTTCGCGATCGACGGACACTGCAATCACATCCAGGCCGTCGGCGCCATGGAGGGCTTGCAGCCGATCAAGCGACGGCATCTCCGAACGGCAGGGGCCGCACCAGGTGGCCCAGATGTTCAGCAGCACCACGCGGCCGCGGAAATCCTCCAGGCTGAGCCGCTTGCCATTGGGTCCTTTGAAGCGGGCTCCCGGCGCCTCGGACGGAAATGCCGCGACCGAAAAGCCGGGCGGCCCGCCGGAAGTGCCGCCCGGGTTCATGTTCGGCACCAGCAGGAAAAAGGCCGCGCCGACGAACAGCAGCACCGCCACCGCACGCGACGCGAACACCGAGCATACTGCGCCGGCCGCCGCCAAAATCACAGCGATGATGGTCATACCGTGCCTCCACGGGCATCCGTGAACTGGCACGAATCTGAACCAACGCCCTGAACAATTCCTTAAAGAGTTAAGGCAGTTAGTGCGGGCTATGTAAGTTAGATTTTCGGGCTACTTCTCGTCGTCGAACGATCCTACCGCGCCTCGATGATCCCGAGCTGCATCAGCAGCGGCAGGGTCTTCGACTTGTAGGTGTCAAATTCCTTCTGCAGCTCGGCCAAATTGGCCTCCTTGCCTTTCAGCACTTCGTCGCCGCGCTTCACATTGATGCCGCGCTTTTCCAGCAGCGCCCACACCGCTTCCGGCGCACTCGCTGCATGGCTGTTGACCACCTCCTGCGTGAAGCAGCGGTCGGTGAGGCCGACATGGATGCCGCGGCCGGAGATGGTGGAGGCGAGCGTGCCGCGCGCCGCTGGCTCGGTGGCGGTGCTCACCACATAGCGGTTGAGCGCGGAGGGCAGGGTCAACTTACCGGTCTGCTTGCCGCCCTTCGTCGCGGGCGTGGCGAAAGGCAGGATCTGGCTGGCGGCGATCAGCGTATGCACCATGCTCTGCACCCGCGCTTCCGGAGTCTTGTTCACCTCCGGCTGCGCGGCCAACTCGCCGACAGTCATGGCGCCCTTGCTCAGCACTTCGATGATCGCCCGCGACAGCTCGTTGTCGAACTTCACTTCGCCGGCATTGCACTTTGCGGTGTAGGTGACGCTAGCCGGCGATTTCACCAGGCCGACCGACATGTCCCGCAGCTTGTTGCGCGACTCCGCCGCCGACATCGTCGACAGGCCCTTCACATAGACGTCCCGGCGGAAGCGCTGGTTGATCAGGAAATCCTGCACCAGCTGCTTGCGTTCCTTCGTGGGCTGGGAGTCGAACACCGGCCGCGCATTCTTGCCGAACAGCAGGCCCGGATGGTTCTCCGTGATCGTCGCCGAGCCGACATAGGACAGCTTCGCCATCCCCATCTCCCGAAACACGTCCAGGCAATAGAAGGGATGCCATTCCTCGTTCAGATATTCGTGGGCCACATAGCTGCGGGCGTTGGTGGCGATTTTCTTAATCAGCTCGGCCGCGCCCTGGTTGGCCTGCAGGTAGCGGCAATCCGCCGTAGTCAACTTCTGCAGGAAGTCGATGGCGCCGCCTGCCTTGGTCAGGGAGTCGCCGGGAACTTCGTGGCCGATCTCCAGCATCAGCCTCTGCAGCGGCCCCTGGCTCGCCCAGCCTGGCTGGCAGTTGTAACTGTTATAGACCAGTCCGCCCGGGAGCAGCCGCCGCGCCATCACGTCCAGCATGGCTTTGCGGTTGGCTTCGCTGATCCAACTGTAAATGCCGTGGAAGGTGACGAAGTCGAACTCCGGCAGATCCATTGTGGCCAGTTCCTGGAAGCTGGCCTCGAGGATCGTCAGGTTCTCCAGCTTGCCCTGCTCGGCCCAGCGGCGCGCCGTGGCCACATGGGCCGGATTGATGTCGACGCCATAGAACTTGGCCTGGGGATACGCGGCCGCGAGCAGAGTCACCGTATGGCCGTTGCCGCAACCCAGTTCCAGATAGTTGAACGGGCGGTCGATCGGCCGTGGCGTGCAGTTATTAAGAAGCGCCACATAGTTAAGGTGGACCGGCGCCAGCTCCACGTAATATCCGTCGGTGTAGGCGATATCGGCGATATAGCCGTCGGTCCAGTCGCTGCGAGCCCCGGTGATTGGCATTGCCAGCTTTCCCCTGTGGTTGCGGCGCGAAGCTACCATAGCGGGTTGGCGGATTCTACCGGCCCGCACGCTGCCGTGACGGCGCTCACCCGGCGTTTGTGGCGCGCCTGGAGGTGCCGAAGTCGTGAGCTTTCCTGTACTGAACTGATCGCAATATCGCGTGCCAAGGGCCCTGTTTGGCGTTTGCCTTGGCTGCCGCTAGAGTCCGGCGCCATGTCGCAGCCGAACCCTCTGTTCGACCAGGCCGGCCATACGGTGCTGATCGCCGACGACCATCCGCTGGTCCGCGGCGCCCTGGCCCAGGCGGTGCGGCAATCCCTGGGCGTCTCCGAGATCCTGGAGGCCGGCGACTACCGGCAATGCCGCGACGTCCTCGGCGGCCGCCCGCAGATCGACCTGGTGCTGCTGGACCTGGACATGCCGGGGATGAACGGCTTCGAGGGGCTCGTGTCTCTGCGCAAGGATTATCCGGGTGTGCCCGTGGTGATTGTCTCGGCGGCGCGCGAGCCGGAGACCATGCTCCAGGTGGTGGAACTGGGCGCCTCCGGCTTCCTGCCGAAATCCGCATCGCTGGAAGTGATCGGCGAGGCCTTGCGCACGGTGGTGGGTGGCGAAGTCTGGCTGCCGGCCGAAGCCCATCACGCCCATCTGGATGGCGGGGCGAAGGACATCACCGAACGGCTGGCGAAGCTGTCGGCGCAGCAGCTCCGCGTGCTGTCGCTGATCTGCGACGGCAAGTTGAACAAACAGATTGCCTTCGAGCTGGCCATCGGCGAGCAGACGGTGAAGGACCACATCACCGAGATTTTCCGCAAGCTGGGCGTCGCGACCCGGGTTCAGGCGGCGATGCTGGCGCGCCGCTTCATGCGCGCCGAGCGCTGACATCGACCTCTTTCGGAGCTAGCGCCGGCGTGCGCGGCCGGCATTGCGCCAGGAGCGCGCGCAGGGCCGCGATCCGCACCGGCTTCGGCATCGGCACGATGCCCTGTTCGCGCGCGGTGGCGCGCACGCCGTCGCTGCGGTCCGCGGAAATCAAAGCGGCCGGCAAATCCGCGCCGAACGCGGCGCGCAGCGCCGCCACCACGGCAAAGCCGTCGAGCCCATCATCCAATTGCAGATCCACCAGCGCCACATCCGGCGCCAACTTCTGGGCGGAGAGAGCACTCAGCGCTTCTGAGAGGCTGGCAGCGCAGACGACGCGGCAACCCCAGCCCTGCAGCAGCGTGCGCATGCCGTCCTGCACGCTGGCCTCGTTGTCGACCACCAGCACCGCCAGGGCCGCCGGCTGGCGGATCGCCACCCGCTCGCGCCGCGGCGTCGCCGGTGCCACCCGCTCCCGGGCGATCGGAATCGCCACGCTGAAACAGGAACCGCGGCCCGGCTCGGACTGCACGTTGATGCCGTGGCCGAGCATGCGGGCGATCCGGTCGACGATCGCCAGCCCCAGCCCGAGGCCGCGCTCCTGCGTCGCCGGCAGGTTCTGCGGCAGGCGCACGAACTCCTTGAAGATCAGCGGCTGCTTGTCGGCGGGAATGCCGGGGCCGTTGTCCCAGACTTCCAGCACCGCCTGACCGTGGCGCCGGCGGCAACCCACCAGCACCTTGGCCTTGCGGCCGTCGATGCTCGGCGCATAGCGCACCGCGTTGGCCACCAGGTTTTGCAGCACGCGCCGCAAGAGCTGCGGATCGGTCGTGATCGCCAGCGAGGTCGGCACGATGCGCAGCTCGACGCCATTGCGCTCGGCGATAGAGGCGAAAGAATCCGGCAGCGAGGCCAGCAGCGGCCCGAGCGGCACCGCGCCCAAATTCGGCTTTACCGCGCCGGCATCCAGCTTGGCGATATCCAGCAGCGCATCCAGGATCGCCTCGACAGCAACCAGGCTGCGATCCACCTTGGCGACGATGTCGTCGGTCGGCCGGCGCTCCAGCAGCGCCGCCGAGAACAGCCGCGCGGCGTGCAGCGGCTGCAGCAGATCGTGACTGGCGGCGGCAAGGAAGCGGGTCTTGCTCTGGTTGGCCGCTTCCGCCTGCTGCCGCGCATCCGAAAGCTGCTGCACCAGCCGCGCCAGTTCGCCCGTGCGTTCCTGCACTCGCTCTTCCAGCCGGTCCTTCGCCTGGCGCAGTTCCTGCTCGGCCCGCCTCGGCTCGGTGATGTCCTGATACAGCAGGAAGAAGCCCAGCACCTCGCCACGCTCGTCGAAATGCGGGATGTAGGTGCCGCGCGCGATTTCGATGCGTTGGTTGTTGGTGGGGAAGCTGATTTCGAAAGATTGCGGTTCGCCGCGCAGCACGGCGTCGATATGCGGCTTTAGCTCGTGATAGCGCTCGACGCCCAACACCTCGATCAGGCTGCGCCCCTCCAGGTCCGCCGACGACAGGTTCAGCGCCTTCTGATAGGGCTGGTTGGTGAACCGATAGCGCTCGTCGCGATCGATGTAGGCGATCAGCACCGGCACATTATCGGTGTAGATGCGGATGCGCCTTTCGCTGTCGCGGATCGCTTCGGCGGCGCGTTCTTCGTCGCTGACATCGCGCAGGGTGATCACCATGCCGCCATTGCGCATGGCGTCGCGGTTGACCATCAGCGTCCGCCCGCTGGCGAGCCGCAGCCGCTGGCTCGGCTGCGCCGGATCGTCGAGCGCGAATCCGGCCTCGATACTGAGCGTGGCGATCGGCTCCCCCGCCCGCGCATTCTGACGGCTGAGCCCGGCCAACGTCAGGAACTGGTCGTTCCACACCGCCAGGCCGCGGTTCTCATCGAACACGGCGATGCCCTGGCTGACGGAATCCAGCGTCGAGCGCAGCAGCTCGGCATTCTGCAGGATCGCCGCCGAAGCCTCGCCCAGCATGGCGCGCGCCTCGCGCCGCGACAGATTGAGCGCCAGCCGGTCGGATCGCACCATAATATGCGCCGACGCCGCGCCGATCGCCCCGCTGAGCAGCCGCTCGGCGAAGACCAGCAGCTCGGCGGGATCCTTCGGCGCCTCGGCAAAGGCCTGCTGGGCCCGCTCTTCGCCGACGAACCGCGCGACCAGCGCCCGGATCTCCTTGGCGGTCGGCAGGTCGGACTCGATCATGTCCGTCGCTCGCTCGCCGCCGACGAAGGCATCGGCCTGCGTGATGTCGCGGACCGCGCGACGGGCGAAGTACGAAACCACGACCAGCAACGAGATGTTGACCGATAGGCTGGCAAACACCGCCTGGGACAGGCTGTCCAATGGCCCGAGAACGCCGCTGACCGCTTCCCGGATCAGGTCGCCGAACCGCACCAGCCAGTCATGGGGACCGCCGAGCAACGGGAACAGCAACAGGCAGGCCCAGATCATGCATCCGCCGAGCAAGCCAGCGATGACGCCATAGCGGTGGGCGCGCCGCCAAAAGACGCCGAAAAGCAACGCCGGCACGAATTGCGCGACCGCGCAGAACGAAATCAAACCGATGGAGGCGAGCGGCAGCAGATGGGCGGACGCACGCTCAAACCCATATGCGCAGAGGAGGATGCCGACGACGGCGACATGCCGCACATTGAGCACGATTCCACCGATGTCTCGATGCAGCGCCAGTTTCGATCGCAACAGCACAGGCGTCACCAGTTCGTTGCCGATCATGACGCTGAGTGCGAAGCAGGCGACGATCACCATGCTGGTCGCCGCCGACAGGCCGCCGATGAAGGCGAAAACGGCGAGCCCGTGGCTGCCCGCCGCCAGCGGCAGGCTGACGACATAGAGGTCGGCGTTGGTGCCGGCCGCCGGAGTCATCAGGCCGACCGCGGCGATCGGCACCACGAACAGGTTGATGGCGATCAGATAGATCGGAAACATCCAGCGCGCCGTGCGCTGGCCGCCGGCGGCGCCATACTCGACAACGCCGACATGGAATTGCCGCGGCAGGCACAGGAATGCCGCACCGGACAGGATGGTGATCGCAAGCCAGTTCAACCCGGGCGTCGGGCCGACGATCTGCTGCGTCAGCTCCGGCGATTGTTGCAACCGCGCCATCAGCGCATCTGGTCCGCCAGCCATCTGGTAGGTGACGAAATAGCCGACCGCCAGAAGCGCGATAAGCTTGACCACGGACTCGAAGGCGATGGCCATCATCAGGCCGCGGTGATGCACCGCCGCCTCCACGGTGCGCAGGCCGAATAGGATCGTAAATGCGGCCATGGTGACGGCGACCAGGAAGGCGGTGTCGAAGAACAGGGGCGGGTGCACTCCCGCGCCGCCATCGACCGCCGAGGTCATGACCGTGAAGCTGGCGGAGACCGCCTTCAGCTGCAGCGCTATATAAGGCACCACGCCGATGACGGCGATGCAGGTGACGATGGCGCCGACGGAGCGGCTGCGGCCATAGCGCGAGGCCAGGAAATCGGCGATGGAGGTGGAGTTCTGCCGCTTGGCGACGGCGATAAGCTTGGTGAGGATCGGCGCGCCCAGCGTGATCACCAGGATCGGGCCGGCGTATATGAGGAAGAAGTCGAGCCCCTGGGTGGCCGCCCGTCCCACCGATCCATAGAACGTCCAGGAGGTGCAGTAGATCGCCAGGGCCAGGCCATAGACCAGCCGTTCAATCCGGCCGCCGCGCCAGCGGGCAGCATAGGCGTCTCCGATCTGGGCGATGACGAACAGCAGGCCCAGATAGCCGATGGACAGCAGGATGATGGCCCAGCTCTGAAGCATCGATCGGTAGCCGGCTCGCCTTTCTGCCAACCCTGCGGCATGGGCAGTGGACCGCTGCCGCCTCGCTCACGTCAAGCGCCGCTCGTGGGCGCCATAATAAGCCGTCGGTTGATTCTTGACATTAGGCGAATCAGTTTGGCGCGAATCTTGCATGATTAACCATTGCTGAGCCGTTGCAGATGACAATTGATCAAAGGCTTGGCGGCAAAAGATCGAAGAAGACGTGAAGTCCAGTGGGTGTCGGAAAGCTAAAATGAGTGTTTCAGGTCGCAATTCCGCTCCACCCCGCGATCGCCGCCGAGCCAAAGCAGCGGTGTCATATTGGGTCGAAATAGGGCTATGGGGCAGATGGCCAAAATGCAGGGAAGGGGTCCGAAGGCGCGACCGCGGCCGCAGTTAGCGGCCAAGGCCGGTAAAGCCAAATCGGGCCAGAAGATATTAAAGACTAAGAAGATAGCGCGTGTAGCAGCACCGATCTCGGGTCATCGGCGGGGAGTTCAACTCCAGCCGCCGGCGGCCGGCAGTCCCGTTGTGCTTTGGGACGAGATGGGGGCCCATCGGGCGTTTGGATTCGCCCGCCGCTGAGCAGGGGCGGCGGTCTTCGAGTCTGCTTCGGCTGGGATCCTTCGGGTCCGGCGAGGGAGGAGTTCACGCCGGAGCTGGCCGAACTCCGGATTGGCTGAAGTCTCACCGAAAAGCTCCAAAAACAGCGCCTATGTAAGCCTCCGATACACAATGGCGTTTTTGCACTTAAACGGTTGATAAAATTTATCTATTTCCTATTACATAGCATCCAATAGCCGGGGGTGTGTCACAGATCGATACACTTGATTCACTAAATTTGCCACGGCCCCATCTGTCGAGACTTTTCTTAAAATTTGTTCATTTTCAAAGAGTTGAAGTGAAATCAAGAACTTACCCACAGCATATGGCGCCGATTTCCAGCCTCCGGAAGTACATTCCCTTGTGACACCTGGCAGAAAAGTAAACGGCTTCTGCCACTTACGTTAACCAAGAAAAGCTAGGGAATCCGGCCCTTTTCCTGCCACATCCCCAGTATTACAGCGTCACACAGGGCCAGAATCGGACTTGGCACGCTACTTGCTTATGACTGTTCGACGAAGTGCGCCACATCTGTGTCGCGCCTCGTTGGGGTCGGCTTAAAACGCCCTCCCCGAGTGTGGGGAACTACTCTGGTCCGAGACGGACCGATAACTTTCTGATTTGGAGGCACTAATGAAGAAATCGCTTCTGCTGGCCGCCTCCGTGTTCGCTCTTGCTCTTTCGAGCCAGGCGTTCGCGGGCGGCCTCGACGTGAACAACAACGACCTGCTCAGCGGCAATAAGAACGACAACAACGACAACGCCGTTGTGGGCAACGACAATGACGACAACGTCGTCGTTGACGACATCAAGTTGACCAACAAAGAAACCAACATCGATACCGACATTGATGTGAAGATCAACGACAACGATAAGCACGTT
>DATKFM010000351.1:0-8152 GCA_035544395.1 Verrucomicrobiia bacterium
GGCTGCAGCCCGGCGATATCGATCTCTTCGTCCATGGCTTTACTGTTGGCACCAATGCCTTTCTGACCCGCAACGGCGCAAAGGTCGCCTTCGTCGCCACGGCGGGATTCCGCGACATCCTGGTGATCGGCGATCAGCAGCGGCCGAACCTCTATTCCCTGACCGATGCGAAGCCGCCCGCTGTCGTGCCGCGTTCCCGCACCGTCGAGGCGGCCGAGCGCATCGATGCTTTCGGCAATGTGGTCACGGCGTTGACGAAAGTGGAAGCCGAGCGTGTCGCCGACGCCATCGCCAAGCTGGAACCGCAATCGGTCGCCGTCTGCCTGGTCTTCGCCCATCTCAATCCCGCCCATGAGCGGATGATCGAAAGCGCGATCCGGGCGAGGCTGCCGGAGGTGCCGATCTATCTCTCCAGCCGCGTCAATCCGGAAATCGAGGAATATCCGCGCGCCAACACCACCGCCGTCGCCGCTTATGTCGGGCCGGTGATCGACCGCTATGTGCGGATGGTGGAGCAGCGCCTGACCGAGATCGGCGTCAGTGCGCCCTTGCGGCTGATGCGCAGCGACGGCGGCGCCGCCACGCCCCGCGCCGCCCGGGACAATCCCGCGCATATGCTGCTCTCCGGCCCCGCCGGCGGCGTCATCGCCGGCGCCGCTTTGGCGCGCGATCTCGGTGTCGCCAACATGGTGACTTTCGACATGGGCGGAACCTCGGCGGATTTCTCCGTCATCATAGACGGTGCGCCGACCATGGTGCCGGGCCGCGAACTGGACGGCCAGCCGCTGCGCCTGCCGACGCTGGATATCGAGACGATCTCGGCCGGCGGCGGCTCCATCGCCTGGGTCGATGTCGGCGGCGCTCTGAAAGTTGGGCCGCAATCGGCCGGTGCGGTGCCGGGTCCCGCCTGCTATGGCCATGGCGGCATGAATGCCACCAACACTGATGCCTGCGTGGCCCTGGGAATCTTGGATCCGAAGGCGTTCCTCGGCGGCGATCTCCCGCTCGATGCGGACAAAGCCCGCGACGCCGTGCAGCGCAACGTGGCCAAGCCACTGGGCCTGAGTCTGGAGGAAGCCGCCTCCGGCATTATCGCCGTCGCCAATGCCAATATGATCCAGGCCATCCGCACCCTCTCGGTGGAGCGCGGTCATGACATCAGGGGCTTCTCGCTGCTAGCCTTCGGCGGCGCCGGGCCGGTCTATGCAGCCTATATGGCGCGGGAGCTCGGCATGGCCGAAGTGATCGCGCCGCGCCATCCCGGCGTGTTCGCTGCCTCGGGCCTGCTGATGACCGATCTGCGCCACACCGCGCAAGTCGCCTGGCAGGTGCCGCTGGCGGGCGTGACGGCCAAGGATATTGCCACGCGTCTGCAGGCATTGCGTGCCGGTCTCGAGGCAGAGCTGGCTCGCGACGGCGTTCAGTCAGATCAGCGCTATTTCCGCTACATGGCCGATATGCGCTGTGTCGGCCAATTCCACCGTCTCAACATTCCGCTCAACGCGCCGCCCGCCAACGGCGCTGCCGGTGAATGGTGGGATGCCGCGAAACTCGCCGCCGATTTCCACGCCGCCCATGACAAGGCCTATGGCCATGCCGACGCCGCCGTGCCGGTGGAATTCGTCAATCTCCGCGCCGAAGGTTTCGGCCGCGTGCCCAAGCCGCCCGCGCCGGCGGAGCCTGCCGAAGTCTCCTCCACGCCTCAGCCCATCGCCCGCCGCCGCGTCCATATGGACCGCGCGAACGGCTGGATGGACACGCCGATCTACCGCCGCGGCGACCTCCGCCGCGGCCATATAGTTCCCGGCCCCGCTGTCGCCGAACAGCGGGACTCGACGATCCTGATTCTGCCGGATCAGGTGGCCACGGTAGATCGAGGCGGTATAATCCGCATCCGCAGCCGTACTTAAGGACGCGCCCATGCCCACCAACATCGACCCCGTCAGCCGCGACGTGTTCCAGCGGCAGCTCGTCGGCATCGCCGAGGAGATGTCGATGGCGCTCCGACGCGCCGCCTTCTCCTCCATCATCTGGGACATGTACGATTACTCCTGTGGTCTCTTTACGCCCGCGGGCGAGATGATGGCCCAGGCGGAAACGATCCCGGCGCAGTTGGGCATCATGTCCACGGCGCTGAGCCACGTGGCCAAGGCGGTTCCGCTCGAGACTTGGAAGCCCGGCGACGTGGTTGTCTGCAACGATCCCTTCCGCGGCTGCACCCACACCATGGACATCGTGCTGTTCAGCCCGGTGTATTTTGAAGGCAAGATCGTCGCCGTCACCTCCACCATCGCCCACCATATCGATATCGGCGGCAAGATTCCGGGCACCGAGGCCGCCGACAATATCGAGATCTTCGCCGAAGGCCTGATCCTGCCGCCACTGAAGCTGCTGGAGGAGGGACGGCCCAACCAGGCGATCTTTGACATCGTCGCCGCCAATGTGCGCGATCCCTATTCCTGCCAGGGCGATCTCCGCGCCCAGATCGCCGGCTGCCGCACCGGCGAGCGGCGCATCGCCGAGCTCTGGGGCCAATATGGCGCCGAGCGAGCGGCCGCCCTGACACTAAGCTGCCTCGACTATGCCGAAACCTATATGCGCCGCGTGCTGGCCGGACTGCCCAAGGGCCGGCATGAAGCCGAGGTGCTGATCGAGGACGACGTCACCACTGATGATCCCATCCGCATAAAGGTGGCGGTCACGGTGGCCGGCGACGGCCTGACCGTGGATTTCACCGGCACTTCGGATCAGCGCGACAACGCGCTCAATGTCCCGGCGGCCTCGACGCTGTCGATGATGAACTATGCCGTGAAATGCATCCTGGCGCCGGAGATTGCCCAGAACGAAGGCTGCAACCGGCCGGTGAGACTGATCGTGCCCGAAGGTACGGTGCTCAATCCGCGGCGGCCCGCCGCCGTTTCGGTGCGCCATCTGACCCAGCAGGCGCTGGCCGATTGCGTGCTGAAGGCCATGGCGCCGCTGGCGCCGGGCCGCGCCTCCGCCGGCTGCCAGGTCAGCTTCCCCACCTTCTGCGCCGGCGGCTTCGACGACCGCCCGGAAAAGCGCAATGGGTCAAACAGCGCTCAGCCCTACTACGTCATCTCCGACATCGTCGGCGGCGGCATGGGCGGCCATGAGGGCGGCGACGGCATGGATGTGGTGGATACCCATGGCGGCAATTGCGCGCTGCTGTCGGCCGAGGTGATGGAGACGCTCTCACCCTTCCGCGTCACGCGCTCGGAGCTGGTGCCCGGTTCCGGCGGCGCAGGCCAGCATCGCGGCGGCCTCGGCATCATCAGAGACTACGAGCACCTGTCGGAGCGCAGCGTGATCGGCGGCTATGTGCAGCAGACTCGGACCGACACGGCGCCCTGGGGCCTCGCCGGCGGCGGCCCCGGCGGCAAGGCGGCGATGCAGATCAATCCCGGCAAGCCGAACGAGAAGCGCCTGAAGAGCAAGGTCATCGGCGAGGTGCTCCGCAAAGGCGACGTGCTGCGCCTGGTCGGCGCCGGCGGCGGGGGCTGGGGCGATCCAAGGAAACGGGACGCCGAACTCGCGAAGCGCGACCGGGATGAAGGGCTCGCATAGCAACGCGGAGGGACGCATGCCCGACCCCGCCTTCATCACCGGCTATCACGCCCACATCTATTACGCGCCGGAAACGCGCGCGGTGGCGGAACGGATCCGCGAATCGCTCGGCGCGAAATTCACCGTCCAGCTCGGCCGCTGGCATGACAAGCCGATCGGCCCGCATCCGCAGTCGATGTATCAGGTGGCGTTCGCGGTTGAGGAGTTTCCGCGCCTCGTGCCCTGGCTGATGCTCAACCACGAGAGCCTTTCGGTGCTGATCCATCCGCTCAGCGGCAATGACTATGACGACCACGCCCACTACGCGTCATGGCTCGGCCCGCAATTGCCGCTGAACCTGGATTTCCTGATGGAGCTGCAGAAGTAGATCGCCGCGGCGCCGGGCGCGCCGGTCTTCGCTGCGATGTTTCGGCCGCTGGCTTAGAACGAATCCCAGTTGCTGTCGCTGGCGGCTTTTGCCGGGCGGCGCGGCTGGTAGGGGAGCTTGTTTTCGCCGGTGGCTGCTGCCGGCTCTGCCGGTGTGACGGCCGCAGATGCGGCGCCGACGCGGCCCGGCAACGCCTTCTGCAGGGTCCTGGCGCTCGCGCCCGCAGATAGCGCCGATGTACTGACGCCACCAAAGAACCCGGCGACCAGGGCCAGCTCATTGACCTGGTTGTCGACGGCGCCGAGGGCCGCGGTCGATTCCTCGACCAGAGCCGCATTCCTCTGCGTCACATTCTCCAACGCCGAGACGGTATCGTCGATCTGCTGCACGCCTTTCGATTGCTCGGCGCTGGCGGTAGCGATGGTCGACACGATCTCCGCTGCCTGCCGCACCGATGTCACGATGTCGCCGAGCGTCGTGCCGGCCTTGTTCACCAGGGCCACGCCCTTTTCCACATTCTGGTTGCTGACGGCGATCAGTCCCTTGATCTCCTTCGAGGCCGTGCTCGAGCGCTGCGCCAGCGCCCGCACTTCCGCCGCGACCACCGCAAAGCCGCGTCCGGCATCGCCGGCCCGCGCCGCTTCGACCGCTGCGTTGAGGGCCAGCAGATTGGTCTGGAAGGCGATCTCGTCCATCATGCTGACGATCTCGGTGATGCGCTGCGACGAATTCTGAATGTCGCCGACTGCGCCGATCGCCGCCGCGGCCACTTCGCCGCCGCCTTGGGCTGCGCTGCGCGCGGTCTCCGCCAGCCGGCTTGCCTGCTGGGCATTGTCGGCGGTCTGCTTGACCGTCACTGCCATCTGGCGGATCGCCGCCGCCATTTCTTCCAGGCTCGCCACCTGCTCTTCGGTCCGGGTCGACAGGTCGGACGACCCTTCCGATAGCTGCCCCATGGCGGCCTTGATCGTTGCCGCGCCGTCGACGACCTGGCCGACCACATCGGCCAGTTTCGCGGCGGTGGCATTCGTATCGGTCTTGAGGCGCAGCAGATCGCCGCGGAAATCGCCTTCGATCCGCTTGGACAGGTCGCCGCGGGCCAGGCCCGACATCACCTGTATGACTTGCTCCAGCGCCGCGCTCATGGTCGCCGCCCAGCGGTTCATGCCCTCGCCGAGCTTGAGCATCAGTCCCTGCTTGCCCGTGAGATTGACGCGCCGGGACATGTCGCCCGCTGCCGCCGCATCCACCAGCGCCGCCAGCTCCTCCTGAACCTCACGCTCCGCCCGCAGTTGAGCTTCTTCCCGCGTCCGTTCCTCGGCCAGCTTCTCCGCCGCTTCGGATTCCAGGCGCTTTTTGTCCACGGCGTTCACCTTGAACACCTGCAGCGCGCGGGCCATGCCGCCCACCTCATCGCGACGGTTCAGCCCGGCAATCTCGATTTCCAGGTCGCCGCCGGCGACCTTCAGCATGGAGCCTGCCATCATATTGATCGGGGTCGAGACATGCCGGATGATGATCCACAGCATCAACGCCGCGGCGAACGTCAATCCGATGGTCGAAGACGCCAGCAGCGTTTCCTTTGTCGTGATGAACAGCTCATCGGCGCTGGCCTGAGCCTCCTTGAGGGCTGCGTCGTCGACTGCACGAATCTCGTCGCCGAGCTCGTCGACGCTATCGCGCGCCTCAAATGCCTCTCCCTTCGACAGCGCCAGCGCGTCTGCGTCGCGTTGATCAGCGGCAAGCGCCAGCACTTGGTCTTCGAGCTTGGCGAATTTTGCCACACCTTCCTGAATTGCCGTGGCTTCTTCGTCGTCCTTTGCGTCATCCGTGGTTTTCGCAATGGCAACAAGCTCATCGATCGATTCGTTCGCCGTGCCGATCTCCTCCGCGACTTCATCAGTCGCTTCCTTGATGGCGTCCGGTTCAGAGGCCAGGATGGCGGTTTTCTCGCTGTCGGCAGCCGAGAACAATGCCTCCTGAATCACCAGCGTGTTGACCAGCCTGTTGGTGCGCAGTTCGATCGAGCTCTCCATCATGTCGTACATGTGGGAGAGCGATGACATGCTGTAGAAAATCACTCCGGCGCCGACCAGGATCATGGTCGCCGTTGGCAGCAGGAGCTTCTTCAGGATACTCAGGCGGGCAAGCATTGTGGCCTCGCAGGTTTTCTCTTCGTTTCGGGGTCTCGCTGGAAACGCAAAGGGATCGCAGCGGGTATCAGTTCAATGCCGACGGCGATATGACCCGATTGCCGGAGATCAGCGTCACCAGTTGGCCGCCGATGCGCTCCGGCGTTTCCGGTGCTGTTGCTGATATAGATTCCATCATGGGGCCACTTCTGCCGGAATCGGCAATAAGGGGTGGACTTCGGATACCAAGGGCCCGCATGCGCCGGCCGCTACGCCCTGCATAGACTGGATTCCCGTCCATGCTTCTCGGGCGTTGGAACGCTACATAGGAAATATTAAGAGAGCATTTATTCAAATCCGCCGAAGCTGCGGCGATTTGATGCTGCTGGAACCAAATGGTTCGGACGGTTCGATATTACGTATCTGAATCAATAGATTAATGAATGGATATTCGCGGACATCGCCTTAGCCGAAGGCGATATCCTTGCCGATATAGGATAATTATCTCCTATAAGATCGATGCCGCTGCCGTTGGCCGCGACTGCTCCCTTACCCTACCCCTTCATCATCGCCGTGTAGCGCCGCTGCATCTCCGCCGGCGACATTTCTTCGATGTTATGCCCCAGCAGCCATTCATGGCCGAAGGGATCGCGCACGCGGCTGCTGCGCTCGCCATAGAACTGGTCGGTCGGTTTCATCAGCAGCTTGGCGCCGGCATCGCAGGCGCGCTGGGTCAGGCTATCCACATTGCCGACATGGAGATGAATGCGGATACCCTGGGCTTCGCCCTGGGGCGCGTGGATGCCATATTCCGGGAATTCGTCGGCGATCATCAATGTCGCCGGACCGAGTTTCAATTCCGCGTGGCCGATGCGGCCGCTGGGCTCGGTCAGGCGAAACAGCTCCTCGGCGCCGAACGCCTTCTTGTAGAATTCGATCGCCGCGCCGGCATCCTTGACGCAGAGGTAGGGATACATCTCCTGCACTTGCGCTCCGGTCTTTTTCGACAGGTCGTTCATGGCCCGCTCCTTCCTGGGGGATCGATCGCTGTTAGGGGAAGGATGCCAGGGTCCGCCGGTTCCCGTCTTGGACGAATTTTACCCTGGCTATGCCTGTGATCCGTCCTGTCCGGCAAATAGCAGCCGCCGCCGGAATTGGAATAGCGCCCCACCGACAAAGCAGATGCCGCCGCCGATCATCACGGCCAACGGCGCGCCGATGCGGTGGGCGGCCGCACCCGCCGCCAGGGCGCCGAAGGGCGCCAGTCCGGCAAAGCACATGAGGTAGCAGGCCATGATCCGCCCGCGCAGCCGGTCGGGCACATGGCTCTGCAGCAGCGTATTGCTCGTGGCCGTGACGGTGATCAGGCAGAAGCCGATCACCAACAGAGCGCCGGCCGCGGGCCAGAACGAGGGCGCCAATCCCAACAGTCCCAACCCGATGCCCATGCCCGCCGCGGCGATGCCTGGCAGGAAGTTGAGCTTGGCGGCATCCCGATGAATGGCCAGGCGGATGGCGCCGGCCAAAGCGCCCATCCCGACCGCGCCCATCAGCAAGCCATAGCCGTCGGGACCGGCATTCAGCTGTGTGGCGAATACCGGCAGCAGCACGGTGAAGGGCATGCCCGCGAGGCTGAGAGTCGCGACCAGGAGCAAGAGCGACCGGTAAGGCTCGGTATGCAGCGCATAGGCCAGCCCCGCGCCAATGCCGCCCTTGCCGTCGTCCGCCGATGGCGCGGCTTTCGGCGGCACAGCAATGAAGCGCAGGCTGGTTAGTACGGCAAGAAAGCTCAGCCCGTTGATCAGGAAGCACCAGCCTTCGCCGGTCAGCGCCACCAAGAGGCCGCCGATCGCCGGCCCGATCATGCGCGCCGAATTGAACATGGTGGAATTCAGGGCGATGGCGTTGGGCAAATCCTTCTTGCCCACCATCTCCACCACGAAGCTTTGCCGCGCCGGCATGTCGAAGGCATTGACGATGCCCTGCACGGTCGCCAGCACCAGGATATGCCAGACCTGGATTACGCCGCTGAGGGTCAACGCGGCCAGGATGAAGGCAAGGACCA
>DATKFM010000352.1:0-14647 GCA_035544395.1 Verrucomicrobiia bacterium
ACGTCCTGCAGGGCCTCATAGGACTTTACGGCCCCGCCCAGCGCGGTGCCGTCGATTCCCGGCAGCTTGCCCTGATAGCGCTGCCTGAAAACCTTCGCCTCCGCCGCCGCCCGCTTGAGGTCGGCCGCCAGGGCCGGCGAGTCCGGCGCCGGATAGAGATCCCGCAAATCCCATTCGGGCATCGGGCCGATGGCGGCATCGGCGGCCACCGCAGCTGTATCTGGACTCATCTGGTATCCCTCATGGTGGAATGACATATGCGCATGCTAGCGATATATGGAGAAATGCTGGAGACGCCAAGCCGAACCGGTCAAAATCGGCGCAGCGAGGGGCGATTTGAGTTACGTATCCGCGGAAAATCTTCCAGCCCTGCTGTTCGAGCAAGCGGCGCGCCAGGGCGACCGGCCATTCCTGTGGCGGAAAAGCGACGGCGCCTGGCGCGCGACAAGCTATGGCGAGGCGGCGCGGCAGGTCAATCTGCTGGCGCGCTGCCTGGTGGGACTGGGAGTCGAGCCGGGCGACCGCATTGCCCTGGTGTCAGAGAATCGGCCGGAGTGGTTGATCGCCGACCATGCCATCATGGCCGTAGGCGCACTCACCGTGCCGCCCTATGTCACCAACACCACTGCCGACCACGCCTATATCCTGACCCATAGCGGGGCCAAGGGCGTGATCGTGTCCACGGCGGCCCTGGCGCAGCGGCTGCTGCCGGCGGCGATCGAATCGCCTGACGTCAAGTTCGTCATCTCAATCGAGGACCCGGCCACCGCACAACGGGCGGTGTTGCGTCAGTTGAGTTGGGAAGACGCATTGCGCGAAGGCGAGGCACAGCCGGACGATATTGCCGAACGAGTGGCGCGGCAGAAGCGCAGCGATGTCTGCTGCCTGATCTATACCTCGGGCACCGGCGGTCGGCCCAAGGGCGTGATGCTGAGCCATGGCGCCATCCTGCATAACTGCCGCGGCGCCCATGACGTGCTGCAGCAGATCGGCTTGGACGATGAAGTATTCCTCTCGTTCCTGCCGCTGTCCCATTCCTATGAGCATACGGCCGGGCAGTTTTTCCCGGTGTCGCTGGGGGGGCAGATCTACTACGCCGAGAGCGTCGACAAACTGACCGATAACATGGCGGAGGTGCGCCCGACCCTGATCCTGGCAGTGCCTCGGCTCTATGAGGTGATGCATCAGCGGATCGTCAGGGCGATGGAGAAGATGCCGTCCTTTCGCCGCCGCATGTTCGAGCTGGCGCTGCGGCTGGGCCGCAAGCGGTATCAGGACCCGCGAAGCCTGTCGCTGGGCGAGAAAATTCTGGATCGGCTGTGCGATATCCTGGTGCGGCGCAAGGCGGCGCAGCGCTTCGGCGGCCGGCTCAAGGCCTTCGTCTCCGGCGGCGCGCCGCTCAACGAGGAGATCGGCCTGTTCTTCACGGCCCTTGGCGTTCGCATCCTTCAAGGCTATGGGCAGACCGAATCGGCGCCTGTCGCCAGCGTCAACCAGCCGGTGAAGGTGAAGCTGCACACGGTCGGGCCGCCGCTGACGGCAACCGAGTTCAGGATCGCCGAGGACGGCGAAATCCTCATCCGCGGCGAGCTCGTGATGTCCGGTTATTGGCGCGACCCCGAATCGACGGCGATGGCGTTGCGCGACGGCTGGCTCCATACCGGCGATATCGGCCGGCTCGACGGCGATGGCTATCTGCAGATCACCGACCGCAAGAAGGACATCATCGTGCTGTCGGGCGGCGACAATGTCGCGCCGGCGCGGATCGAGGGCTTCCTGCTGCTCGAGCCGGAGATCGCCCAGGCGATGGTCGTCGGCGACAAGCGGCCGCACCTTGTCGCGCTGCTGGTGCCCGATGCGGAGTTTGCTCGCCACTGGGCGCGGGAAAATAAGGCGGCCGGCGAGATGGCGGATTGGGTGAAGCTCGAGCCGTTCCAAAAGACCATGGCCGCAGCAATCGAGCGCGTGAACAAATCCCTGTCGAACCTCGAGAAGATCCGCCGCTTCATCCTGGCGGCCGAGCCGTTCACCATCGAGAATGAAATGCTGACGCCGTCTATGAAGATCCGGCGCCACAAGATAAGGGAGCGCCATGGGGCGGCGCTCGACGCTTTATATGAAAGGGCCAAATCGTGACCAGCAGATTCCGTGTCACCGGCGGCTGCCAATGCGGCGGCGTGCGCTATGCGGTGACGGCGCCGGCGACCGACCTGTATCACTGCCATTGCAGCATGTGCCGCAAGGTGCACGGCGCGGTGTTCGGTACTTATGCGGTGATCCCGCAGGACGCCTTCGTGATCGAAAAGGGCCAGACAGGGCTCGCCTTGTTCGAAAGCTCGCCGGGTATCCTGCGCTATTTCTGCCGGAACTGCGGCTGCCCGATTTATTGCGACACAGTGAAGCCGCCGGCGTCGCGAGTCTACGCGGCGGCGACGCTGGACGACGGCGCCTCGCCAGGACATCCCCCTGAAAGGGAGCGGCATATCTATGCGGCGTCCAAGTCCTGTTGGTACGGAATCGACCGCAAGCTGCCGGAGGTCGCCGAGTTCTAGAGAGCGCCTACACGACGACGAGCTTCTCGATCCCCTTGGGCGCCGGCGGATACTTCGGATTCAGGTCCTCCAGCGTCGCGCGCACGATTCGCGCCACCAGCGCATTGCGGTACCAATTGCGGTCGGCAGGGATCACATACCAAGGCGCCCAGGGCGTGCTGCAACGGGTCAGCGCCAGCTCATAGGCCGACGCATACTGCTTCCACAGCTTGCGCTCATTGAGATCAGCGGGATTGAATTTCCAGCGCTTGGTCGGATCGTTGATGCGGTCCTGCAGCCGCTCTTTCTGCTCGTCCTTGGAGATATGCAGGAAGAACTTCAGGATGGTGACATTGTTCTCGGAAAGATGCTTCTCGAATGAATTGATCTGGTCATAGCGCTGCTCGATCCTTTCGGGCGGCGCCAGGCCATGCACGCGCACGATCAGCACGTCCTCATAGTGTGACCGGTTGAACAGCCCGATCATGCCGCGGGCCGGCACCGCCTGGTGGACGCGCCAGAGATAGTCCTGAGCCAGTTCCTTGTCCGTGGGCTTCTTGAAGCTGGTCGTGGTCAGCCCCAGCGGATCCACGGGACCGAAAACCTTCTTGATCGTGCCGTCCTTGCCGCCGGCATCCATGGCCTGGAAAATCACCATGACCGCATGGCGGGCCTGCGCCCAAAGGACATCCTGCAGCTGGTCGATGCGGGCAATGTCGGCCGCCAACGCGGCTTCAGCCTCGGTGCGATCCCTGAACACCTTCTTTTCCCCGGGATCGATATCCTTCAACTTGAAACTCTTGCCGTAGTCCGGCACGCGGCAATGCCGGCGCAGGTCCTTTGGCCGCTTTGCCGAGCCCTTCGCCTTTTTTCCCATCGCCCCGCCTCCCCGTCCATTGCGGGCTCAGGCTAGGGCTGCTATCCCCGGGGGGCAACGGCGCTCCTAGCACCGTCGCTCCTGCGACAAATGCCCGCGCCGGCGATGGTTTCTCCCGGCTCCCGGCGGTCGCTTGACCTGGATCAAGGCGGTTTCGCTGCAACTGCGAAAAAACCAAAACGGGAAAACGGAACCGGTGGTGCAGGCCGCCGGGGCGGAGTTACGATGGCAACGATGGAACAACCGGCAGGCGACGGGGCGGCCCTGTCGCTCCCGGTCCGCAAGGTCACGGTCGATCAGCCTTGGATCTGGCTGTCCAAGGGCTGGCGCGATTTGTGCCGCGCCTGGCCGGTCAGCCTGTTCTACGGCGCCGGTTTCGTCATCGTCAGCTTCCTGCTCACGCTCGGACTTTGGATCGCCGACGTTTTCTATCTGGTTTTGCCGCTGGCGGCCGGATTCATGTTCCTGGGGCCGGTGGTCTGCATCGGGCTCTATGAAGTCAGCCGGCGGCTGGAGCACGGACAGCCAGTGACCCTACGCGATGCCATCATGGCCTGGCGCGCAAATGCCGGGTCCATCGCCGTGATGGGGCTGGTGTTGATGTTGTTCCTGCTGGCCTGGATCCGCATCGCCTTCCTGATCTTCGCGCTGTTCTTCGGCGGCCGGCCTGCCTCCTGGGAATTCCTGATCACCACGCTGTTCTTCAGCACCGACGGCATCCCGTTCCTGATCGTGGGGACGCTCGTCGGCGGCGCGCTGGCCGTGGTCGTCTTCGCCATCAGCGCCGTGGCCCTGCCGCTGCTGCTGGAGCGCGATGCCGGCGTGCTGCGCGCCATGGTTACCAGCGTCGTGGCGGTGACGAAGAACTGGCGGGTGTTGATCGGCTGGGGCGCGCTCATCGTGCTGTTCACGGCGGCAGGCCTTGTCACTCTTTACATCGGCCTGGCGGTGACGCTGCCGCTGATCGGCCACGCCTCCTGGCATGCCTATCGCGATCTCGTCGGCACGGAAGAATCGTAAGAGAGAGGGAAGTCGAGGACATCATGGCGAACACCGGAAAATGGGTCGTCGGCGGCGTTGTCAGCCTGTTGGGGGTCATCGGGCTCTTCCTCGCCGCCAACGCGAAGGACAACGGCATCTATCTCTTCGGCTTCGCAATCGCCGCCTTCGCGATCTTCTATGTCTTCGCCGCGATCAAGCAGAGCTACGACCAAAAGCCCGCCGACGGCCGCTCCGCGGCGCGGACGGTGAAAACGGCATGAGCAACCGATCTAGATCCAGGAGGGCGTCCCGGTGACAGCCACGACATCGAACCGCGATCTGGGCGCGGCGATCGAAGACTATAACGAAGACGTGGTGCGCAAGTTTGTGATCGCCACGGCGTTCTGGGGTGTCGTCGCTTTTCTCGCCGGCGTCTTCATCGCGCTGCAGCTGGCATTCCCCGCGCTCAATCTGGGCCTGGAATGGACCACTTTCGGGCGATTGCGGCCGCTGCATACCTCGGCAGCGATCTTCGCCTTCGGCGGCAATGCCCTGCTGATGACCTCGCTCTATGTGGTGCAGCGCACCTGCCGCGCGTCGCTGTTCGGCGGACGGGCGCTCGCCGATTTCCTGTTCTGGGGCTACCAGCTGTTCATCGTGCTGGCGGCCTCCGGCTACGTCCTGGGCATCACCCAGAGCAAGGAATATGCCGAGCCGGAATGGTATGTCGATCTCTGGCTGACCATCGTCTGGGTGGTCTATCTCGTGGTGTTCCTAGGCACGCTGATGAAGCGCAAGGAATCCCACATCTATGTCGCCAACTGGTTCTACCTCGCCTTCATCGTCACGGTGGCCATGCTGCATATCGGCAATGGCCTGGCGGTCCCGGTCTCGTTCTTCGGCACCAAGAGCTATTCGATGCTGGCGGGCGTGCAGGATGCGATGTTGCAATGGTGGTATGGCCACAACGCCGTCGGCTTCTTCCTAACGGCCGGCTTCCTCGGCATCATGTACTATTTCATCCCCAAGCGCGCGGAACGGCCGGTCTATTCCTACCGCCTGTCCATCGTGCATTTCTGGTCGCTGATCTTCCTCTACATCTGGGCCGGTCCGCATCACCTGCACTACACCGCCCTGCCCGACTGGGCGCAGACCCTGGGCATGACCTTCTCGATCATCCTGTGGATGCCGTCCTGGGGCGGCATGATCAACGGCATCATGACCCTGTCGGGCGCCTGGGATAAGCTGCGCACCGATCCGGTGCTTCGCATGCTCGTGACGTCCGTGGCCTTCTACGGCATGTCAACCTTCGAAGGCCCGGTGATGTCGATCCGCTCCGTCAACTCCCTCAGCCACTATACGGACTGGACCATCGGCCATGTGCATTCCGGCGCGCTCGGCTGGGTGGCCTTCGTATCCTTCGGCGCGCTCTATGATCTCGTGCCGAGACTGTGGAACCGGGAGCGGCTCTACAGCCTGCGGCTGGTGAACTATCACTTCTGGATCGCCACCATCGGCATCGTTCTCTACATCACCGCGATGTGGGTGTCCGGCATCATGCAGGGCCTGATGTGGAGGACCTATGACGATCTCGGCTTCCTGCAATACTCGTTCATCGAAACAGTCGAGCGCATGTACCCCTACTACGTGATCCGCGCGCTCGGCGGGTTGCTGTTCCTGACCGGCGCGCTGATCATGGTCTACAACCTCTGGCGCACGGCGCGCGGCGACCTGGCCAACGAGCCGGCACCGGCGGCGCTGCAGCATGCCGCCGCGCGTGCGGCAGCCGAGTAGGGAGAGAGTCCATGGCATTCCGTCACGAACTCTTCGAGAAACACTCGCTGCTGTTGCTGGTCGGCATCCTGATCACCGTCTCCATCGGCGGCATCGTGCAGATGGTGCCGCTGGCGACGATGGACAGCACGATCGAGAAGGTGGAGGGCGTCCGGCCTTACTCGCCGCTGGAACTGGCGGGCCGCAACATCTATGTCCGCGAGGGCTGCTACAATTGCCACAGCCAGCAGGTGCGGCCGTTCCGCGATGAGGCGGACCGCTACGGCCACTACAGCCTCGCCGCCGAGAGCCGATACGATCACCCGTTCCAATGGGGCTCGAAGCGCACCGGCCCGGACCTGGCGCGGGTCGGTGGCAAATACTCCAACGAATGGCAAGTCGAACACCTGATCTATCCCCAGGGGGTGGTGCCCGGCTCCGTCATGCCGCCCTATCCGTTCCTCGCCCGGCGCACGCTGAATTTCGATGACGTCGCCGACCATCTGCGCACCCTGCGCATCGTCGGCGTGCCCTATGACGACGCCATGGTCAAAGCGGCTCTCGGCGATCTCAAGAGCCAGGCCGATCCAGACGCCGACAACACCGCGCTGCTGGCGCGATATCCGAAGGCCGTGGTGGCGAATTTCGACGGCGATGCCGCGGCGCTTACGGAAATGGATGCGCTGGTCGCTTACCTCCAGATGCTGGGCACCCTGGCGGACTTCGCCACCTACGATGAAGCCAAGGCGTTGCGGTAAGGAAGCTTTCATGATCAGTCCCGAACTTCATTCCGATCTCTTTGTCATCTGGATGGTGCTGTCGGTCATTGCCTTCATCGTCCTGATGGTCTGGACATTGTGGCCGAGCCATCGCCGCAAGCTGGAATCCTATGCCGACATTCCGCTGCGGGACGACAGCCTCAACGACAACGCAAAAAGGGCCGGGCGATGAGCGGCGTTCAGGAACATGACAAGGCCACCGGCCGCCAGACCACTGGCCATGAATGGGACGGCATCAAGGAGCTGAACACGCCGCTGCCGAGCTGGTGGCTCTATGTCCTCTATGCCACCATCGTCTGGGCGATCGGCTATTGGATCGTCTATCCGGCTTGGCCGAGCCTGAGCAGCTACACGGCCGGCCTGTTCGGCTATTCCACCCGCGCCGAATTCAACAAGGATATGCTGGCGGAAGCGGCCGCGCGGCAGACCTGGACCGATCAGCTCAAGGGCTTGCCGGTGGATCAGGTCGCCGCGAATCCCGATTTGCTCAATTACTCAATGGCCGGCGGGCGGGCGATCTTCGCGGTGAATTGCCAGCCCTGCCACGGCGCCGGCGGCCAGGGGGCGCGGGGTTATCCGGTGCTCGCCGATGACGACTGGATCTGGGGCGGCAATCTCGCTGCAATCGAGCAGACCATCCGCTACGGCATCCGCAGCACCCATGAATCCACGCGGCTGTCGGAGATGCCGCGCTTCGGCGCCGATGCCATGCTGACATCAGAGCAGATCGCCGATACCGCCGACTATGTCGTGACGCTGTCGGGCGGCCAATCGGATGCCGCGGCGGCGGCGCGCGGTAAGGCGCTATTCGCCGAGCAATGCGCTGCCTGTCACGGCGAGGAAGGCAAGGGCATGTTCGACCTGGGCGCGCCGAACCTCACCGACCATATCTGGCTCCATGGCGGCAGCCGCGAGCAGATCATCGCGCAGATATCAGCGCCCAAGCAGGGCGTCATGCCGACCTGGGAGGGCAAGCTGGATGACAACACGGTCAAGATGCTGACCGTCTACGTGCATTCCCTGGGCGGCGGCCAGTAGCCGGGCGGCGGGCCGGACGTGAACAAGATCCTGACCAACGGCGATAGCGGCGCGCTGGAAGAGGTCTATACCCATGTCGAGGGTCCCCTCTATGCGGACCGGGTCAAGGTCTATCCCCAGCGCATCGCCGGCGTCTTCCGCCGCTTCAAATGGTCGGCGCTCGGCCTGCTGCTGACGATCTACTACGCGACGCCTTGGCTGCGCTGGGACCGCGGACCGGGCGCGCCCGACCAGGCCGTGCTGGTGGATATGCCGGGGCGGCGCATCTATTTCTTCTGGATCGAAATCTGGCCGCAGGAAATCTATTACCTCGCGGCCGTTCTGATCCTGGCGGCGATCGCGCTGTTCCTCGTGACGTCCCTGTTCGGCCGGGTGTGGTGCGGATTCAGCTGTCCGCAAACCGTTTGGACCGATCTCTTCATGTGGGTGGAGCGCGCCATCGAGGGCGACCGCAACAAGCGCATCAAGCTCGATCAATCGCCGCTGAGCGGCCCGAAGATCGCCAAGAAAGCGATGAAGCATGGCGCCTGGCTGCTGATCGCCTTTGCCACCGGCGGCGCCTGGATCATGTATTTTAACGACGCGCCGACGGTGGTGCGCGACATCCTGACCGGCCAGGCGAGCTCCACGGTCTACGGTTTCACGGCGCTGTTCACTGCCACGACCTATGTCCTGGCGGGCTGGGCGCGGGAGCAGGTCTGCATCTATATGTGCCCCTGGCCGCGCTTCCAGGCGGCGATGTTCGACGAGCACACGATGCTGGTCACCTACGAGGCTTGGCGCGGCGAGCCCCGGGGCAAGGCCAAGGCCGGCTCGTCGCCGGAGGGCCGCGGCCACTGCATCGATTGCGGGCTGTGCGTGCGCGTCTGCCCCACGGGAATCGATATCAGGACGGGCCAGCAGCTCGACTGTATCGGCTGCGGCCTCTGCATCGACGCCTGCAACAGCGTCATGGAGAAGATGGATTGGCCGAAAGAGCTGATCACCTATGACTCGCTGTCGAACCAGGCCTGCCGCACCCGTGGCGAGCCGGAGAGCCTGCATCTGCTGCGGCCCCGCACATTCATCTATGTTGCAATCCTGCTAGCCGGCGTGACGGCCATGCTGCTGTCCCTGATGCTGCGAGGCGGCCTGGAGGTGACGGTGCAGCCGGATCGCGCGCCGCTGTTCGTGCAACTCAGCAATGGCGGCATCCAGAACGGCTATACAGTCAAGATCATCAATAAGACCCGTCAGGACCGAAGTTTCGCGCTCAGCCTGGAAGGCCTGCATGGCGCCGTCCTCAGCGTCGTCGGCCATGAGAGCGACGGCGCCATGCCGATGCTGCCGGTCAAGGGCGACAGTGTCGGCAGCTTCCGCGTCTTTGTCCGCACCGCGCCCGGCGCAGATACCGAATCCTCAGTGCCGGTCAGCTTCATCGTATCCGAGATCGACGACGGCGAAATCAACAGCTACGGGACCTATTTCCATGGCCCTCAGAAATAGCCAAATACCCGCGACCGCCACGGGGAAGCCGCTGACAGGCTGGCATGTGCTGGCAATCCTGCTGACCGCCTTCGTCGTCATGCTGCTGGCCAACGGCGCCCTGGTCTACATCGCCACCGATGGCGAGTCCGATTTTCGCGCCCTGATCGAGGCACTCTGCTGAGCCCGCCGCGCTAAGCGCCGTGATAGTCGCGGTACCAGGCGACGAAGCGCGGCACGCCCTCGTCGATTGACGTCTTGGGGCTGAATCCCAGATCCCGCGTCGACCTCTCGATGTCGGCGAAAGTCTCGCGCACATCGCCGGGCTGCATCGGCTGCAAGTCCAGCTTCGCCTTCCTGCCGCAGTTCCTCTCGATCACCTCGATGAAGCGCATCAGCGGCTCGCAGCGGTGGTTGCCAAGATTGTAGAGCCGGTGCGGCGGTTCGCCCTCTGGCGTGACCTCGGGCGGATGATCGAGCGCCGCGACGACGCCATCGGCGATATCGTCGATGTAAGTGAAGTCGCGTTTCATCTCCCCGTTGTTGAAGACGCGGATCGCCTCGCCCGACAGGATCGCCTTGGTGAAGATGAACAGCGACATGTCCGGCCGGCCCCAGGGACCATACACCGTGAAGAACCGCAGGCCGGTCGCCGGCAGGCGGTAGAGGCGGCTGTGGCTCAGGCTCAGCAGCTCGCCGGCGCGCTTCGTGGCGGCGTAGAGGGAGACCGGCTTGTCGACGGGATCATCGGCCGAGAAAGGCAGTTTCGTATTGGCGCCGTAGACCGATGACGAGCTGGCATAGACGAAATGCCGGAGCCGGTTCAGCTTGCGCGCCAGTTCCAGCATCACGAGCTGCCCGGTGACGTTGCTGTCGATATAGGCCTGGGGATTGATCAGGGAGTAGCGGACGCCGGCCTGGGCGGCGAGATGGATGATCTGGTCGACATCGGGTGCCGCCGCGGCGATCGCTCCCATCGCCGCCCGGTCGGAAATGTCGGCGCGATGAAACGAGAAGTTGTTGCGTTTCCGGAGCTGAGCCAGCCGCGCCTCCTTCAGGCGCGGATCGTAGTAGTCATTGAGGTTGTCGACGCCGATGACCTCCTCGCCGCGATCCAGCAGGCGAAGGGCGGTGTGATAGCCGATGAAGCCGGCGGCGCCGGTAAGCAGAATTGCCATGGCGATTTGTCGCCGGATATCGGCGGCGGTTCAAGGACTGAGCCGCGGCAGCTGAGCGGACGACCGCCAGTCCTATTCCGGCATGGTGACGGTGAATTTGATGCTGGAATACCAGGCGGCCAAGTCGGCGATATCTTCGTCGGTCAGCGGCTTGGCCATGATGGACATCTGCGGGTCCTGTCGCTCGCCGGAACGGAAGGCCTTCAACTGCTTGACTAGGTAGATGTCGCTTTCACCACCGATATTCGGCACATGGGGCTGCTTCGCGGCGCCGTCGATGCCGTGGCAGGTCTGGCATTTCTTGGCCTTTTCCTTGCCGGCGACGGCATCCGCGGCCAAAGCGCTGGAAGAAATGGCGGCAATGGCGCCGCCGAGCGCCAGCAGGAAAGCCGGAGTCCGCCATGGCGTTTTGCGCGGGCGGTAAAGCGTCGGCATCGCGATTCCCCTTTTGCTCAAGAATATCGGCGCCCGGGATAGCTTTCCGGGCGCCGATATCCCGCCGCTACGGCGCCTGGTACCAGATGCGATAGATCGCGCCCGCCGTATCGTCGGACACCAGGATTGATCCATCGGGAAGCTGGGCCACATCCACCGGCCGGCCGAGATACTCGCCGGTCGATTCATCAAGCCATCCCTCGGCAAAGGGCTTGCTCTCCGCCGCCGAGCCATCCTCGTTCAGGCTGGTGAACATGATGCGCGCGCCCACCGGCGTGGTGCGGTTCCAGGACCCGTGCTGGGCACTGAAGATGCCGCCGCGATACTCTTTCGGAAACATCTTGCCGCTATAGAACACCATGCCGAGATCGGCCGCATGGGCTGTCTGCTCGATCTGCGGGAACACGGCGTCGGCCGGAGGTTCGGAGTTCTTGTATTCCTCCGTGCGGATCTTGCCGCCGCCATACCAGGGGAAGCCGAAATGCTGGCCTGCCGCGGTGACGCGGTTCAGCTCGCCCGGCGGAATGTCATCGCCCATGCCGTCGACCTGGTTGTCGTCGAACCAGAGCTCGCCATTGGCCGGGTTGAAATCCTGGCCGACGGAATTGCGGATGCCGCGGGCAAAGACTTCGCGATTCTTGCCGTCGCGATCCATGCGGATGATTCCGCCGATGCCCCATTCGTTGTAGAGGTCCGCCTTCTCCGGGGCTGGCACGTTGAAGGGCTGGCCCAGCGAGACGTAGAGCTTGTTGTCCGGCCCGATATCACAGACACGGGCGGTGTGGTTGTAGGACTCCTCTTCCACCGGGATCAGCTTGCCCTGCTCGACCACCGGCACCGCCACCACGTCCGGCCCCTCATAGAAGAACTCGGCCGCCGGGAACAACAGCACGCGGTTCTGTTCGACGACATAAAGGAAGCCGTCCTTGGTGAAGCAGACGCCATTCGGCAGGACGAACTCCACCGAGGGCGCGAACACCTTGACCTCGTCGGCCACCCGGTCCTTGTTGCGGTCGGTGACCGCCCAGACCTTGGTCTTGCGGGTGCCGACAAAGACCATGCCGGTGGACGGTCCAATGGCCATGTGGCGGGCATCGGGTACCACGGCATAAAGGCCGATCTTGAATCCCGGCGGCATCTTGATGCGTTCGAGATTTGCCTTCAGGCCATCGGCATAAGCGCCTTCCTGGGGGATCATCTCCATGTCCATCGATGTGCCGGTGGTTTTGAACTGGCCGAGCTTTTCCATATTGTCTGCGGTGGCCCCCGCCGGTACGAGAGCCGCGGCGAGACCAAGCAGGAAAGCCGGGAAGATTGGCGATCCGGTCCTCATTATTGCCTCCTCTCAGATGAACGATTTTTTGAATTTCGCGCTCAATACGCGCCGCAATATTTAACGCCCCAATCGAGACGCGATGCAATTGTGTAGTTGTGATACGGAACACAAAACCTGCACTGCATTGCAATATCAACCATTGCGAAGATTGGTCTGGCACAAAATCGTTGTGCTAGGTTGTGCATCGCCACAACATCTTTGCACCAGCCCAACAGCGAAACGTTTCGACCTTTTTCACCAACAAAATTACCCAATCAGTTTGTCGGACAGACTGTGACAAGGAGGAGAGAAATGACCCCGGAGTTTGCATTCAACCGAAAGAGCCGGCGCCCGATGGCGCTACTCCTGGCTTTCAGCCTAGCGCTCGGCCTTGGCGCCTGCGCTTCAAAGGACGAGGAGTCCCAAGAGCAGGCCATGGCTGCCGTTCCCGCCAATGACAATCTGAATGCCGTTCTGTGGACCCAACGTTCGGTGGAGTTCAAGGGCAACGCCTGGACCGCATATAAGCTGGCGATGATCCGTCTGGACCAGGCGCTGGCCAACAAGAAGTGGACCGGCGTTCCGGCGGAACAGACCTCGGGCTTCCGGAACCTGCCGCCGGCGGTCATTCTCGACGTGGATGAGACCGTGCTGGACAATTCCGACTATCAGGCCTGGAACGTGACGGCCGGCACGAGCTTCGATCCCAAGACCTGGACCAGTTTCGTCAATTCGCAGACATCCCGGCCGATCCCCGGCGCCCTGGAGTTCACGCAGTATGCCGTCAAGAAGGGCGTGAAGGTCTTCTACGTCACCAACCGCGTGGCGGAAGAAGAGGCGGCAACGCGGGAGAACCTGGCCAAGTACGGCTTCCCGCTCGACGCCAACATGGACACCATCCTGGTGCGGGGCGAGAGGGAGGAATGGAAGTCCTCGGCGAAGAGCGCCCGCCGTGCGTTTGTCGCCCAGAACTATCGCGTCCTGCTGAACATCGGCGACAATTTCAGCGACTTCACCGACGACTACAAGGGCACCGACGCCGAACGGCTGCAGGTCTTCGAAACGAACGCGGCACTTTGGGGCAAGGAGTGGATCGTAATCGCCAACCCGACCTACGGCTCCTTCGAATCCACGCCCTACAACAACGACTTCAAGCTGAGCGACGACGAAAAACGCAAAGCCAAGCGCGACGCCCTGACGAGCTGGCCGGGGCCGTAGGCAGTCCATCGATGCGAGGAACGGCCGGGCGAAGGAGAGCCCGGCCGCTGGCGCCCTGAACGCCGATCCGGACCAGGCCGGCTGCGGCAACAACTGCCCAGGCGCCCTCCAGCAACACGAAGGGCAGAAATTCGATCATGTATGACGACAGGCACGCGAATGCCGCGCCGGCCAAATTGAGAGCAAGATAGGCGACGCCTTCAGCCCGGAGCAGTCCGGTCAAGCTGAGAAGAAAGGCCGCGAGTAGCAAACTCACGCCCAGGGATCCCACCAGCGTTGCGTCGATCTGCAAGATGACGATCCCTGCGGCAGCGAGGCCAACTGCCATGATCAAGCCGAGAACATAGAACAACCGCGCCATCACAGACCTCCAGGTCCATGGGCGGGGCCGTCCCCACCGGTAATCGGGAATTGCGAAGTCGTCCTCGCGCCAAGCTATCTGGTGATCGATCCGACCGATTCAATAGGCGGCGACCCTAAGACTTCAAGCCCCCTCAACCGCCACCAGCGAGCCGCTTGATGCCTTCTGACGGAGGTCGATTAGTTTCTTGTACTCGGGCGAGCCGTACCATTGCTTGAGCACGGCCATGCTCGGGAACTCGATGATGACCAGGCGCGCCGGGCGCCAGTCGCCCTCCAGCGTTTCATGGGCGCCGCCGCGCACGATGAACTTTCCGCCATGGCGCTCGATCAGGGGCAGCACCTGCCGGCGATACTCGGCATAGCTGTCGGCGTTCTCGACATTCACATCGGCGATGAGGTAGGCGGACATTGAGTCTACTCCGGATGTTCAGGGCTAATCGGCAAACGACAGGCGGCAAGCGTGGCCAGAACTATGTATCGTACAATACGAGGATTCTCGCCTCGATGCTCTCCCGCGGCGGTGCACCCGGGGGCGATGTCGGATCGTCGAAGGCCGTGTGCGCGGTGAAGGGCGGACCGCCGTTCGGCGCGGAGTCGAAGCATTTGAACAGGAAGATCTCGTCGCGCTGCATCCGCGGCGCGTAGTGCCATCGATGATCGGGATTGAATGACAGAGCGAAGGTCTCGCCGATCCG
>DATKFM010000353.1:0-12806 GCA_035544395.1 Verrucomicrobiia bacterium
AGCTCGATCTGCTGCCGGTTCACCCGGTCGATGATCGGCAGGCGGCGCGCCAAGCGCACCTTGTACTGCGCAAATCGCGCCGCAAGCTCGGCATCGCCGCTGAGCCAGAGCAGCATGCGCACCGTGCGGTCATATTCGTCCTTGATGATGCCGAAAACCTGCCCGCTGACCGCGCGGTCGGGAACGAGATCGGCATAGAGCGCCGCGATCTCCATGTCGCAGAGGCAGAGGGCCTTCTCCACCTCGTCGACGGTCAGGCGGAACAGACGCGACTCCCGGAACATCTGCCGCAGCAGAGTTTCGCCCGCCTCCTGGCGCACCTGCACGAAGCGCTCCAGCGCCGTGCCGATGCCGAACCAGCTCGGCACCATGTGGCGGTTCTGGCTCCAGGCGAAGACCCAGGGAATGGCGCGGAGATCATCCAGCGACTGGACGCCGGTGCGCCGCGCCGGCCGCGAACCCATCTTCAGTAGCGCCAGTTCTTCCACCGGACTCGCCGCCTGATAATAGCTCACCAGCCCCGGATGCTCCGCAAGGCGCCGGTAGGCGGCGTAGGAAATCCCTGATAGCGCCTCCATCGCCTCGTCAAATTCCGGATGCGGCCAGAGGCCGGGATCCTGGTTCGAGATCAGGCAATGCTCGATCACGCTGGCGGCCAGTAATTCCATCTGGTGCAGCGCCGTGCCGTGGTTGGCATATTTCGACGATACGACTTCGCCCTGCTCGGTCAGGCGGAAACCGCCGGTGATGGAGCTGGCGGGCTGCGCGGCGATGGCGCGGCCGGTTGGCGCGCCGCCCCGGCTCACCGAACCGCCGCGGCCGTGGAAGAAGGTGATGGGCACGCCGAGTTTCTCGCTTAGCGCGGTGAGGCTGCGCTGTGCCTTGGCCAACTCCCAATTGGCGGTGAGATAGCCGCCATCCTTGTTCGAGTCCGAATAGCCGAGCATCACTTCCTGGCTGCCGCCATGTTCGCCGATCGTCCGGCGCACGATCGGCGAGTCCAGCAGTTCGGTCATGATCCCGGGCGCGCGCCGGAGATCGTCGATGCTTTCGAACAGCGGCGTGACGCGGAAGCTGCAGGCTTGCTCGCCCTCCGGCCCGGTGAAGTGCCCGAACAGCCGCGCCAGGGCATAGACTCCCAGCAGATCGGTGGCACTGTGAGTCATGCTGAGCACGAAGCCGCCGATGGCGTCGCGGTCCAGCGCCGGCTTCAGCTCCCGGATCTTCCGCAGCAAGGAGAAGACCGGCGAGTCGATCTCCGCGATGACCCGGTAGCTGTCCACCGGCGCATTGAGCGGACGGGTAAGCTGTCGTTCGACCCAAACCGCCCATTCGCCTGATGTCGACTCCGGCGCATCGGAAGGTTCCCGGCCGGTTTCCCAGGCCCAAAGCTGCGCCAGCGCGAAGTTGATCTGCCGCGAATTTTCCCGGAGATCGAGGCTGGCGGTGCAGAATCGGAACGATTCCACCTGCCGGCGCAGCGGTGTCACCCAGGCGCGGGCCAGAGACTGGCACTTCATATCCCGCAGCGTCCATTCCATCATCCGCAGGTGGCCGAGAAGCTCGTCGGCATCGCGGTAGGGCTCGGGCAATCCGGCGCCGCCCGGTTCCGCCAGCGCCGCATCGATCTTGCGCTCGACGCAGGCCGCATATTGCCGAAACAACTCGCCAGGATTGCGGCCGGCGATGAGGCTGCGCTGCGGATCGGCGGCGAGCAGCCGGTCCAGTGCGGCTTGAAAAGCCTCGGGCACCGCCACCGCATTGCCGGTGATGCTCAAGCTCTTGGTCAGCACACGGATGCCTTCGCGATACCGCTCAAGCGCGGCGCGGCGACCAGCGGCGAAGGCGGCCTCGGTCACCTCGGCAGTGACGAATGGATTGCCGTCGCGATCGCCGCCGATCCAGGAACCAAAGCGCAGGAAGGGCGGCACCTCGATGCGGGCGCCGGGATAATGCCGGTCGATGGCGCCGCGTAGCCGGTCCTGTAGCTCCGGCAGACGGTCGAACAAGGTCTGCTCGAAGAAATGCAGGCCCCAGGCGATCTCCTGGGTCACCGTCGGCCGCTCCACCCGCAATTCGCCCGTCAGCCACAACAGGTCGATCTCGCCACGCAGCCGGTCCTGCAGTTGCTGGCGCTCGCGCCGGGTCCAGCGCGGCGACTCCAATTCATAGAGGAGGCGATAGATGCGCCGGTGGATCTCCAGCACCGTCACCCGCTTAGCTTCGGTCGGGTGGGCGGTGATGACAGGCGCGATGTGAATCTTGTTCAGCAGCCGCTGCAGGCCGCTAGCGGTGATGCCCGAAGCCGCCGCCTCGGCCAGCACGCGGGAGAAAGTACCGGGGATGCGGTCGGGTCCGCGCTCGGTCTCGGTCTGCCGCCGATAGCGCATGGCGGCGTTCTCTTCGGCGATGCTGAGGAGCTGGAACCAGATGCCTTGGGCCTGGAGGCTGCGAGACAGCAGGTCAGGATCGTCCAGTGGCGCGTCGGCCTCGCCGCCCACTACTTTCTCGAGCTGCGGCAGCCGCTCCCGCACCACGCTCAGCAGCAGCCCATGGAGCTGGACGCTGAGCTCGCCCACATAGCGTTGGGCCTCGATCTGCAGGGGGATCTGCCGCGGACCGACCGGTTTCGCATTGCCAGCGGATTTCGGCCGCGGCGCCCGGGCGGCGGCGGTCTCGGGTCCTGGCTCTCTGTTATCCGGTGCCATGCTGCGCTGCAGCATGGCCCATTCACGCGGCTTTGGCGAGAACCTTTGCAACGGAAATTCCGAGCTCGGCCGGGCTTGGGGCCACAGCCACGCCGGCATCCCTGAGGATCTCGACCTTCTCCGAGGCACTCTCGCCGAAGGCGGAAATTATCGCGCCCGCATGGCCCATGCGGCGGCCCTTGGGCGCCGTCAGTCCGGCGATATAGGCGATAACAGGCTTGGTCATGTAGTCCCGGACGAACTCGGCGGCCTCGGCCTCTTGCGGCCCGCCGATCTCGCCGATCATCATGATGGCGGTCGTCTCGGAGTCGGCCTCGAACAGCTCGAGGATATCGCGGAACGAGCTGCCGTTGATGGGATCGCCGCCAATGCCGACGCTGGTGGAGACGCCGATACCCAGCTCCAGCATTTGAGACGCGGCTTCATAGCCGAGCGTGCCGGAACGGCCGACGATGCCGACCGAGCCGCGCTTGTAGATGTGGCCGGGCATGATGCCGAGCATCGACCGGCCTGGGCTGATGACGCCGGCGCAGTTCGGCCCGATTAGCCGCATGCGGTCTTCCCGCTTGTAGCGCTTCATGAAGCGCTTCACCCGGATCATGTCTTGGGCGGGAATGCCGTCGGTTATGGCGACGCAAGTCTTGATGCCGGAGTCGGCCGCTTCCATGATCGAGTCAGCGGCAAAAGGCGGCGGCACGAAGACGATGCTGGCTTCAGCGCCGGTTTTGTCGACCGCTTCCTTCACGGTGTTGAACACGGGCCGGTCGAGATGCGCGGTGCCGCCCTTGCCGGGCGTGACGCCCCCGACGATGTTGGTGCCGTAGGCGATCATTTCCTTGGCATGAAAGCTGCCGATATTGCCGGTGAAGCCCTGGACGATGACGGGCGTCTTCTCGTCGATGAGGATGCTCATGGGTTTCTCCTCTATGCGGCCTTAGGCGCTTTGGCGTTCTTGGATGAATGCCAGGCGGACACGACGCGGTCGGCGGCCTCGGCCAATGTATTCGCGGTGATGATCGGCAGGCCGCTCTCCTTCAGGATGCGGCGGCCCGCTTCGACATTGGTCCCGGCGAGGCGCACCACCAGTGGCAGGTTGATGCCGACCTTCTGCACCGCCTGCACCACGCCTTCGGCGACCCAGTCGCAGCGGTTGATGCCGGCGAAGATGTTGACGAGGATCGCCTCCACCTTCTCATCGGATAGCACCAGGCGGAAGGCCTTCGCGACGCGGTCCGGCGTCGCGCCGCCGCCGATATCCAGGAAGTTCGCGGGCTCGCCGCCGGCATGCTTGATCATGTCCATGGTCGCCATGGCGAGGCCGGCGCCGTTGATGATGCAGCCGATATTGCCGTCCAAGCCGACATAGCTAAGGCCGCGGTCCGCCGCCTTGGTCTCGCGCGCATCCTCCTGGGACTTGTCGCGCAGCTCGGCGATCTTCGGATTGCGGAACAGCGCGTTGTCGTCGAAGGTCATCTTGGCGTCCAGCGCAATCAGGCGGCCGTCTTCGGTCACGACCAGCGGATTGATCTCCACCATGGTTGCGTCTAGATCGCGAAAGGCGCGGTAGCAGCCGAGGATCGTGCTCACCGCCTGGCTGATCAGGCCTGACTCCAGGCCCAGCGCGAAGGCGATCTCGCGGGCCTGGAACGACGTCATGCCGGCGGCGGGATCAACATTGGTGCGGATGATCGATTGCGGATGGGATTGGGCGATCTCCTCGATCTCCATGCCGCCCGCCGATGAGGCCGCGATCATCACCCGCTCGGACTGACGATCCAAGACGAGACCAAGATAGAGCTCGCGCTTGATCGGCACGGCGCCTTCGACATAGAGGCGATAGACCACCTTGCCTCGCGGGCCGGTCTGGTGCGTCACCAGCCGCTTGCCCAATAACTCGTCGGCCGCGTCCCACACCTCATGGTCGTTGCCGCAGACCTTGATGCCGCCGGCCTTGCCGCGGCCGCCGGAATGGATCTGCGCCTTCACCACCCATTTGTCGCCGCCGAGCTCGGTCGTGCGATAGGCCGCCTGCTCCGGGCTATAGGCAAGGCCGCCGCGGGGGATCTGCACCCCGAAATTCGCCAGCAGTTCCTTGGCCTGATACTCATGGATGTCCATGGGCGTCTCTCCCCAGTTCGGATTTTCGACAGTTCCTAGGCCGCGACGGAGCGCGGCAGTGCCGCCCTGCGGTGGCTATGACGGAAATGCTCCTGCGCCGCGCCGACGCCGCTTCCGGGCGCGACATCGATGCCGACATCGCGCATGGCCATCTCGGCGCCGGCGAGCGCGGTCAGCACCATCAGCTCGTTGAGGCTGCCCAAATGGCCGATGCGGAACACCTTGCCCGCGACCTTCGACAGGCCGACGCCCAGCGACAGGTTGTAGCGGTCATAGGCGACGCGCACGACCTCGTTGCCGTCGAAGCCCTCGGGTACGCGGATCGCTGTCACTGTGTCGGAGTACCAGCGCGGATGCTTGGCGCAGACCGTGAGGCCCCAAGCCACCACCGCCTTGCGCACGCCCTCGGCCATGCGGTGATGGCGCGCGAAGACATTCTCCAGGCCTTCACCCAGCAGCAGATCGATAGACGCGCGCAGGCCGCGCAACAGCGTGGTCGCCGGCGTGTAGGGGAAATAGCCGTCCTTGTTGGTGCGGATCATGTCATTGAAATCGAAGAAGCAGCGATAGCTCTTCGCCGTCTTCGCGGCCTCCAGCGCCTTCTGGCTGGCGGCGACCAGGGCGAGGCCCGTGGGCATCATGAATCCCTTCTGCGAACCGGCGACCGCCAAATCCACGCCCCACTCATCCATGCGGAACTCGATGCAGGCGATGGAGCTGACGCCGTCGACGAACAGCAGCGCCGGATGGCCGATCGCGTCCAGCACCTTGCGCACACCCGCCACATCGCTGGTGACGCCGGTCGCAGTCTCGTTATGGCATACCAGCACCGCCTTGATGGCGTGGCTCTTGTCGGCGGCGAGACGATCAGCGAAGCGCTCCACGGGCGCGCCCTCGCCCCACTCCACATCCACCACTTCGACATCAAGTCCGTGACGCTGACAAAGATCGATCCACAAATGGGAGAACTGGCCGAAGCGCGCCGCCAGCACCTTGTCACCGGGCGACAGCGTGTTGGTGATCGCCGCTTCCCAGCCGCCCGTGCCCGAAGCGGGGAACAGGAACACCTGGCCGCTGCGCGTCTTGAAGATCTTCTTCACATCCTGGAACAGGCCGAGGGTGAAAGCCGGAAAATCCGGGGCGCGCTGGTCTTCCAGCGGAATGTCCATGGCGAGGCGCACCTCGTCGGGCATATTGGTCGGGCCGGGAATGAAAAGCATGTTGCGTCCGGGCATCCTGCGTCTCCTGTGGTCTTGCGAGGGAGAGAGGGAATCGAGATCGGAAGCCGCGTTCAGGCGGCGTCGTAATATTCGGCTTCAACGCGGCGCATGGCCGCGGTGAAATCCAGAGGCGGCGCGGCGATGTCGATCACCGGACGCACGACCGGCGCCGGGGCCGGCGCGACCGCGTTCTTGGCGGAAGCCTCGCCCGCCGCATGGGTGCCGGCGGCCCAGCGGCCGGCTGCAGCGCGTTCACCAAAGAAATCGGGTTTGCTGGTCATGGTCTGAACCTCCTTGCCGCCGCCGCCCGTTCTCGCCGCGGGCTTTGCGGGGCTTTTGCATCTATGAGCTTGACTATTGGAACACCTCTCATACGCTATGTGAATTGCAGTAATTCTCATTGGATGCATAACATTTCCTGATGGCCTCCCTCCGCTCCAAACTGCCGCCGGTGAACAGCCTGGTCGTTTTCGAGGCGGCGGCGCGGCTGATGAATTTCACCCGGGCGGCGCAGGAATTGAGCGTCACCCAGGCCGCCGTGAGCCGGCAGATCCAGCTATTGGAGGAGCATCTGGGCACCCAGCTCTTCCAGCGGCAGCCGCGGGCGCTGAAACTCACATTGCCCGGCATCCGCCTGCACAAGGCGGTGACCATGAGCCTGGAGCATATCGCCAACACCGTGGTCGACCTCCGCCGCATCGGACCGCGGGCCGACATCACGGTGGCCACCAGCGTCACTTTCGCCTCCTATTGGTTGATGGCGCATATCGCCAAGTTCCGCGCCGCCCATTCGGACGTGGAGCTGAAGGTAGTGGCCTCGGCGCCGGTCAGCGACCTGGCGGCTGCGGGCATCGACCTGGCGATCCGCTATGGATCGGGCAAGTGGCCCGGTGTGCAGGCGATCCATCTGATGGACAACGAAGTGTTCCCGGTCTGCTCGCCCGGCTATCTCGAAGGCCGCAAGCCGCCGCGAAAGCCGCATGATCTCCTGAATGAATCGCTGCTGCATCTCGTGGAGTACGACCGCAACTGGGTCACCTGGCAGGCCTGGCTGCAGCAGTTCGACGTGTCCTGGAAACCGGCCAAGCGCGGCCTGGAATTCGACAACTATCTCGTGCTGGTGCAAGCGGCGCTGGACGGCCAGGGCATCGCCCTTGGCGGCGGCCGCCTGGCCGAGGATTTCATCGCCAGGCACACCCTGGTGCGGCCGATCTCCTCCACCTTGCGTTCCAGCCGCGGCTTCTATCTCCTGGTCCCGCAGGATGTGCCGCTGAGCCAGCCGGCCAAGCTGTTCCGGGACTGGATCGTCAGCGAAGCCAAGGGCAGCCGGAAGACATCCTCGAAGACGGTCGCGTAAGGAAAAACACCTGACATGAACACCAGCCCAAGCCTGCCGGGTTTGCGCTATCTGCCGATTCGCGGCGCGATCTATATGCTGGGCGCGGTTTCCAGCCTGTCGATTCTCGATGTGGCGGTGAAGGTCCTCGTCGACGATCACGCCTATGCGGTCGCCCAGGTCGGGTTCATCCGTTACTGCATCGGTGTTTTTGTCGCCGCCGGCATCGCCTGGCGCGCGGGCGGCTTCCAGACCCTGCGCACCAGCCGGCCGCTGGGCCACGGCCTCCGGGCGGTGCTCAATCTCGGCACCATGATCACCTTTTACTATGCGTTGAAGCTTATGCCCCTGGCGGATTGCTTTGCGGTCGCCTATGCGGCGCCGCTGTTCGTCACCGCGCTCTCGGTGCCGCTGCTGAAGGAAAAGGTCGGGCCGCGGCGCTGGGCCGCGGTACTGATCGGCTTCGCCGGCGTGATGTTCATGCTGCAGCCGTCGGGCGCCGGCCTGAGCGCGGGTTCGCTGCTGGCGTTGAGTTCGGCCTTCCTCTACGCGCTGACGTTGATCACCTCGCGACAGCTCAGCAGCACCGAGCGCAGCCACACGATCCTCTTCTACTATTCCTGCGTCGTCATCGTCGTCCTTGGCTCCTTCATGCCCTGGCAGTGGGAGACGCCGACGCCGGAGCATTGGGTCCTGTTCATCGTCTCCGGCGTCGCCGGCAGCTTTGGCCAGTTCTTCCTAAACCAGGCCTTCCGTTACGCCGAAGCCTCGCTGATCGCGCCGCTGGACTATACCGGCATGGTCTGGGCGATCCTGTTCGGCTACTGGGTCTGGGGCGATGTGCCGACCTGGATCGTTCTGGCTGGCGCCACCGTGGTGATCTGCAGCACTCTCTATATCGTGCGGCGCGAGGCGCTTTTGCGGCGGCAAGGCGTCAGCCAATCGCCGAACCCGCCGCCGACGCCGCCGGAAGCTGCATGACCGAGCAGATCGAGTGCATCGTCATCGGCGCAGGCGTGGTCGGGCTGGCGGTGGCCCGAGCGCTAGCGCTCGCGGGTCGCGAGGTCATCGTGCTGGAGCGCCACGAACTGATCGGCAGCGAGATCAGCTCGCGCAACAGCGAGGTCATCCATGCCGGCATCTACTACCCGACCGGCAGCCTCAAGGCGCGTCTCTGTGTTGCCGGGCGGGCGCGGCTCTATGCCTACTGCGTTGAGCATGGCATCGCCCACAAGCGGCTGGGCAAGCTGATCGTCGCCTCCTCACCGGCGCAGCTGCCGGCGCTCGCAGCGCTGAAGGCGAAGGCGGAAGCCAACGACGTCACCGATTTGCGGGGGCTATCGGCCGCCGAAGCGAACGCCCTTGAGCCAGCGGTACGTGTTTCCGGCGCGCTGTTCTCGCCGTCGAGCGGGATCGTCGATAGCCATGGCTATATGCTGAGCCTGCAAGGCGAGTTGGAAGAACATGGCGGCGCCGTCGCGCTGAACAGCCCGGTTGCCGGCGGCGAAGTTTGCGACGACCGGTTTGTGATCGAAGTGGGCGGCGCCGATCCCCTGACACTGGAATGCCGCCTGCTCGTCAATTCAGGAGGTCTCGGGGCACAAGGCATTGCCAGCAATCTACGGGGTCTAGACGGAAAACTCGTGCCGTCGCTCTACCTTGCCAAGGGCCACTACTTTGTCCTCACGGGCCGGACGCCCTTCAGCCATCTCGTCTACCCGATGCCGGATGCCGCGAGTCTCGGCGTGCATGTGACGCTCGACCTGAATGGCCGCGCCAAATTCGGTCCCGACGTGGAATGGATCGACCGCATCGACTATGACGTCGATGCCAGCCGGTCCGCCAGCTTCTACGCCGCCATCCGCAGCTACTATCCCGACCTCGCTGACGGCGCGCTGGAACCGGGCTACACGGGCATCCGGCCAAAGCTCCAGGCGCCCGGCGGCCCGGCGGAGGATTTCGTCATCCAGGGGCCGGAGACCCACGGCATCCGTGGGCTGGTGAATCTGTTCGGCATCGAATCTCCTGGGCTGACGAGTTCGCTTGCGATTGCCGACGAGGTGGCGAAACGGCTGACGTAGATTCAACCCCTGCTCTCCCGTCTCCCTCGTTCGAGGACGAAGGCGCAGAGGCTTCGGATGCGAGGCCCTAAGACTGATACCGCCGCTTGCGTGTTGGCAGTGCCCAGTAGCGGCGCGGCTTCTCGGGCAACGTGAAATCCGCCTCCGCGAGGAGTTCGAGAACCGCCGCATGATCCGGAGTCTTCAACGGCACCAGTTCCCTTCCGGGATGCGCCAGCGATTCGATGGCATCGATAAGCGAACCCGATCTCTTGTGGGCCGCCGCAAACTGTTCCGCCGTCACCCCAAGATGCTCAGCCAGGAGATCGTCGCGGATGCCGCGGATCGCCCGTTCCAACCGCTCTCGATCCGGAGACTCCGGATGGGCCTCGATCGCCAGATCGCATTCGGTGTCGAGATTCATGGAGCGGTTGTTCAGATTGCTGGAACCGATGCGCAACAGCCGATCGTCCACCACCATGATCTTGGCGTGAACATAGATCGGCTCGCCGGCTTGGGTGACCGGCACATAAATGCGGAATCGATTGTGGCGGTCCGACGCGCGAATCACCTCGAGCAGGCGCAGGCGGGCCGGTCCCATGGTTGCTTCCTCCAGCCAGCCATCGGCGGATTCCGGATTGACCACAACGACTTCCGGTCCGTCGTCTTCGCGCAACCGGCCGGCGATCGCCTCGCAGATGCGCCGGGAGGCCAGGTATTGGCTTTCGAGATAGAGCGTCCGGCGCGCGGCGGCGATACCGGCGAGATAGAGCGCCTCGATCTCGCGGACTTCCACCTCGCCGCCATAGGCCGGCGCCGTCCGTGCAATCGCGACGTCAACGTCAGTGAGTGTCGCCTTCAGTCCCTCGGGCCAGGGACTCGAACCAGGCGGCGGCACGGGCAGTCGCTTGCCAGTGTTGCGGAACCATCGGTCGCGGGCAAAATCTCCAAGTGCCCTCGCCGCCGCGCCATCGACCGCGGTCGTGGCGTCATGCCAGGCACCGTAGGGCTGGCCACCCGGCAAGCGACGACGGCGATCGCCCGGTTGATGCGCGCGCGTATCCCAGCGCGCACCCGTGATATCGATCCCGCCGCAGAAGGCAATCGCATCGTCGATTACCACGATCTTCTGATGATGGCAGGCGCCCGTAGGATGATTTCCATCCGGCTGAAAATGTACCCGGCGGTGGAGGATCCATTTCAAGATGAAGAACGCCGTGGTGCCCCGAGCCAGGGTGCGCAGCAATCCCAACCGCCAGGGCAGGATATAGACCTGCAAGCCCGGCCTGCGCCGGACGATCCAGTTGATCAGATTGCCCACCCGGTTTGGGCCGGGCTGCGTGACCCCCGCCGGCTCCAGCTGGGTGCGCGTGTCGAAATCCCATCCGATGAGATAGATGGAGTGCCGCGCCTGCAGCATCGCCGCCTTGAGCACGGCAAAGTAGTCCGCCGCGTCGACAATCTGGGAAAATCGCTCCGCCCGCTCGATGCGCCAGCAGGTCATGCCAGGCTGGAGCAGCGCTTTCGCCGTCATCACGGGCGCTGAATCGGCATCCAAGCTCGATGCTTCAATCGTTTCCTGCATGGGTCCTGCAGCGTCTTCCATGAAAGTTCGAGCTACCTGGCTCGACGCGGACGGAGCCCGCGCTCAGAAACGGCGGTAACCGTAGAAACACAAGACCGGCAACTTTGCTCCCGCAATCCGGAACATGCCACGGAGCTGCCAGACTAACGCAGATTGGAGCGGTCTAAGGATCTCCCGGCACGCCGTAGGCCGGCGCCGATGCGGGGTTGAGCGCCCGCATAATGTAATCCGCCATCTGCGGCTGGTACCGGTCCCAGATGCGGCGGAGGGAGCTGACCGGACTCTGCTCGTCCCAGTCGACGCGCAGATCCACGAGCGGCCAGGGCTGGTCATGCACCACCAGCAGGCCGGCCGAGCGCACCGAGCCCATTTCGCCGCCGGCCGCTACACCGGCTTCCAGCGACAGCAGCAGCCGCTCGGCCAGATGCATCTCCGGATGCTTGGAGAAAGTGCGGGCCATCGCCGTGGGCACGTCCTGGTTGCTCAGCAGGTTGCCGGCGGCGATGCAGTCCTGGGCGGGCGCGATCGCGTTGATTCCCAGGATCTTCGCGCCGGCATGGGAGGCCGTGTTGCCCTTGCCGTCGATTATCGTCACCTGCCGGTATTCCGGATGGGGCGCCTGGGCCATTGTTTTGCGCAGCGCTTCCTCGGCGCCCGCGCCCTTGGCCATCAGGTCCAGGCCCTGCGGCCCGAGCCGGGGATCGGTGATGTTCTGCGTCGCCACCGCGCCGGCGCCGGCTCGCGCCCAGGGGCAGCGGCTGGCGACGGCGATGCTGGAGGTGGTGATGGCGACGCCGAACATGCCCGTGCGGCCGCAACGGCCGATTACCGAAAATGTCATGGCGCCACTCCCCCTGCCAAATGCGCACGTGCCGATTGGGATTGTTTAGCGCCGTTTGTCCCTGATGTCATCGCCGGGACGCGGGCTCGCGATCAGCCGCCGGCGGATTTCTGACCCTGGGTGGCGAAGAACGACGCCACCTTCGCCTGGGCCGGCAGCTCGACTACCGCATCCATCAGCCGCGCCTGGCGGGATTTCTGGCCGCGCACGACCTTGCCCTCGTTGGGGTTGGGCAGCGGATTGGCCGCCAGCGGAAACGCATCGGCGGCGCTGTAGACGCAGATATAGAGTCCGCGGTTGGCGTTCGACCGATTGGCGTCGGAACCATGCACCAGCCGCGTATGCATCAGGCAGACGCTGCCCGCCTTGCCGGTCACCGGAATCTCCTGGGCCTTCAGCCTCGCGGTAGTCTTCGCGTCAATGGAGCCGATGAAGACATCCTTCTCGAACAAACTGTAAAGCGGCCCCCGGTGGGAGCCCGGCACCACTGTCAGGCAGCCGTTCTCCAACGTCATGTCATCTAGCATGAGCAATGCAGTGACGATGTCGTCGTTCGTGTGGGGCGTATAGGGGAAATCCTGGTGATAGCCGACCTCGGTGTTGCTGCCCGGAAGCTTCACATTGATTTTGCAGTGATGGAACTTCACGTTCGGGCCGATGAGATCGCTCACCATGTCGACGATGGCGGAATTCTCCATTACATCGCGGTAGGCGGGCGATACGTCCGAGGGGTTGTTCACGCGGCGCAGCGCCGGCCGCTCGGCGGTATGCTCGGCGCCCATGTCGAAGCGGGGCCGGCCGTCGATTGTCGGCGCGCCGAAGGGCTTGGTCTCCGCCCGGCTGGCATCGACCCAGCCCGCGAGCTCCCGGCGCAAGGCGGCAAGCTGATCGGGAGTGACGGCGTTCTCGATGGTCGCATAGCCGTCGCGCCAGAACTG
>DATKFM010000354.1:0-18664 GCA_035544395.1 Verrucomicrobiia bacterium
TGCGCCGCCGTCCACCTTGTCATTGCCGGCGCCCCCATAGACGATGTCGCCGCTGCCGCCGCTGTTCACGGTATCGTTGCCGCCATAGCCGTAGAGCACGTCGCCGTTGGTCGAGCCCGTCATCTTGTCGGGGCCGCCAAACAGCAAGGCCAGGACGCCGGCGTTGTCTTGGGTCTCCAGATCGGCCAGGAATGTCGCGACGGGATAGCTGAAACCCGTGAGGGCAAATTCTGTGCCGCCGTTGGTGCTGCGGGTCCAGCCGGTGATCGTGCCGCCGATCAGCACGCCGTCGGAGTCATAGACGAAACTGCCGGTGAACTGGTCGAAACCTGTGCCGTCGGAAACCCGGTAGGTGGTCGCGTTCGCGACCGTCACGGTCCCATCGAGGAACCGCAGGATGTCGAAGTTGTTGAAGGTGTTGATCTGCTTGTTGCCGCCAACGAGCACCGACATCGGAATCCCCTCCTCCACATGCATGCGCGCTCCGCCTGATGGGGAGCGCGCATTCCGCAATATTGCCTGTATGTCCCGCGCGGTGCGTGACCAATGTCACAACTACCGGAGATATTCCTAGGCTGGCGGTCACGTTAACGTTGCGCCGCGGCGGGACAAAATCCGGCGGGATAGGAACATAGGCCGATAGCAATGTCTTGGTGAATTTGCAGGTCAGGCCCGGATTAATTGGTGAATCGCGCGATCCGCCGGCCAATGATTAATTTCGGGGCCATCAGGGATTTCGGCAGATTGGCCGGCGGCATGCCGGCGCCGCTTCGAGGTCAGGCGCGCACCAGCTCCGGTTGCGGCATCTGCGGCGAAAGCTTGCCGCCGACCCGCAGCGGCGAGACGCGGCGGGCGAGGCCCGTCTTGTCGTCGGTTTCCACGAACACTGCGCAGAGCGTACCCGGTCCCTGCGCCGCGAACAGGCGGTCCGTGGGCAGCTTGCGGGTGAAGCGGGCGATCGGCAGCGCCTTGTCCATGCCGATCACCGAGTCATAGTCGCCGCACATGCCGGCGTCAGTCTGGTAGGCAGTGCCCTTTGGCAGGATCATCGTATCGGCCGTCGGCACATGGGTATGGGTGCCGACTACAAGGGACACGCGGCCGTCGCAGACATGGCCCATGGCCATCTTCTCGCTGCTGGCCTCGGCATGGATATCGACGATGATCGCGTCCACCGTGCCGCCCATGCGCTGGGTCGACAGCTCCTTCTCCAGCCCGGCGAAAGGATCGTCGAGCGGATCCATGAAAAGGCGGCCCATGATGTTGACCACCATCACCTTGCGGCCATTCGTGGTCTGATAGACGTTGCTGCCCTTGCCCGGCGTGCCCACCGGGAAATTCTGCGGCCGCAGCAGGCGCGGATGCCGGTCGATGAAGCCCGACGTCTCCCGCTGGTCCCACACATGGTTGCCGGTGGTGATGACATCGGTGCCGGCGTCGTAGAGTTCCTGGCAGATCTTCTCGGTGATGCCGAAGCCGCCGGCGGCGTTCTCGCCATTGGCGATGACGAAATCCAGCCCGAGCTCCTTGCGCAGCCGAGGCATATGCTCGACCAGCACGTCGCGCCCGGACCGTCCGACAATGTCGCCGCAGAACAGCAATCTCATGGTTTCAATATCGCGAGTAAGGGCCGCTTCGTCCAGGGAACAGACCCCGGCAAATCAGCCGATGGCGAAGGCTTCGCGCTCGGTGACGATCCAGTCCAGCGGCTGATCGGTGTCGTCGCGAGGAACCGACGGCACTTCCTGGACCGAGAGCGCCACGCCGACCGCGAGAATGTTGCCGCCCGCCGCGCGGAGCTTCGCCAATGTCCGGTCGTAAAAGCCGCCGCCATAGCCGAGGCGGTAGCCGGCCCGGTCGAAGGACAGGAGCGGCACGATCAACAGCGACGGCACAAGCTCCGGCGCGTCGGGTGGCGGCGTCATCACACGGAAATTGCCCTGCACAAGCTCGGTGCCCGGCGCCCACAGCCGGAACAGCAGCGGCTGGCCTTTCTTGACCACCACCGGCAGCCCGATCCGGTGGCCGCGCGCCGACAGCGCCATGATCAGCGGCCGCGTGTCCAGTTCATCGGCCAGCGGCCAGAAGGCAGAGATGGCGTCATGATCCGCGGTTGGGATCGTGGTCAGAAACCGGAAACGCAAGTCCTCGCCCGAGCGTGGCAGGCTCAAAAGCGCCCGCCGCCGGCCCTCGGCTGCGGCAACACGCATCTCCCGTTTCGTCGCGTTGATGTCAGCCGGCGTCGCCATGGCACGCGATGTTCAAGATCGGGAATGTCCTGGAAAAAATCGAATCAGCGCGGACGGGCCACGTTGGCCGATGACTGTATGATTCCTCTGTGGCCTGCGTTAACAGGTGGGCGCCATATACCGAGACCAGGGTCCCGGCAGGGACAGCTCCCGAGAGGTAGATATTGGCCCCAGGGAATGACGGTCTGTCGCACCGCGCAGCGCCGCCCGCAGATTGAATCTAGGCGGCCTCGAGCTTCGCCGCAATATCCTGGATCTGCTTAGCCAATTTTTCTATGGAGCCGGCGACGGCGTCTTCGTTGGCAATTGCCGAACCGCCGCGCTGGATCCGGTCCAGTTCCGCGTTGGCATCGTTCAGCTCGTCCGACAGCAGCAGCGACACCATCAGCAGCAGGCGCGCCTCGCCCGCCTGGCCCACGGTCTTAACCAGTTCATCCACGCGGCGGCCGATCTCAGAGGCCAGATCCTGCAGATGCTTCTCCTGCCCGTCATTGCAGGTGAGGTCGTAGGTGCGCCCGTTGATCACCACGGGAACGTTCGACATCGCTCTAGGCCTCCACCAGGGCCTTGAGACGGCCTATTGCCGCATCCAGCCGGTTGGAGACGGTGCGCGCCTCCGTCTGCAGCGCATTGTGGTGCTGCTTCAGTGACTTCAGCTCATCGGACAGGCGCGTGCGCTCGGAATCATGGCGTTCCAGGTGCGATTCCACCGCGGAATGCAGCCGGTCGATGGCGGCGTCGAGTTGATCGAGGGCAGTCATGAGGCGAGACATCTCGGCGGTTTCAAGCCGTTAGCGGATTTTTCGGCGGTTCAGTCTGAATACGCTGAAACATTAGGCGGGCGGGCATCGGCCCGTCAACCGCCGAAGCCCATGGCGGCTCTCGGGAATATGACCGTTGACGGGGCCAAAACCCGTCGGCAATTTGCCCCGCAATCGCCGGATCGCTGTCAATTTCCGCCAGCAAATCATCAGAGGATGCGCAGGATATGCAGGGCGCCACGCCAAGCCGCCAATCGTCAGCCATTGCCACAGGAGTCGACCACCGCGACATGGCCAACGCCATTCGCGCCCTGGCCATGGATGCGGTGGAGAAGGCCAATTCCGGCCATCCGGGCATGCCCATGGGCATGGCCGACGTCGCCACCGTGCTGTTCGGCCAGTTCCTGAAATTCGATCCCGCCGATCCGCAATGGCCGGACCGCGACCGGCTGGTGCTGTCGGCGGGCCATGGCTCGATGCTGCTCTATGCCCTGCTCTATCTCACCGGCTATCCCGACATGACGCTGGATGAGATCAAGCGGTTTCGCCAGCTCGGCAGCCGGACCGCCGGCCATCCGGAATACGGCCACGCGGCGGGTATCGAGACCACCACTGGCCCGCTTGGCCAGGGCCTTGCCAACTCGGTCGGAATGGCGATGGCCGAGCGGCTGCTGAATGCGCAGTTCGGCAACGACCTGGTGGATCACAAGACTTATGCCATCGCCGGCGATGGCTGCCTGATGGAGGGCATCAGCCACGAGGCGATCTCGATGGCGGGCCATCTGAAGCTCAACAAGCTTGTCGTGCTGTTCGACGACAACAGCATCTCCATCGACGGGCCGACCTCGCTGTCGGTGTCCGACGACCAGCTCGCGCGGTTCACCGCCAGCGGCTGGCGCGTCGAGCGCATTGATGGCCATGACGCCGCCGCCATCGCCGCCGCGCTGACCCGGGCGCAGAGCAGCGACAAGCCCAGCCTGATCGCCTGCCGCACTGTCATCGGCTATGGCGCGCCGAAAAAGGCGGGCACCTCGGCAACCCACGGCTCGCCGCTCGGCGCCGAGGAAGTCGCGGGCGCGCGGGAGAAGCTCGGCTGGTCCCACGCACCGTTTGTCGTCCCGAACGAAATCCTCTCTTCCTGGCGCGCCTTCGGCGAGCGCGGCGCCGGCGCCCACGCGGCCTGGAACAGCCGTCATGTGAAGCACAAGGACCGGGCCGAGTTCGACCGCCGCATCAAGGGCGACCTGCCGGCGGGATTCGCCGCTGCCGTCGCCGCGCTGAAGCAGGCGACATCGGCGGAAGCGCCAAAGATCGCCACCCGGCAATCCTCGCAGAAGGTGCTGGACGCCCTGGCGCCGGTGCTGCCGGAACTGGTGGGCGGTTCGGCCGATCTCACGGGCTCGAACAACACCAAGGCCAAGGACATGGGCGCCTTCGCCGCCGGCAACTATGGTGGCCGCTACATCTATTACGGCGTGCGCGAGCATGGCATGGCCGCGGCGATGAACGGCATGGCGCTGCATCGCGGGCTCATTCCCTATGGCGGCACGTTCCTGGTGTTCACCGATTATTGCCGGCCCTCGATCCGCCTCGCGGCGCTGATGGGGCTGCGAGTCATCTATGTCATGACCCACGATTCCATCGGGCTGGGCGAAGACGGCCCGACACATCAGCCGATCGAGCATCTGACGTCGCTGCGGGCCATGCCCAACCTGCTGGTGTTCCGCCCCGCCGACACGGTGGAAACCGCGGAATGCTGGGAGTTGGCGCTGCAGCAGAAGGACCGGCCGTCGGTGCTGGCGCTTACGCGGCAGGCGCTGCCGACGCTGCGCACGGAGCACAAGGCGGAGAATCTCTGCGCCCGCGGCGGCTATGTGCTGGCCGAAGCCGGCAAGCCGGCGAAGGTCACTCTGATCGCCACCGGCTCCGAGGTCATGCTGGCCATGGAGGCGCGGGCCAAGCTGGAGGCCGAGGGCATCGGCGCGCGCGTGGTGTCAATGGCCTGCACCGAACTGTTCGACGCCCAGGATGCCGCCTATCGCAAGTCCGTACTCGACGAGAAAACCGTGCGGGTCGCCGTCGAAGCGGCCTCGCCCTATGGTTGGGAGCGCTATGTCGGTCCCGCGGGCGCCGTGATCGGCATCAACAGCTTCGGCGCGTCGGCGCCGGCCGGCGATCTCTACAAGCATTTCGGCGTCACCGCCGAGGCTGCCGTCGCGGCGGCCAAGCAGCGTCTGTAAGGAGAAGAACATGGCCATCCGCCTCGCCATCAACGGCTTCGGCCGCATCGGGCGTCTCGTCCTGCGTGCCATCCTCGAGGGCGACCGCCGCGATGTGGAAGTCTTGGGCATCAACGATCTCGGCCCGGTGGAAACCAACGCGCATCTCCTGCGCTACGACACCGTGCATGGTCCGCTGAACAAGCAGGTGACTACAAAAGACGGCGGCATCGACGCCGGACGCGGCTGGATGAAGGTGACGGCGGAGCGCGATCCCGCGAAACTGCCCTGGAAAGAGCTCAACGTCGACATCGCGCTGGAATGCACGGGCATCTTCACCAAGCGCGACGATGCGGCGAAGCATCTGCAGGCCGGCGCCAAGCGGGTGCTGATCTCAGCGCCCGGCACGAATGCCGATCTCACGGTGGTCTATGGCGTCAACCATCATAAGCTCGAGAAGAGCCACACCATCGTTTCCAACGCATCCTGCACCACCAACTGCCTGGCGCCAGTGGCGGCGGTGATGCACAAGGCGATCGGCATCGAGCAAGGCTACATGACGACGATCCACAGCTACACCGGCGACCAGCCGGTGCTGGACACGCTGCACAAGGATCTCTACCGCGCCCGCGCCGCGGCGCTGTCGATGATCCCGACCACGACCGGAGCGGCGAAGGCCGTCGGCGAAGTGCTGCCCGAGTTGAAGGGCAAGCTGGACGGATCGTCGATCCGCGTGCCGACGCCGAATGTCTCGATGATCGATTTCAAGTTCGTGCCGAAGCGCGCCACGACGGTCGATGAGGTCAACAAGATCGCGATCGAGGCGGCGACCGGCAGCAACAGCCCGCTGAAGGGCATCCTCGCGGTGAACGATCAGCCGCTGGTGTCCAGCGACTTCAATCACAATCCCGCGAGTTCGACTTTCGATCTGAAGCAGACGCAGGTGATCGAAGGCAAGCTGGTGCGCGTGCTCTCCTGGTACGACAATGAGTGGGGCTTCTCCAACCGCATGGTGGATACGGCGGTGGCGCTGGCGAAGCTGGGCTAGCCGCGAAACTCGTTCTCGGCTTCTTCGTCGTCTTCGAACTGGTCACGCTCGTCGAAGTGGCCTTGCCGTTCTGCGGCCATGAACCAGATGCGGTAGAACTCCGTCATCGCTGCAGCGGCGGCGTCGCGGTCATAGCCCGATAGCATGGTCCACTCGCGGCGGGCGCGGTCGAGCCGCACGGCTTCGTCGCGCAATCTGCGCTGGTCGGCGCTGGGAAACTGTACGATGTCGCCCATAGTCGGCTCCTTAGGCTCCTGTACATAAGCAGTCTAAGGCCGGGATACATACCCACCGGTTAACCAATCCGTTATCGATTCGTTAGCGCGGTGCAAGCGGCTGAATTCGGATGCGAATCGCTCGTCAGCCGCGTGGCGCGGCTGCTAGTCTCGTTGCGGATTTCAGGGGCAGGAGCGGAGGGAAAAGAGTGAGGCGCGCATCAAATGGCCAGGGAGGCTAACCGAAGATGATGCGCGCCTCGACAGCGCTGATGTCTGGTTGGCGAAAGGGGCCAGGAATATCGCCAACACGAAAGAATATAGGCGCGCTTCGCGCCGCTATCCGTGACGCCCGTCACAATGCCGGCAGATTTGCACTGAAGACGCTCAAGTGCTTGCAGCAGAGGGCAAATATTCTGCGATGAAGCGCGCATTTTTCATTGTCCATTCTTTGTCACAGGCAAAAGCGGCGGTTGCGGCGGCGGCGGAGCGCAATCTTGCGGTGACGCTGCTGAGCGCGCCGGGCGCTGCGGCTTTTGGCGGCGCCGGCTGGTTCGCCGCGTTGATTCGCGCGGCGCGTGAGTCGCGGCCGGGCGCGGACGTTGCAGCCATCCTCGATTGCGGGCCGCGGGCCGATCTGGTGCAGGCGGCGTTCCGTGAAGAGTCGAAGCAGGTCATCTTCACCGGCGATGCGCGGCAGCTCCGGCCGTTGCGGGATATAGCGCGGCAGTGGCAGGCGGAGATTCTGTGCCGCCGCCCGGAGGCTTGCGACTTGCGCCACGCCGCAGATCCGGATTCGGTCTGCCGGACGTGGCTCGGCGCGACCGCCGATTTGAAAAAGCGCCGCCCGTCCGCTATCCAGAAGCCTGCAGCCGGAATCAAGAAAAGAACAGGCAGGTAGCGTCATGGAACTCACCCCGCAGGTCCGCAAGATCCTCTCCTGGTACGAAAGCGACAACCCGGGGACGAAGGCGAACCTGGCGCGCTTCCTGATGCAGGGACGCCTTGGCGGCACCGGCCGCATGATCATCCTGCCGGTGGACCAGGGCTTCGAGCATGGCCCGGCCCGCAGCTTCGCGGTGAACGCGCCAGCCTATGACCCGCATTACCATTTCCAGTTGGCGATCGATGCCGGGCTCTCCGGCTATGCCGCGCCGCTGGGCATGATCGAGGCGGGTGCTTCGACCTTCGCCGGCGCCATTCCCACCATCCTCAAGGTCAACAGCTCCAACAGCCTGGCCAACGCCAAGGACCAGGCGGTCACCGGCTCGGTGCGCGAGGCGCTGCGGCTCGGCTGCTCGGCCATCGGCTTCACCATCTATCCCGGCTCCGACTACGCCTTCGCCATGATGGAGGAGATCGCCGAAATGGCGCGGGAGGCGAAGTCCTACGGACTCGCCGTGGTGGTCTGGTCCTATCCGCGGGGCAACATGTCGAAGCCCGGCGAGACCGCCATCGACATCACCGCCTATGCCGCCCACATGGCGGCGCTGCTCGGCGCCCACATCATCAAGGTCAAACCGCCGACCGAGGTGCTGGAGCAGGACGAGGCGAAGAAGGTCTATGAGAAAGAGAAGATCGATGTCGGCAGCCTCAAGGCCCGCATCGCCCATATCATGCAATCCTGCTTCAACGGCCGCCGCATCGTCGTGTTCTCCGGCGGCGCCGCCAAGGACGTCGAGGGCCTCTACGAGGAAGCCCGCGGCATCCGCGACGGCGGCGGCACCGGCCTGATCATCGGCCGCAACAGCTTCCAGCGGAAGCGCGAGGACGCGCTGAAGATGCTGGATAATCTGGTTAAGATCTTCCTCGGCCAGGCGTAAGCGCTCGAGACCTCCCAAAAATTTTCATCCCAAGGCCGCCGCTTCAGCGGCGGAGCCCGGGACCTGTGAACACGGAACTCGTCAAGTTATCCTGACTACGGCCGGGTGTTCATGGGTCCCGGATAATCTCGTTGATGCTCGATTTCCGGGGTGACAAAAGCAGGTTTCGATCTCCGAAAAATCTACTTAACAATATAAAGATATCCTTATATACTCTCTCCGTCGTCCCGAACGGGAGAGCCTGCGCATGCGCGTTCTCGACACACCGTCAGCCGGATTTGGCGGCCTTTTGGCCGGCCTGCGGGCCGTAGCCGAGAGCAGCCGGCTGCGGCTGCTGGCGCTTTGCGCCCAGGGAGACCTGACGGTGGGCGATCTCTGCGCGATCCTCGGCCAAAGCCAGCCGCGGGTGTCGCGGCATTTGAAGCTGCTGTTCGAGGCCGGACTCCTGGACCGGCTGCCGGAAGGCAATGCGGTGCGGCTGCGGCTGGCCGATGGCGGCCCGGGCGGCGACCTGGCCCGGCAGATCCTCCAGCTCCTGCCCGCCGACGACGAGACGCTGCGGCTGGACCGCGAGCGGCTGGAGCAGATCCGCGGCGAGCGTGCCGCCGAAGCTGCCGCCTATTTCCGCAAGAATGCCGGCGCCTGGAACAAGCTGCGGTCGCTCTATGTCGACGAGGAGCGGGTGGCTGCGGAGCTGCGGCGGCGCCTGCCTTCACAGCGGAACATCGAGCTCTTGGATGTGGGCACCGGCACCGGGCGCCTGCTGGAGCTGCTGTCGCCTCATATCGGCCGCGGCACCGGCATCGACCTGTCGCGGGACATGCTGGCGGTGGCGCGGGCCAACCTGCTGCGCGCCGGCGCCGGCAATTGCCTGGTGCGCCAGGCGGACATGTACCGCTTGCCCTGGACCGAGCCGCAATTCGATCTCGTCACCATCCATCACGTGCTGCACTACGCCGAGGATCCCTCGGCGGCGGTTTCCGAGGCGGCGCGGCTGCTGAAGCTGGGCGGGCGGCTGCTGATCGTCGATTTCGCGCCCCACAACCTGGAGCGGCTGCGCAGCGAGCATGCTCACCGCCGCCTCGGCTTTGCCGATGGCGAGGTGGTGAAATGGTGCCGTGCCGCAGGCCTCCGCGTCTATCGCGTGGAGCATCTGCCAAGCAAGGAGCTGACCGTCAGCATCTGGCAGGCCGACCGCGCGTCAATGCGCAACGCCGCCGCCAATGGCGGAAGGAACGCCGCATGAGGCACCTGCCCCGCACGTTCCCGCGTGCCGTTCCCGCGATTCAACCGGCCGCGCCGCCGAAGATCTCCTTCGAGTTCTTCCCGCCGAAGAGCGAGGCCGCCGCGGTGCAGCTCTGGGCCACCATCGATGCGCTGAAGCCGCTGCAGCCGCGCTTCGTCTCCGTGACCTATGGCGCCGGCGGCAGCACGCGAGAGACCACCTTCGAGACGGTGAAGCGCCTGGCGCACCATGCCGGTCTAGCCGCGGCCGCCCATCTCACCTGCGTCGGCAGCAGCCGCGCGGAAATCCGCGATCTGCTGCAACGCTATTGGGAGATCGGCATCAGGCACATCGTGGCACTGCGCGGCGATCCGCCGGCCAACGATCCCGCTTTCCGGCCCCATCCCGATGGCTATGAATATGCCGCCGACCTGGTGGCGGGAATCCGCGCCGCCGGCGATTTCGAGATCAGCGTCGCTGCATTTCCGGAAGGCCATCCGCAGGCGCAGGACCTGGATAGCGACATCGCCAACCTCAAGCGCAAGATCGATGCCGGCGCCAGCCGCGCCATCACCCAGTACTTCTTTGACGCCGCGACCTATCTGCGCTTCCGCGACCGCGCTGCCGCGGCCGGGATCACGGCGCCGCTGGTCCCGGGCATTCTCCCGGTGACCAACTTCGCCCAGGTGGTGAAGTTCAGCCGCCTCTGCGGCACTGCCATCCCCCCCTGGCTGGCGGAGCTGTTCGACGGGCTGGACGACGATCCGGAGACGCGGAAGCTGGTGGCGGCCATGGTGGCGACGGAGCAATGCCGGGCACTCAGGGCCGAGGGCGTCGACGAGTTCCACTTCTACACCCTGAACCGGGCCGACCTGACCCTGGGCATCTGCCGCCGCCTGGGCCTGAAACCGGCGCCGGCGGCCGGTCTGGCCGGCGGCCTGGCGGCTCAGCCGGTGCCACCTGCGGTGGATCCGACGATCGGGTGACGGCGTAATGGCTAGGCGAAAAACGGATGTGGCGGTCCCGGTGTCGCGCGTTGTGCGACATGCGCCAACGCGGTTCTCAGTTCCTCGTCGGTCAACTTGATTCCAAAGTCATTTGTCAGGACGCTGCGAAATTCGGTCTCGCCCTGAAGCATCCGGCGCTCGGCCTGGCCGGATGCTTGCCGCACGATGAAGCGACCATTGAATAGGGTAAGCCTGGTCCGATTTGGCCCTGGCCGCGCCGCAATCAGATTGTTCACGTACGGGCTTTGGGGATGCGTGCCGGTGAACCAGTTGCAGATCTCGTATTCGGCGTCGAAGCGCGGAAGCAAGACGACGCGATAGATATGCTCCCAGCGTTCGCCAAGCTTCGATTGCAGGACCAGTTCTTCGCCCATTGCGACGAAGCGCATGACCTCGTGAGGCGTTTCCTGCTCGAAATCAGGCGCGAGCCGCAACGCGCCCGTAGGCGCCAGGTTGCCGAAGCCCACATCGGCCAGATACCGCCCGCCCGGCAGGTCGACACGCAGCACCATGTGCATCATCGGGCGCGGTGCGTCGATCTCCAACCCGCGCACGACCCGGGCTTGCAGGCTCGTTACATTGTAGCCGAAGGATTGCAGCCCGCCGCGAAACAACATGTTCTGTTCAAAGCAGTACCCGCCGCGCCCGCCGCGGATCATTTTGTCTTGAAGAGAGGCCAGATCCAGCATGGGGGGCCGGTCCAAGAGCACATCGATGCTTTCATACGCAATTGCCCCGGCGTGCGCAGCGACGAGCGCCTGGAGCAACTCGAGATTTGGCGTACGCGGACCGGCATAGCCAATCCGCGTCAACCACGCATCCTGGTCAAATCCATTGCCAGACATAGGAAGCCCGTCCACCTGCCGGTCAGCCGTCCCCACCGGTCGATCCCTCAGTCTGGGTCCCCGTAAGGTTCCCGACCAAAGTATCTCATGTCCCCGACCCGCGTAAGCGGATGTCCCGAGCGCACAGGGCCAGGTAGCGATGCGCAGGAGGCGCAGGCCGGAAATACCCCAAAAACACGTAGAAACCACTGTAGGTTCACAGCCTTATGGGGGATCGGAGATGGCGGCTCGGCCATGGACTCTCCAAGGTCTACCTGTTACGTTCCGGCCGCTTTTCGGGACGGCCCGACAGCTTCAGCACTCAGGATAAAGCGATGAAGATCAGCGGCAGCGAAGTCCGTCAGGGCTACGTCATTGAATACAAGGGCAAGCTCTATCGCGTCGCCAAGGCGCAGCCTGTGCAGTTGGGCAATTGGCGCTCCTACCTGCAGGTGGAGCTGCGCGAACTGCATGGCGGCACCAAGCTCAATGAGCGCTTCCGGCCGGACGAGACCTTCGAGAAGGCGACGCTGGAGGAAAAGGACTTCCAGTTCCTCTACAAGGAAGGCGAGCAGTTCACCTTCATGGAGAACGAGACCTATGAGCAGATCTCGCTGAACGCGGACGAAATTGGCGACGGCACGGTGTACCTGAAAGACGGCATGGTCGTCACCATCCTGTTTCACGAAGGCAAGGCGCTGTCGGTCGCGCTGCCGGGTACGGTGACCATGCAGATCGTCGAGGCCGATCCCGTGGTGAAGGGACAGACCGCATCATCCTCCTACAAGCCGGCAATGCTGGAGAACGGCGTGCGAATCCTGGTGCCGCCCCACATCGCCGCCGGCACCCGCGTGGTGGTGAACACCGCCGATTCAAGTTATGTCGAGCGGGCGAAGGATTAATTCCGCGTTCGCTTCTCGCCGCTTTCCATTTCCGTTGAGTTGAGAGCCCTCTCATGGCGTCGCGCTCTGCCGTCATCAATGTCATGGTTCGCGCCGCGCAGAAGGCGGCGCGGCGGCTGAAGCGCGACTTCGGCGAGGTCGAGCATCTGCAGGTCTCGATCAAGGGGCCGGGGGATTTCGTTTCCAACGCCGACCTGCGCGCGGAACAGACGCTGCGCGAGGAGTTGCTCAAGGCGCGGCCCGATTTCGGCTTCGTGCTGGAAGAAGGCGGCATCCAGGAAGGCAGCGACCCCGATCACCGCTGGCATGTGGATCCGCTGGATGGCACCACCAACTTCCTCCACAGCATTCCCCATTTCGCCATTTCGATCGGCCTAGAGCGCGCGGGCGAGATCATCGCCGGCGTGGTCTACGACCCGATCAAGGAAGAGCTGTTCTGGGCCGAGAAGGGCATCGGCTGCTATCTCAACGACCGGCGCCTGCGGGTCTCCGCCCGGCGCAAGCTGGACGAGTCGGTGGTCGCCACCGGGCTGACGCCGCGCAACCGCGCCAAGGATGCCGAACGGAAGGAATTCGTCGCCCAGATCGACAGGGTGGTGGAGGCGACCGCGGGCTTGCGCCGCTTCGGCTCGGCCTCTCTGGACCTCGCCTATGTGGCGGCCGGCCGCTATGACGCGTTCTGGGAGAGCGAGCTGGCGTCCTGGGACATTGCAGCGGGTATCTGCCTGGTGCGCGAGGCCGGCGGCTTCGTCACGGAGATCAATGGCGGCCCCAACCTGCTGAAGACAGGCAGTACGCTGGCCTGCAATGTGCATCTATACCCGTCATTCAAGAAGCTGCTGAACGAGGCGGCGAAGCCTCGCTGAGATCAAGCGCATTGCGGCAGAATCATGGCAAATCGGCGGGGTCTAGCGTGTTGTCGGGTTCGGGCGGGCTGGACTATAGTGGCGCCGTTCGAATCGCTGCCTTGTCAGACTCCGGGATTCCTCCTCGCCGACCGCGGCCAGCCTGCATGAAAACAATTCACTGTCCTCACCCTCTCCTGCTCGCCGCCCTGATCGCCGTTGCCGCGATCTCATTCGCGCCGCCGAGCTTCGCCCAGGAAGAGGCGCCGAAGGTCAATGTCATCGTCAATGACAGCGCGCTCGACGAACTGCCCTATGGCAGCGAGGAATTGCCCCTGCCGCCGCCGGACAAACGGCCGATCAGCCGGCTGTTGATCGCGCCCAACGGCCGCATCGTCGGCACCGCCGATCTCTCGAGTTCGCCGGAAGCCACCGTTTCGGCAGTGCCGACGACTCCAATCCAATCGACGGAACTGGATGCGTCCGGCACGGAAACCGCAGCGGCCGATCCGGTGGCGACGGCGCCGGAATCCACCGAGGAAACAACCGCCGGCGAACCCGCACTGACCAGCGAGACCACGGAAGGCCTCCTGGAAGGACAGCTCCGCATCCCCTTCGAGGAAAATTCCAAGGTCATCCCGGAAACGGTGAAGGGCCAGATCGTCGGCCTGATCGAACGGATGAACAGCGACTACGCCCTGCAGCTGCAGGTGCTTGCCTATGCCAGCGGCGACGATGACGAAGTGGGACACGCGCGCGGCGTATCGCTGGCACGGGCGCTGGCCTTGCGCAATTTCCTGACCGACAACGGACTCGACCTCTCGCGGATGGAAGTGCGCGCCCTCGGCAACACCGCCCAGGAAGATCCCGCCGACCGCGTGGATCTGATTCCGCTGGTTCAGTGACAGGTCCCGGACAGATCCTCGCCGCTGTGAACAGGACGGTCGCATGACCCGGCCGACCCGCTATCTCCTGCTGATGATCCTCTGCATGATCGCGGTCGCCGCGCTGGGCGTGGTGCTGGCGCCGCAGCTGAGCGCCGCCTATTCGCACAATCCCGCGCTGAATGCCGGCATCTTCATCGTCTTCCTGATCGGCGTGGTGTTCATTTTCTGGCAGGTGCTGCGGCTCAAGCGGGAGATCCTGTGGATCGACCGGTTCCGTTCCGGCGATCCGACGCTGTCCACCGACCGCGGTCCGCGGCTTCTGGCGCCGATGGCGGCGATGCTGCGCGACCGCAAGGGGCGCTTCAGCCTGTCGGCGGCTTCGCTGCGCTCTCTGCTGGACGGGATCAATTCGCGGCTCGACGAGTCCCACGACATTTCCCGCTATCTCATCGGCCTGTTGGTTTTCCTCGGCCTGCTCGGCACCTTCTGGGGCCTGCTGAAGACCATCGACGGCGTGGCGGGCACGCTTTCCACCATCAGCGTCGCCGGCGACGCCACGCAGCTGTTCGACCAGCTCAAGGCCGGGCTGCAGGCGCCGCTGGCGGGCATGGGCACGGCCTTCAGCTCGTCACTGCTGGGCCTCGCGGGATCGCTGGTACTGGGCTTCCTCGAGCTGCAGGCGAGCCAGGCCCATAACCGCTTCTTCAACGAGCTCGAGGACTGGCTGGCCGGGCAGACGCGGCTGTCGTCGGGCGGGCCGCTGGGCGACGGCGAGCAGCCGATCCCCGCTTATATCCAGGCGCTGCTGGAGCAGACCGCCGACAGCCTGGACAATCTGCAGCGCACCATGAGCCGCGGCGAGGAAGGCCGCGCCCAATCCAATGCCAGCCTGAACGCGCTGGCCAACGGCCTGTCGGACCTGACCGACCAGATGCGCAGCGAGCAGCAGCTGATGAAGAAGCTGGCGGATGCCCAGGCGGACCTGCGGCCGGCGCTGGCGCGCATGGCGGAACTGGCGGCTTCAGGCGGCTTCGGCATCGACGACACCAGCCGCAACCATCTGCGCAACATCGACCTGCATATCACCAGGCTGATCGACCAGATCGGCCACGGCCAGCAGAACACCGTGCAGGAGCTGCGCGGCGAGATCCGCATGGTCGCCCGCACTATCGCCGCCATCGCCGAAGGCGAGCAGCAAAGGTAGCCGCCCATGGCCGCGATGTCGCGAGGCCGCCGGCGCGAGTTCAATGCCTGGCCGGGCTATGTGGACGTGCTGAGCACGCTCCTGATGGTCGTCATCTTCGTGCTGATGGTGTTCGTCATCGCCCAGGTGTTCCTGAGCCGGGCGCTGACCGGCAGCCAGGACGCGCTGGCGGAGCTGCAGACGCAGCTTGCGGCGCTGTCGAATACGCTGGCGATGCGGGTCGAGGAAAAGGAAAAGCTGAGCGCGCAATTGACGGAGCTGTCCTCGACGCTGGCCGCGGTTACCGCCAGGCGCGACGACCTCAGCCAGCAGCTCACGGTGGTGATCGGCGAACGGGATGCGCTCAAGAAAGAGCGCGACGCCTATGCCGCCGAGCTGGCGGCCGCCCAGCAGGGCGCCGCGGAGCTTGACGACAAGGCCAGGGCGGACCTTGCCGCGAAGGCCAAGGAAATCGAAGAGGCCTACAAGACGGTCGAGGCCGACCGGGAGAAGATCACGGCGCTGCTGCGGGACATCGCCGTTCTGGAGAGTTTGCGGGACGAAATGGCGCGCAAGCTGCTGGCCCACGAAGATGCGCTCAAGCAGGCGGACGCAACGCGCCTGACGACCGAGGAACAGCTCAAGAAGGCGGAAGAAACGCGCCTGCTGACGGAGGAAGAGCTCAAGAAAGCAGAGCTGTCGCTGAGCCTGAGCGAAGAAGAAAGGAAGAAGACATCCTCGGACCTGATCGAGGAGAAGAAGATCTCGGAATCGGCGCGGCTGCAGATGGCGATGCTCAATCAACAACTGCTGGAACTGCGCAATCAGATCGCGACGCTGAATGCCGCGCTCGACGCCTCCGAGCAGAAGGCAAAGGACCAGGAGGTGCAGATCGCCGACCTGGGCACGCGGCTCAATGCGGCGCTGGCCAACAAGGTGGCGGAACTGGCGTCTTATCGCTCGGAATTCTTCGGCCGCCTGAAGGAAGTGCTGGGCGAGCGGCCGGACATACAGGTGGTCGGCGACCGCTTCGTGTTCCAGTCGGAAGTGCTGTTCGACGTGGCCTCCGCCGACATTGCCGAGGCGGGCAAGGCGCAACTCGCGGGCTTCGCCAAGACGCTGCTGGAGATTTCCGCCAAGATCCCGAACGACATCGACTGGATCCTGCGGGTGGACGGCCACACCGATGCGCGGCCGATCGCCACCTACCAGTTCGCCTCGAACTGGGAACTCTCATCGGCGCGGGCCATCGCCGTGGTGAAATACCTGGCGAGCCAGGGCGTGCCGCCGAACCGGCTGGTGGCCGCGGGCTTCGCCGAGAACCGGCCGCTGGATACCTCCGGCAGCGACGAAGCCTACCGCCGCAACCGCCGCATCGAGCTGAAGCTGGATCAGCGCTAGCTATTCCGCGATCTGCCGCAACGAGCGGTCCGCATCGAGATCCGGCGTCTGCTCGAACTGCAACGCGGCGAGGCGCGCATATAGTCCGCCCTTGCGCACCAGGTCGGCGTGGGTGCCCTCCTCGACGATGCGGCCATGATCCATGACCACGATGCGGTCGGCCTTCAGCACTGTGGCCAAGCGATGGGCGATAATCAGCGTGGTGCGTCCCACCATCAGGCGGTCCAGGGCCTGCTGCACCATGCGCTCGCTCTCGGCATCCAGGGCGCTGGTGGCTTCGTCCAGCAGCAGGAGGGCGGGATCGCGCAGGATCGCGCGGGCGAGCGCGATGCGCTGGCGCTGGCCGCCTGACAGACGCACGCCCCGCTCGCCGAGCGGCGTGGCGAAACCCTGGGGCTGGCGGTCGAGGAACTCGGTGGCATAGGCGGCATCGGCGGCCGCGCGCACGGCGGCATCATCGGCGGCAGGCCGGCCATAGCGGATATTCTCCAGCGCCGAGGCGGCGAAGATCACCGGCTCCTGCGGCACCAGGCCGATGCGGGCGCGGATGTCGGCCGGATCGGCGGCGCGCAGCTCCACGCCATCGAGGGTGATTGAGCCTGACTGCGGATCGTAGAAGCGGAGCAAAAGCTGAAACACCGTGGTCTTGCCGGCGCCCGAGGGGCCGACGATGGCCACCTTCTCGCCGGCGCGTACGTCCAGGGTGAAATGGGCAAGCGCCGCCGTCTCCGGCCGCGTGGGATAGTGGAAGGTGACGTCGTGGAACGCGACGGCGCCGGCCGCCGGCTTCGGCAGCGGCCGGGGATTTTCCGGTGCCGCGATCAGGGGCGGCGTGTTCAGGATCTCCGCCAGCCGTTCCATGGCGCCGGCCGCGCGCTGCAGATCACCGAACACCTCGGCGATGGCGCCGATCGAACCGGCGACGAAAGCCGCATAGATGATGAAGGCCGACAATTCGCCGCCGGTGAGCCGGCCGGCCAGCACGTCATGGCCGCCGATCCACAGCACGAAGGTGATGGCCCCGAATACCAGCAGCATGACGATCGCCACCAGCAGCGCCCGTGAGCGGATGTAGCCGAAGGCGGCAGCCAGGCCGGCATCGATGCGGGCGCCCAGGAGTTGCCGGTCCACCGCTTCGTGGGTAAAGGCCTGCACCGTGCGCACGGCATGCAGGCTTTCTTCCGCATAGGCACTGACATCGGCGATGCGGTCCTGGGTCTTGCGCGACAGGCGGCGCACCCGGCGGCCAAAAACGATGATCGGCAGCACCACCAGCGGCACCACCAGGAAGGCGAGGCCCGTCAGCTTCGGGCTGGTGATCAGCATCATGGCGGCGCCGCCGACGAACAGCAGCAGGTTGCGCAGCGACACGGAGACCGAGGTGGCGACCACCGCCTGCAGCAGGGTCGCATCGACGGTCAGCCGCGACAGCACCTCGCCGGTGCGGGTGGATTCATAGAAGGCGGGACTGAGGCCGATGATGTGGCGGTAGAGATGGCGGCGGATATCAGCCACCACCTGCTCGCCCACGGCGGCCAGCAGGGATACCCGGACAAAGGTTGCGGCCACCAGGACCGCCGTGCCGGCAATGATGATCAGCAGCGCCTGGTCCAGCAGCTCGGCGTTGCCGGTGCCGAAACCGCTGTCGATCAGGGCGCCGATGCCGCGGCCGAGGGCCAGCACCATGATCGCAGCCACGCCGGCCGCGGTGACGGCGGCGGCCAAGCGCCAGCGGTAGGGCTTCACGAACGGCCAGAGATCCGCCAGCAGCCAGAGATCGCGGCTGATGGCACGGTCTTCGGCCGGCCGGGCGGTGCTGCCGATGGGGCGTCGGGCCATGGTTGACGGAGCTACCTTTCGAAAGGCCGGTCTGGCGGCCGGATGCTACTGTCCAAGTAGTTGACAATCCAATGTATTTTGCCGGGTCCCAGCGCCTTGGGGTGTGGCATGGGCGCACTCTTGCGCCGCCGCCCACCGTTGGCTATAACCCCGGCCTCTTTTCCGGAGCCCGGCACCATGAAAAAAGGCATTCACCCCGACTATCACGAGCTCAACATCGTGATGACGGACGGCAG
>DATKFM010000355.1:0-12566 GCA_035544395.1 Verrucomicrobiia bacterium
GCCATCGCCGTCTGGAGCCTGAAGCCGGTGCGCGACATGGCCGCGCTGTTCGACGAGGACATGCTGGGCGACGACCTTGAGGAATGGATGGCGGAATCGAGCCTGCTGAAACGCACGTTCCGCAATGTCGCTGTCATCGCCGGCCTGATCGATCGCCGCCATCCTGGCGAGGAGAAAAGCGGCAAGCAACTTACCGTCAATTCCGATCTCATCTATGACGTGCTGCGCAAGCATGAGCCGCAGCATGTGCTGCTGCGGGCGACCCGGGCCGACGCCGCCGGCGGCCTGACCGATGTGCGTCGCCTTGCCGACATGCTGGCCAGGGTGAAGGGAAAGATCATGCATCGGCGGCTTATCCGGGTGTCGCCCTTGGCCGTTCCGGTAATGCTGGAGATCGGCAAGGTGTCGGTGTATGGCGCGGCCATGGACGATCTGCTGCAGGAAGCAGCCGAGGAATTGATCGCGGAGGCGATGTATGAGGAGCCTCAGGGTGAGCTCCAGGTTTGAGGTTGCGGGGCGCGGGCGAGTCTGCGATGGAGGTGGGATGATCCCTTCGGCGAAACGAGACGAGCCCGAACCCGTGCCGCGGCGGGCCGGCATCGGCTGGCGCCTGAACGGCGTGGAGCTCTGGCTGGATATCGCCGGCGCGCTGTTCGTGCCGGCACAATCCCTGCTCGCCGTCGCCGATTTGCATTTCGAGAAGGGCTCACGGATGGCGCAGCAGCGCGGCAATCTGCTGCCGCCCTATGACACGCGGACAACTCTAGCGGTGTTGGCCGAGCTGCTGGAGGCCTATAAGCCACGGCGTGTAGTGTGTCTCGGCGACAGCTTCCATGACGGCGATGCGGCGGAGCGGCTCCATGGCGACGACGCGCGCAAACTGACATCGCTGACGGCGCTGCGGGACTGGATCTGGATCTGCGGCAATCACGATCCCGAACCGCCAGCACGCTATGGCGGCCGGGTGATGCATGAACACACGGCCGGCCCGTTGCTCTTCCGTCATGAAGCAAAGCATGGCGCGACCCGCGGCGAGATTTCCGGCCATTTCCATCCGAAGTTCGGCGCCAGCGTGCGCGGCCGGCGCGTCGGCGGCCGCTGCTTCGTCGCGGATATGCGGCGGCTGATATTGCCCGCCTTTGGCGCCTACACCGGCGGCCTCGATGTCGGCGATCCCGCGATTTCCGGCCTGTTTCCCCGGGGCGCCCGCGCCCTCGTGCTCGGCCGCGACCGCATTCACAGCGTCGGCCTCGCTGCCCTCTGACATCGATGGCAGAGTCGCCGGCAATTGTCTGGTTCCGCCAGGATTTGCGGCTGCGTGACAATCCGGCGTTGGCTGCCGCGATCGCCACCGGCCGGCCCGTGTTGCCACTCTATATCTTCGACGACGAGACGCCGGACCGCTGGCGCATGGGCGGTGCGAGTCGCTGGTGGCTGCATCACAGCCTTACGTCACTGGCGGCCGACCTCAAGAAACTCGGCGCCCAACTCATTCTCCGCCGCGGCCGTGCCGATGTCGTCATCACCGAACTTTTGCGGAAGACCGGCGCAGCCTCCTTGCATTGGAACCGCTGCTACGAGCCCCATGCAATCGCCCGCGACACCTCGATCAAGAAGTCGCTGACCGAGACTGACATCGCGGCCGAGAGCTACAACGGCGCATTGCTCGCCGAGCCCTGGACCGTGCGCACGAAGCAGGGTGGCCCGTTCAAGGTGTTCACGCCGTTCTGGAACACGATCCGCGAACGCACGCCCGAACGGCCAACTCTGGCGCCGGAAAGTTTGCGCAGTGCAGTTGCAAAATCGGATCTCCTCGACGACTGGAAACTTCTGCCGGCGCGGCATGACTGGGCGAGTGGCCTAGGCGAAACCTGGCGTCCTGGCGAAAACGGTGCCGTTGCGCAGCTGGCGCGCTTCGCCAAGACTGCGCTTAAGACCTACGACACAGACCGCGACAGGCCCGCGCTGCCCCACACATCCCGCATGTCGCCCTATCTTCATTGGGGCGAGCTTAGCCCACGGCAAATTTGGCACGGCATCGCCGCCGGCGCGCAGAGCCAAGGACTATCGATACATGATGGTTCCGTCGGCGCTTACTTGCGCGAACTCGGCTGGCGCGAATTCACTCATCACCTGCTCTATCACTGGCCCACCTTGCCGGAGAAGCCCTGGCGCGAGGAGTTCGATCGATTTCCCTGGCGCGAGGATGAAGCCGGCCTCAAGGCCTGGCAGCGCGGGCAGACAGGATATCCAATCGTGGACGCGGGCATGCGCGAGCTTTGGCGGACGGGTTGGATGCATAACCGCGTGCGCATGATCACGGCCTCGTTCCTGATCAAGGACCTGCTGATCCCCTGGCAGCGCGGCGAAGCGTGGTTCTGGGATACGCTGGTCGATGCCGACTTGGCGCAAAACGCGGCAAGCTGGCAGTGGGTCGCCGGCAGCGGCGCCGACGCCGCGCCCTATTTCCGCATCTTCAACCCAGTGCTGCAGGGCGAGAAGTTCGATCCCGAGGGCGTGTATGTCAGGCGCTGGGTGCCGGAGATCGCCCGCCTTCCGAATGAGTTCATTCATAAGCCCTGGCTCGCGCCCACGGATGCGCTGCACGCAGCAGGAATCGAGCTTGGCCGCGATTACCCGGCGCCGATCGTCGATCACGGCGCAGCCCGCGAGCGAGCGCTAGCTGCGCTCAAAGCATTGAAATAGACGGAAGGCTGTTAGGCCTGAATGCTGGCGGCCCTGTCGCCGGTGACGGATTTCCGGTCGGAATAGAACCGCGGCAGCCAGATGGTGAAATCCGTACCCTGATCGACCGCGCTGTCCACATCGATCGTGCCGCCATGGAGTTCGATGATCTTGCGTGAGGTCGAAAGACCAAGCCCGTCGCCCGTGCGCTTGGTGGTGAACAGTGGCTCGAAGATGCGCCGCATGGTCTCCGGTGCAATACCAGGACCGTTGTCGCTGACGGTGATGCGCACATGGGGACCGGCATGCTCGGTGCGGATGGTGATCGTCGGCTTGCGGCCTTCGCCTGCCGTCCAGCCGGAACTGGTCAAGGCAAAAACTGAATTTTCGATCAGGTGATCGACGACCTTGCGGAAACCGCGACGGTCCAGCGCCACGTCGCAGCCGGCGCCGAGGCGCGAATTCAGGGACACGCCGGACGGCACGTTCAGTTCGTCGACGATGCTGCTGAGGAACACATCGATATCAGTGGATTCCCGCACCAGCTCATAGCCACGTGCATAATCCACCAGCGCCATCATCACATTGTTGCAGCGCTCGATGCCTTGCTCGACTTCGTCCAGCAGACTGTCGGCGGCGAGGCCCTTCTCGGCGGCAAGACGGCGCATATCGACGAGAGAGGGCTTGATGGCGAGCAGCGGATTGCCCAGCAGCTTGCGGCCGGCCGCGGAAGCAGCGGCGCCAAAAGCCTGTTCCGGCACCAGAGCCTCTGCCGCCAGTTTCAGATCCGTGACATCGGCGCTGCCGACGACAATGCCGCCATCGGCGGTCGTGCGATGATAGCAACGCACCCATTTGCTGCCGACATGCAGCGCTTGCTCGGCGGCATCGCCGGCACGGTGCTCGGCGGCGCGAGCGGTAACCCAGTTCTCGATGGCGCTGTCGGCCTCGGGATAGAGCCCGCGGGCCAAGCCCCAGCGCAGGATTTCTTCATAGGTCATGCCGACGAGCCGGGCGAAATCGCGGCCGGCGGTGCCGAAAGTCTGATGATAGGCGCTATTGCAGAGGATCAGGCGATCGTCGACGTCATACAGGCCGAAACCGGTTTCGACGCTCTCGATGGCATCCACCAGGCGCGCTTGCGCCGTGCGCAGGGACTCGTCCTTTTCCTTCGGCTTGGTGACATCGAACATGACGCCGTCGACATAGAGCGGTGCGTGATTGCTGTCGAAGCAGACGCGGCCGCGATCCTGCACCCAGCGCATGGTACCGTCGCCATGGCGCACGCGATATTCGATGATGAAGGGCTGGCGCGTCATGGCAGCGCGGCGCTTCACCGCCGTCACCAGATCCTGGTCCTCCTTGAGGACGAAATCCCGGATGTTGCGGCTCTTGCCGGCGCCGAACTCGGCGGCCCCATGGCCGATCATCGACTCGATGCCTTCGCTGACGAACAGATCCTGAGGGTCTTCGCCGCAGCTTGCGCGGTAGACGACACCCGGCAAATTCGAGACCAAACTCTTAAAGCGCGCCTCGCTTTCCCGCGCGGCGCTCAGGGCTGCCGCCAGGTCGGACGCTGTCGCGCCAGCGGCGCGGTTGTCCTGCTGGCCGGGCATCGCTTCGACTTGTCCTGTGAGTTTCTTCATCGCCTCTGGGAACCCTGTCAGTGTTCGGCGTCTCTGCGCCATGCCTGCCCGGCCCGCAGCATGGGTCTAGACGCGCTGGCCCGCTCCGATCCCGCGCTCCGGCATTCACCAGTTTCCCGGATTGTGATAAATCTTTAGTTAATAATATCGGCGGAATGCCTGCCCCGGATGGCAAGAACCGGCTGATTTTCTTGCTTTCCACTGCGTTTTTGCGGTGCACCCGGCCGGTTTGGAGGGGATAAAACCTCGCCGCCATCACTGTCTAATCAGGGATGGGTGCATCCGCGCGCAGCAGGCCTTCTCTCTTCAGCGCCGGCCACAATGCGGCGGGGATCTTGGCGCTCATGATCTCCGCATTGCGCCTGACCTCTGCCGGCGACTGGGCGCCGGGGATGACGGACACGATCGCCGGATGGCCGAGTGGAAAGCGAAGCGCCGCTTCCGGAAGCTTCACGCCATGGGCGTTGCAGACCTTCTCGATGCGGGCAACACGGTCGAGGATCTCCTTTGGCGCCGGATCGTAGTTATAGTAAGCGCCCGGCTTTGGCCCGGTCGCGAGGATGCCCGAGTTGTAGGGGCCGCCGATGACAATGCCGATCTTGCGCTCACTGCAATAGGGCAGCAGCGTCGCCAGCGAGTCCTGTTCCAGCAGGGAATAGCGGCCGGCCAGCAGGAACACGTCGAAATCCCCGGCACGAGCCAGGGTTTCGCAGACCTGCCATTCATTGATGCCGGCGCCGATCGCCTTGACCACGCCCTGCTCCCGCAGCTTGACCATCGCCTGATAGCCGCTGCCCATAAATTCCTTCAGCCGCTGATCGAGGGTGGCCTGACTGCCGTGATTGAAGATGTCGATGTCATGGCAGTAGAGCACGTCGACGCGGTCGACGCCGAGGCGCTCCAGCGAATCCTCGAGGCTGCGCATGATGCCGTCATGGGAATAATCGTAGACCTCGCGCCGCGAGGGCGTATCGAAGAACTTGCCCTGCCCTGTCCGTTCCGCCGGCGGGCAGACGCGGATCAGGCGCCCGACCTTCGTCGACAGTACGTAACTGTCCCGCGGCTTGCCCCGGAGGAAATGATTGACCCGGGTCTCCGACAGCCCGAGGCCGTAAAGCGGCGCCGTATCGATGTAGCGGCAGCCAGTATCCCAGGCGGCCTCCAGCGTCGTCTGCGCGTCCTCTTCGCTGATGGCGCGGTAGAGATTGCCCAAGGGGGCGGTGCCGAAGCCTAGCTCCGTGAAGTCTATGGCAACCCCTGAACGCGAGATGAAGCGCCGTACCGGCAGCGTTGCTTTACCCACGTGAATTCCTTTGCAATCGTCCCGGCCGCGGCCCTCGTCAGCACGGGACAGATGGGCTATGACAATCCACCAGAGAGCGCAGGCGGGTCAAAGGAATCCGGCATTTGAGCTAATCGGTTTGCCGGCGTAAACCCGCTAATGAATCGCAAAAAACGCAAAGGGAAAAGACCCGCCATCATGTCGACCGCCGCCAAGCCCGCCATTGCCGCCGCATCGCCCTGGGAACCCATCGCACTGCCGAAGATCGCCTGGGGCAAGGGCAGCTATGTCCATGACATCAACGGCAACCGCTATATCGACGGCTCCGGCGGGCCGGCCGTGTTCTGCATCGGCCACGGCAATACCGAGGTCAATGAGGCGATCAAGGCGCAGCTCGACCGCGTCGCCTTCGGTTACCGCTACACTTTCACCAGCGATCCGCTGGAGCAGTTGACGGAGATCGTGCAGCGGCGCTGCGGCGGCACCCTGAAGCGCGCCGTGTTTCTGACCGGCGGTTCCGAGGCGGTGGAATCCTGCCTCAAGATCGCGCTGCAGTATCACGCCGCCCGCGGCGAGATGAGCCGGCGGCGATTCATTTCCCGGCAGCGCTCGTGGCATGGCAATACGCTGGGCGCTCTGTCGGTGTCCGGTTTCAAGGCGCGGCGCGATCCGTTCGAGGGCGCCCTGATCGATGCGAGCTTCCTGTCGCCGGTCAACGAGTACCGGCCGCCGCAGAATGTCCGGAAGGAAGATCTGGCTGCCCACTGCGCCTCGGAGCTGGAACAGGAGATCTTGCGCTTGGGCCCGGAGAATGTGGCCGGATTCATTTTCGAGCCGGTGGTCGGCGCCGCCGGCGGCGCGGTGCCGGCGCCCTCGGGTTATGCCAAGTTGGTGCGGGAAGTCTGCAATAAATACGGCGTGGTGATGATCGCCGACGAGGTGATGTGCGGTGCCGGGCGCTGCGGTACCTGGCGCGCACTCGAGCATGATGGCGTCGAGCCCGACATCATGTCGGTCGCCAAAGGGCTGGCCGGCGGCTATCTGCCGCTGGGGGCCACGATCTACAGCGAGCGCATCGCCGGGCCGATCATCGAGCGTTATGGCGCGCCCCTCACCGGCCATACCTTCACCGGCCACACCACGGCCTGCGCCGCCGGCGTCGCCGTACAGACGATTATCGAGCGCGAAAAACTGGTGGAAAAAGTGGCGGCCGAGGGCCCCGTCCTGATGCAGGACTTGCGGGACGCGCTGGCGGACCGGCCCTATGTCGGCAATATCCGCGGCCGTGGGTTCTTCATCGGCGTCGAACTGGTGGCCGACCTGGAAACCAAGGAGCCTTATGATTGCGGCCTGCAGCTCTTCGCCCGCATCCGCGACCGCGCCTTCCTCAACGGCCTGATCTGCTATCCCTCAGGCGGCAATGTGGACGGCGTGAAAGGCGACCAGATCATCCTGGCCCCGCCCTACAACGCGACGCGCGGGGAACTGGGCGAGATTGTCGACAAGCTGGCGACGACACTATCCCAGGTAATGGGAGCGCTATAGACGCTACTGCCGGTAGGACGGCTCTTCGTCGTCGAGGATGTCCTTGAGCGCATCGAAGTGCTTGGTGGCGAACTTCGCCGGATATTCCATCCATTGCTGCATGGTTTTGCGTGCAACCTCGTCCGAGACCACGCGCAGTTCCTTGCCGGTCATGTAGGCGGTGATCAAGGTCTCGCAGGCGCGCTCCAGGTAGTAGAGCTCATCGAACGTCTCTGCCACGGTCGGGCCGGTGACCATGACGCCGTGATTGCCCATGATCAGCACCGACTTGTCGCCAATGCATTCGGGCAAGCGCTCGGCCTCTTCGCCCAGCCCCATGCCGCCGAAATGCTCGTCGATGACGATGCGCTCGAAAAAGCGCATGGTGTTCTGATCGATGGGCGGAATGCGGGAATCCTTCAGCGTGGCCAGCACCAGCGCATGCTTGGAATGCACATGCATGATGCAGCGCGCCTGCGGCAACTTGCGATGCATCGCGCCGTGGATGGCCCAGGCGGTGGGGTCCATATCCGGATGATCGGCGGCGGATGAATCGTTGGCATCGATCAGCATCATGTCGCTGGCGCGCATGCGCGAGAAATGACGCCCGAAGGGATTGACCAGGAACTTCGACCCGTCGTCCGATACCGCCAGGCTGAAATGATTGGCGATGGATTCATGCATGTTGAGCCGCGCGGTCCAGCGGAATGCCGCCGCCATATCGACCCGTTCCTGCCAATGGGAACCGAGGCCTTCCTGCCGCTCGGGGAAACGCGCAACTTTGCCGGTCATAAGCCTGTCCTTTGCCGATGGTGAGCGGGGGATTATAGCCCATCTTTGGGCATGCAGAAAGGCATCGCCGCCTATGCCGTTTCGTGCCGGTTACCAAACAGCATGGTTACGTTAATGCGCCGGTTTTCATAGCCGGGCGCGAAGGTGAAGCGGTCGGTATTGTGGAACAGGTCGGAATTGAAGATCACCGCCCGGTTCTGCCGGTAGGGCACGGTTACCGCTCGGCTGCCGCTTTCTCCGAGGAACTGGCGGATGGCTGGCAGATTGTTGTTGAACTTGGCAAAGTCCCAGTCGGCCGGCGCCTCCCGGTCATAGACGACGAGGCCGCCATGGTCGGCATCCAGATTTGCCTCGTCAGGCGTGATCCAGAAATTCACGTTGATGGCCGCGGCATCCGCATGGAGGCCGATGCCTTCTAGCTTGCTGTCATACTTGTAGGCCCACATCTGGGTCAGGCGATGGCCGGCAAAGATGCCCGGCAGCGCCTTCGGCAACTCCTCGGCGATCTGCAGCAGCAGGCCGCAATCGAACCCTTCATTTATGTAGGCGCCGAGATAGCCTCCCTCATGCTTGAAGTCGTACCAGATGGTGCTCTCGAGACAGAACCGCCGGAGATCGGCGACCGCCCTGGGAGTCAGCAGGCTGTCGACATGAATGATGCCGGGACCGGAGGCCTTGTAAGCCGCCTCAAGCTCCCGCACCGGCAAATCGGCATTCACCGCCCTCGACTCATGGGCCGGCATCGGCAGGAGATTCACGAGGCGGTTATAAGTGGCGCCGATCATCTGGCGATGCTCGCGGCCCAGGCGGAAGAATCCCGGGGTACCCGGACCGTCGGGCAGTGATGCCAACACTTTCTCATAGGCGGCGATCTTTCCGTCATAGCTCTGCGGCAACAAGTCTCGTGCGCGCAGATGGCCGAGCTGCTCGATGTCATGCCGCAGCTTGGTGCGCGAGACGACCGTGAAGGTTTCCAGATCCGACGGCGGCGCTTCCAGGCCACGCTTCAAGCGGAAGGCTGTCGCCAGTAGGCGAGCGCGCCCTGCAGATCGCCGGACCGGCGCAGGGCCGTGCCCAGTTTGTTGTGCGCGAGCGCGAGGTCGGGTCTCGCCGCAACTGCCTTGCGAAAGCAGTCGATGGCTTCCGGCAGCTTCCTCACGTGCATGTAGTGCAAGCCGAGGCCGTGTTGAAAATCAGCCGACCCCGGCCGCAGTGCAACAGCTCGCACGATGTGCTCTTCCGCACCCCGCGAATCCCTCTTGCGGGCCAGCGCCACGCCGAGGAGGAAATGCGCGTCGGCATTGGCCGGCTATTGCAGGAGGAGGCCGCGATAGACGGTAATGGCCTCATCGATTCGCCCGGCGCCCTGAAGCTGTTGCGCCCTGGCGATAAGCGTGCGCGGATCTGCCGGCGGTGCGCTCCGGATGCTCCCCTGGCTCTTGTTGCCGGCGTCGACCATGACGCCGTCAGCTATAGCACCGGCGCGCTCGCCACATCAAACACCGCCGCGCCGCACCGCCTCCAGCAATCCAGGGAAATCGCTGCCATTCATGATCGCCTGGCATTTGGTGAAACGGTCCATGGCGTAGTCCCAATAGCTGGCGAAATGATAGGCTGGGCGGGGGTTCTGGTTCGCTTCCTGAAGCAGGCCCCAGAGGGTCCAAAGCAGGAAGGCCATGGATTTCTGCAGGATCATGCGGCCGTATTCATGGTCGCGCGGCTTGTGGCTGAGATAGGCCTCGAGGAATGTCCGATCTTGCTGTTCGTTGAAGGCGGTTTCCACGGAGAAGTCGCCCAAATCCCAATAGGGATCGTTGTTGCCGCCGAATTCCCAGTCCAGGATGTAGGCGCGGTCGCCGGCGTCGATCAGGTTCTCCGGCGCGGGATCGTTGTGACAGGGTGCCAGGTTCACGCCCTTTGCCGTGAGGGCGGCGCGGATCGCCTCGGCCTCTTGCTGAACGCGTTCATAGCCATCCGGCAGCCGCGCGCCCTTCTTGCGCAGGATGTCCATGTACTCCGCGGCGACGACCTTCTCGTCGAAGCGGGTCAGGAAGGTCTTGCCGCTGGTATGCAGGCGGTGGAAGGCGCGGGCCGCCCGCGCCAGGGCTTGCGGATCGTCGCAGACGCCCGGCGTGCGAAAGGTCCGGGAGTTCTCGATGAAGCGGGTGATTTGCGTGCCGGTCTTCTCGTCGTAGTAGACCACAGGCGCGTTGACGCCGATCTCCGAGGTGACGCGGGCCGCCTGTCCGTCGGCCTCGCGGTTGATGTACTCTTCCGTTCCCTCGCCGGGGATGCGCACGACATAGCGAGTATCGCCGATCTTGATCCGGTAGTTTCGATTGGTCATGCCCTCCAGCGGTTCCGGTTGCAGGCTGGCGGGATCGACTTTGCCGCCGCCGACGACACGCGCGGCAATCTCCCGCGCCCGCGCCTGGCGTTTCTGTTCTTCTGCATCCATGCCCAGTCCTCCCGTTTCTTGTCAGCTCCGGAAGCGCGTGCCTTCCGGATCGTAGAGCGGCGCCGCCGCGCGCTTGGCCGCCACCGCCTCGCCATAAACTTCGATGATATAGTCGCCATGTCCGGCGTCTTCGCGCGCGACATATCCATAGACCACCGGCTTGCCGATGGTGTGGCCAAAATCACCGCTGCTGGTGACACCCAGCACCTTGCCGTTGCGCAGGATCGCCTCGCCACCAAATACCGGCACTTTCTTGTCGAGGGCGAAGATGCAGAGCAGCCGGTCCGGGCCTTCGCGGCCAATCTTCTCGAGGGCGTCGCGGCCGATGAAGTCGCCTTTCTTGCGAGAAATCAGCTTCTCCAGGCGGGCGTGATGGGGCGAATAGTCCGGCGTCACGTCAGTGGCCCAGACCACATAGCCCTTCTCCACCCGCAGGCTGTTCAGCGCCCTGTAGCCGACATTGGCTATGCCGAATTCCGCACCCGCCTCCATCAGCAGGCGGTAGACATGGACGGCGTACTCGGTTGGCACATGGAGTTCATAGCCGAGTTCGCCGGTGTAGGAGACGCGCAGCGCCAGTATCGGCGCCGCTCCGACGGTCAGCCGCTTTGCCTGGCCGAACTTGAAGCTGGCGGCGTCGACGAGCTCCTCTGCGACCTTCGCCAGCACCTCACGGGACCGCGGGCCGCAGAGATTGAGCACGGCATGGGACGACGTCGCATCGAAGGCGAACGCCGAACCGTCATCGGGCAAATGCCGCTTGATCCAGGCGAAATCATGCTCGCCATAGGCGGTGCCGGTGACGATGTAGAAGCGATCCTGTTCCAGGCGGCAGATGGTGAGGTCGGCCTCGATGCCGCCGCGCTCATTGCACATCTGGGTGTAGATCACGCTGCCCGGCGGCCGATCGACATTGGCGACCGCGAGGCGCTGCAGCGCCGGCAGCGCGCCGGGGCCGGCGAGTTCCATCTTGGCGAAGGAACTCTGGTCGACAATGGCCACACGTTCGCGCACCGCGCGGTGCTCATTGGCCACATGCTCGAACCAGTTGGGCCAGGTGAAGGACGGATTGTCCTTCTGCTCGACGCCCTTGGGCGCAAACCAGTTTGGGCGCTCCCAGCCGGCACGGGTGCCGAAGACGGCGCCCTGCTCCTTCAGCAGGAAATACAGCGGCGAGCATCTGATGTTGCGGACGGTGGAATGTTCCTCCACCGGCCATTTCATGGCGTAGTGCTTGCCGTAGATCTCGACGGCGCGGTCATACATGAAGTGGCGGGTATTGTGGTGGAACTGGAAACGACGGACATCCAGCGGCCAGAGGTCCAGGCTGGGCCGGCCTTCCAATATCCACTCCGCCATCATCGAGCCCGCACCGCCGGATGCCGCGATGCCGTAGATGAACCCGCAGGAGACGAAGGCGTTGTCATACTCCGCCAGCTTACCCATGACAAAATCGCCGTCGGCGGAGATCGGGATGGCGCCATTGATCATCACGCGGACGCCGACTTCGCCGACGATCGGCGTACGCTTGGCGGCATTCACGGCGAGCTGCTCGAAACGGTCGTAGTTCTCCTGCATCAGCCGCCGGTCCCAGCCTGGCGGGATGCCGTTGCGGGCGAAGGGCAGCGTGTTGGACTCATAGCCGCCGAAGGCAATGCCGCGTACTTCCGGCTTCCAATAAATCAGCAGGTCGGGGTCGCGCATGGTCGGCATGTTCTTGGGCAGATCGGGGATCGGATCTGTGACCAGATACTGATGCTCGACCGCGAAAGCCGGAATGCGCGCACCCAGCACCTTGCCCAGCTCATGGCCCCACATTCCGGCAGCGACAACGATCGTCTCGGCCTTGATCTCGCCCTGGCTGGTTTCCAGACCCAAGATGCGGCGGCCGTCGCGCTTGAAGCCGGTGACGCGGCAATCCTGCAGGAAGCGCACGCCGCGCTTGCGAGCGCCCGTGGCCAGTGCCTGGCAGAGGCTCGCCGGATCCACATAGCCGTCGGAGGCGATGAAGGCAGCACCTTCCACGCCATCCAGCGACATGATCGGGAACAGGTCCTGCGCCTCCTTGGGCGTCAGCATGTCCATCTGCATGCCGAAGGACTTCGCCGTCGTCGCCGCGCGCTTGAACTCCATCATGCGGTCCTTGGAGGAGGCGACGCGCAGGCTGCCGACCTTCTTC
>DATKFM010000356.1:0-2254 GCA_035544395.1 Verrucomicrobiia bacterium
CGTCTACGCCTCCGGCCTCTCTTCGCTCGGCCTCGCAGGCCTCGTGTCGATCCCGCTGGCGATGATCTTCTCCCTCTGGCTGATCGCCGGCCAGCGCCACGAAGTGAACCGCAGGTGGCTCCAGCAGAGCTCGCGCAACCGGCGCAACTTCGTCGAGACAGTCCGCACCCTCGCCGTCCTTTTCGGCCTGGCCGCAATCATCGTCGGCACCCTTGCCGCCCTCTACGCCGCCCTGGTCACCGCGCGTCCGGAACTCTACCGGGACCTGCCGCTGCCCATGCTCAGCTTCCAGTTCGCCATCCCCTGCGTCATCTTCGGCGGCCTGGGCTACGCGGTCGGCCGCCTGGGCCGCTGAGCCTGCGCCGCTAAACAAACACGCATTGCCCGATCCCGTGTTGTCGGCTTACCTGCCGCCAACACGAAGGGACTGGATAAATGACTGACATTCCAGCAAACGGCATCGCGGGCACTCAAGCGAAGCGCATCGAGCTCACTCTCCGCGCCCTGCTGCTGGGCAGCTTGTTGGCGGTCGTCTTTACCGCCGCCAACGTCTATATCGGCCTCAAGGTCGGCCTCACCTTCGCCTCGTCCATCCCGGCGGCGGTCATTTCCATGGCCGTGCTGCGGGCATTCAAGACCTCCACCATCTGGGAGAACATGACGGTTCAGACCGTCGCCTCGATCGGCGGCGCCATCTCCTCGGTCATTTTCGTCCTGCCCGCGCTGGTGATGACCGGCTGGTGGCACGGCTTCCCCTTCTGGCAGTCCTTCCTGATCTGCGCCTTCGGCGGCATCCTTGGCGTCACCTTCTCGATCCCCCTTCGCCGCGCCTTGGTGATCAACTCGGCCCTGCCGTATCCGGAGGGCGTCGCCGCCGCCGAAGTGCTGAAGGTCGGCTCGCGTGGCGAGTTTGAAACCGAGGCAGCCGTCCGCGAAAACCAGGCCGGCCTTCTGACCGTCATCTGGAGCTCTATCGCTTCGGCCGTGTACGCCTGGCTGGTCGCCGCCCGCGTCTTCCTCGGCTCGGCCGACCAGTATTTCCGGCTTCCTGCCGCATTGGGCGGCGGGGCGACGGGCATCAGCTTCGGCATGCAGTTCGCGCTTCTGGGCGCCGGACATCTCGTGGGCCTCGCCGTCGGCATCGCCATGGGCGTCGGCTTCCTGATCTCCTGGGCGATCTGCGTGCCCGTGATGACCGCCATGCAGGTGACGCCTGGAGAGGCGCAGGCCGCCGCCATTGACGTTTGGCGCAATCAGGTTCGTTTCATGGGCGCAGGCTCCATCGGCGTCGCCGCGGTCTGGACGCTGCTCAAGCTCATCGGCCCGCTGGTCGGCGGCGTCGCCTCGGCCCTCGCCGCGCAGCGCAAGCGAGCCGCCAACGTTGTGCTCGACCGCACCGAGCAGGACATCCCGATCACCACGGTCGCCCTCATCTCCCTCGGCGTGCTGGCCGCCATCGCGGCCCTGCTGTGGAGCTTCACCAACGGAACACCCCTGGCGGCATCCGCCCCGGCTCTTGTCATCGGCGGCCTGATCTACGTTGTGGTGATCGGCTTCATCGTCGCGTCCATCTGCGGCTACATGGCCGGCCTGATCGGCTCGTCCAACAGCCCCGTCTCCGGCGTCGGCATCATCGCCATCCTAGCGGCCTCGCTCCTCATGCTCGGCGCGATGCAGCTGTTCCACATTGCGGCCGACCCCTCGATCATCGCCTTCGCGCTGCTGATCACGGCGGTCGTCTTCTCCATCTCGGTCGTCTCCAACGACAACCTGCAGGATCTCAAGACCGGCCAGCTGGTCGCGGCCACCCCGTGGCGCCAGCAGGTGGCGCTGATTGTCGGTTGCGTCGCCGGCGCGCTGGTGATCCCGCCAATTCTCGACGTGCTCAACTATTCCAACGGATTCCCGGGAGGACCTGCAGCCGGCGTGCCCAACGCGCAGACCCTTGCCGCGCCACAAGCCACGCTGATCGCCGCGCTCGCCAAGGGCGTCATCGAAGGCGGTCTGCGCTGGGACCTCATCGGCATCGGCGCGCTCATTGGCGTCGGCATCATCATCGTCGACGAAATCCTGGTCCGCACCTCGGGCGGCAAGCGCAAGCTCCCGCCGCTCGCCGTCGGAATCGGCATCTATCTGCCCATGGCGGTCACAACGACGGTGGTCATCGGCGCGGTGATCGGCGCTGTCTACAACCGCTGGGTCTCGAAGAAGCCCTATGCCGAGATCGCAAAGCGCCTCGGCGTCCTGCTGGCCT
>DATKFM010000357.1:0-2443 GCA_035544395.1 Verrucomicrobiia bacterium
GAGTTCCGCCTCCAGCGCCGCCACTTGGCGGCTGACCAGCGACTTGGATGTCCCCAGGCGCCGGGCGGCTTCGGAAAACGACCCGGTTTCCGCCACGCGGGCGAAGGCTTCCATGTTCGCCAATCGATCCATGGCGCTAAGCTATTCTATTGTTGCGTGAATTGCGACAGTGTTCTTCCAGATTGATCAATTGTTTCCGGAACCGCCCGCCCCCAAATCTTGGGTCTCAAGGTGGGGGACAGGCCCTCGCCGCCGTTTGGGAGCAAATCCATGACCGATTTATCGATTTCCGGGGCGAAGCCCCTGGTCCCCGCCCTTGGCGCCATTCAGAAGTCGCTGGCGCCGTTTGTCGAGCCCGCCATCCGCGTCACCGCCGGCCTGCTGCTGGTGCCCCACGGCGCCCAGAAGCTTTTCGGCTGGTTCGGCGGCTATGGCCTGGAAGCGACCGGCCAGTACTTCGAGAGCATCGGGTTTCCGGCGTCGATGGCGCTCCTGGTCGGTCTGACCGAATTCGTCGGCGGCTTGGCGCTGGCACTCGGCTTGGGCACGCGCATCGCCGCGGGCTTCATCGCCGGCTTCCTGGCGGTCGCCGTCAGCCAGCACTACGCTGCCGGCTTCTTCTGGAATGAGGGCGGCTTTGAGTATCCGTTGCTGTGGGGCATCGTCGCCCTCGGTTTTGTCATCCGCGGCGGCGGCCGCTATTCCGTCGACGCGGCGATCGGCCGGGAAATCTAGGCGCGCGAACTTGGCTCCCATGGGCCCGCGCCATTCTCTAGAATATGCGTAAAGGAGATCCATCATGACTCTTGCCCTTCGTCCCGCCGCTGCGCGCGGCCACGCGAACTTCGGATGGCTCGACAGCCATCACACCTTCTCGTTCGCGAATTACCACGATCCCCGGCATATGGGCTTCCGCCAGCTGCGGGTGATCAATGACGACACGGTGAGTCCCGATGGCGGCTTCGACACCCACGGCCACCGCGACATGGAGATCATCAGCTATGTCGTGCGCGGCGCGTTGGCCCATCGCGACACCACCGGCGGAGATGGCGTGCTGCAGCGGGGCGACGTGCAGGCCATGTCGGCCGGCACCGGCGTCCGGCACAGCGAGTTCAACGGCTCGGGTGAAGAGGATGTCCGCTTCCTGCAGATCTGGGTTCTGCCGGAGCGCGACGGACTCAAGCCTGCCTATCGCCAGGCGCAGTTCTCCGACGAGGCGAAGCGGAACCAACTGCGCCTGATCGTGGCGCCGGGCGGTCCCGAAGGCTCGCTGCATATCAACCAGGATGTGCGCGTCTATGCGAGCTTGCTCGATGGCGGCGCTTCAGTCAGCCACCAGCTGGCCGCCGGACGCGGCGCCTGGGTCCAGGTCGTCGACGGCGACATCGAGGTCAACGGCAAGACGCTGACTTCGGGGGACGGCCTGGCAATCGAGGACGTGGAACGGCTCGACATCGCCGCCCGCGGCAAGGCCGAGTTCCTGCTGTTCGATCTCGGCTGATCTTCCGGCACAATCCGAACTTTGACATCCACCGCCGGCGGCGAAGCAACTCGCCGCCGGTTATATTTCGATCATCTCCTTGAACGAACTGCGATTTGAAGTGGCTTTCGCAGCGCCGCAAAAGCCCCAGGATTCGTTGTTTCCCTGCGACTCCGCTGCTATATCCTGCCTATCCATGGCTGGTGGACGAAGTTCTCTAAATGTTCACGCCTGGAGCGGTACCGGTGCCCGTTTATCCCCCAAACCCTCACGCCGGGATCGCAACGGGAGGAATCCAACAATGACCCGCCGCCGCCGCATCTATGAAGGAAAGGCAAAAGTCCTGTTCGAGGGACCGGAGCCCGGCACCCTGGTGCAGTACTTCAAGGACGACGCCACCGCCTTCAACAACCAGAAGAAGGGCGTGATCACCGGCAAGGGCGTCATCAACAACCGCATCTCCGAATATCTGATGGTGCGGCTGGGCGAGCAGGGCGTGCCGACCCATTTTCTCCGCCGTCTCAACATGCGCGAGCAGCTCGTGCGCGAAGTGGAGATCGTGCCGCTGGAGGTGGTGGTCCGCAATATCGCCGCCGGTTCGCTGTCGAAGCGCTTCGGCATCGTCGAGGGCACGCAGCTGCCCCGATCGATCATCGAGTTCTATTACAAGTCCGACGAGCTGGGCGATCCCATGGTATCGGAAGAGCATATCACCGCCTTCGGCTGGGCGACGCCGCAGGAGATCGACGACATCGTCGCGCTGTCGCTGCGCATCAACGACTTCCTCTCCGGCCTGTTCCTGGGCGTCGGCCTGAAGCTGGTCGACTTCAAGCTCGAATATGGCCGCCACTTCGAGAACGAGGAAATGCGCATTGTCCTGGCCGATGAGATCAGCCCGGATAGCTGCCGCCTCTGGGACATCAAGACCAACGAGAAACTGGACAAGGACCGCTTCCGCCAGGA
>DATKFM010000358.1:0-2250 GCA_035544395.1 Verrucomicrobiia bacterium
CGTGGCGCCGGGCGGCAATTCGCCCGGCGCCACGGCGGCGGAGCGCGAACCCAGGACAATGGTGATACCATGGCAAAGCAATTCACATTGATGCCCCTGCCCTATGACAGTTCCGCGTTGCAGCCGGTGATCTCTGCCCGCGCCGTTGAGCTGCATCATGGCAAGCATCACAAGGGTTATGTCGACAAGCTGAACAAGCTGGTGAAGGACACGCCCTACGCCCATATGACGCTGGAAGCCATCATCCGGAAATCCGCCGGCGATGAGTCGGCAAAGAAGATCTTCAACAATGCCGGCCAGGTCTGGAACCATGATTTCTTCTGGCATTCCATGGCGCCGGGCGGCGGCAAGCCGGATAAGAATCTGCGCGCGCAGATTGAGAGCGGTTTCGGCTCGCTCGACCAATTCAACGAGACCTTCGTGAAAACCGGCGTCGAGCATTTCGGCAGCGGATGGGTGTGGCTCAGCGCCGCCAATGACGGTGGCCTCAAGGTCGTCGCCACGCACGATGCCAAGTCACCGCTGATAGACGGCCACCGCCCCCTGATGTGCTGTGACCTTTGGGAGCATGCCTACTATCTCGACTACCAGAATGATCGCGAAGGCTTCCTGCAGGACTTCCTCGGCAAACTGGCAAACTGGGACTTCGCCGCGCGTCAGCACGCGACACCGGTCGCCGCCGAATAGCGCCCGGGCTTATGACAACCGCGCCAGGGCGTCGGCGAGCTGGCGCGTGTCATAAGGCTTGGACAAAAAGACGAACCTGACCTTCTGCGGGTCGAGATCGACCGCTTTCGGACTATGGCCGGACGCGAAGATTACGCGCAAATCGGCGCGGTTCTTGCTCGCCTCGGTCACCAGGGCGACGCCGTTCATATCCGGCAGCGCGATATCCACCATTAGCAGATTGATCGATGGATTTTCGGCCAAGAGGTCGAGGGCATCCCCGCCGCGCGCCGCTTCATGAACGCTATGGCCGAGATCCTCCAGCATCCCGGCAGTGGACATGCGGATGAGCGCATCATCGTCGACGAGAAGGATGGAAAGCCCATTCATGTCTGATTCCTCCATTCCGGAATCCTTGCGCCGCCGGTCGGTACTGCGCTTCTCCTCCAGCACTGTGCGGAGTTTGCGGCTCAGCTCCGGCTCGCGATAGGGCTTGCTCAGGAGCTGCACGCCTTCGTCCAGCCGTCCGTGGTGGATGATGGCGTTCTCCGTATAGCCCGAGGTGAACAGCACCGCGAGGGACGGCAGGAGCTCCTGGGCCCGGTTCGCGAGCACGCGCCCGCTGACGGCGCCGGACATCACCACATCGGTGAACAGCAGATCCACCTTGGTGCCGTTCTGCAACATCTCCAGGGCCTGCTCGCCGTCCTTGGCCTCTAGCACCTGGTAGCCGAGGCTGCGGGTCATCTCGGCGACGGCGTGGCGCACGTCCTCGTCATCCTCCACCAGCAGTATACGCTCGCTGCCGCCGGCAGCCGGCGCATCATCGGGTAATGCGACCGCTTCCTCCGGCCGGCGGGAGCGTGGCAGGTAGATCTTGATCGTCGTACCATGGCCGACCTCGCTGTAGATCTTCGCATGGCCGCTGGATTGCTTGACGAAGCCATAGACCATGCTCAAGCCCAGCCCGGTGCCCTTGCCTTCCGGCTTCGTCGTAAAGAAGGGCTCGAATGCCCGGGCTGCCACGTCGGCCGGCATGCCGGCGCCGGTATCGGTCACCGCCAGCATGACATACTGACCCGCCGCCACCTCATCATGCCAGCGGGCGTAGTCATCATCGAGCACCGCGTTGGCCAGCTCGATGGTCAGCTTGCCGCCGCCAGGCATGGCGTCGCGCGCGTTGACGGAAAGATTCAAGATTGTGTTCTCGACCTGATTGACGTCGACGAAGGTGTTCCATAAGCCGGCATCGACGACGGTCTCGATCTCGATCGTCTCACCCAGCGTCCGGTGCAGCAGGTCGCTCATGGCTCGGACGCGGCGGCCGAGATTGACAACTACTGGCTCCAGAGGCTGGCGGCGGGCGAAAGCCAGCAACTGCCGGGTCAATTGCGCGCCACGCGCAGCGGCGATGCTGGCATGCTCGATATTGGCCGCCAGTTGCTTCGGCTCTTCCTTGTGCCGCGCCATGAGATCCAGATTGCTGGCGATGACCTGCAGCAGATTGTTGAAGTCGTGGGCAACACCGCCGGTGAGATGACCGATGGCCTCCATTTTCTGGGCCTGGCGCACCACTTGCTCGTT
>DATKFM010000359.1:0-11074 GCA_035544395.1 Verrucomicrobiia bacterium
ACATCCTCCGGCCCTTCCAGCTCGCCCAGGCCGATATACTCGGTGCGCGAGATCTTGTCGTTCAGTGCATAGGGGCTGGCACTGCCCGGTACGGCCGACTGCGTCTCACCCATGCGCGAATAGATCGGCGCGACATAGACCTCGTTCAGAACCTTGTGCCGGTTCTTCAGCCAGCGGATATCCAGGGTCACCGCCGCCGCCAGCATCAGGCCCAGTACCATCTGGTTGGTGCCCGTGCCGTAGCCCAGGCGAATCAGGCCATTGGTCATGACCAGCACGATGATGGCACCCATAGCGCCCTTGGCGATCGAGCCGCGCCCGCCGCCCAGGCTGTTGCCGCCAACCACGGCGGCGGTCAGCGCCATGATCTCCAGGTTGAGACCGGTGCCGGGCCCCGCGCCGCTCAGGCGGCAGGCGATCAGGAATCCGGCGAGGCCGCTGCAGAAACCGGAGATGACATAGGTCATGAACACGGTTTCGCGCACGCGAATGCCCGAGTTATAGGCGGAGCGGCGCGAGCCGCCGACCGCCAGGATATGCCAGCCCGGCCGCGACCGCGTGATCGCGATATGCGCGACGATGGCGATGACGACTGCGACGATGACACTGATCGATACGCCGAACACCGTGCCGTCGCCGATGTAATCCCAGACATCCGATGTGACGCTGGAAAGCTGCACTTGCGCGGCAAACTTCACGATCAGCATGTCGTACAGCGCGCGGCCGATGATGAAGGTGACCAGGGTGGTCAGGAAGGCCCGCAGGCGCAGATAGCCGATGAGGAATCCGTTGAGTGCGCCGCAGGCAACGCCGGTCAGCAGCGCGGCGCCGAGGGCCATCCAGGTTGGCAGGTCGAATATGAAGAGTGTGGACACGGCCGCGAAGGCCGATAGCGCGAAAATCGAACCGACCGAGAGATCGATGCCGCCGCCGAGCATGACGATGGTAAGCCCGGTGACGACGATGGAAAACTCGCCGAGCTGCCGCGTGGAATCGCTCAGGGATTGCGGTTTGAAGAATCCGGAAATGGCGCTGCCGAAGCCGACAACAGTGATGACCAGCGCCAGGAACGGGATGGCGTTGTCGGCCCAGCGCTTGGTGAGGATCTCGCCGATCAGGTGATCGGGCACGTAATTGTAGCGCAGGCGCGCGGCCCGTTCGCGGAAACTCATGTGATCGGCCTATCTATAACGGAAGCGGAGCGGCCGTCGCCGGCCGCTCCGTGACTCCGATCAGCGAAGAGAGCTACTGCGCCGAAGCCTGCAGGGACTTCAGATCCCAGCAAGTATCGGGCTTGAGATCGGCCTTGGTCCAGGCGCGCTCAAGCGTATAGATCAGCGTCTTCGAGGTTCCCGGCGCCTGGCCGCTTTGCAGCAGGTACTTGATCAGCGCGTTGATGTCTCGGGACTGTCCCGCCAGCTCCGTCATCACAACCGCGCCGAACGTGCCGTTTTCCAGGCTGTCGCAATCCACCTTCTCGCCGCCGCCGGTGGTGACCAGGAAGATCTTGCCCTCCAGGCCGGCGTCGCGAATGGCTGCCGCCGTGCCGGTGGCGTCGCCGTCCCAGAAATCGATGATGCCGCAGATGTCGGGGTTCTGCTGCAGCATGGTGGTGGTGACATTGCGGGCCGTGGTGGCATCCCAGTTCGAATCCGGCTTCGCCACGATCTGGAAATCGGGATGCTTCTCCATCACCTTCATGATGCCGGCATATTGATACAGGCTCGACGCATTCACCTGATCGCCCTGCACCAGGCCGATCTTCTTCGAGGAGTTCTCACCGCAGCCCTTGATCACGGCTTCGGCTTCAAGCTGGCCCAGCCGGTCCCAGTCGCTGCCGACGAAGGCATCGGCCGGATAGTTGGTCGGGTTGTCGATCAGAACGACATAGATGCCCGCTTCCTGCGCCTTCTTGAACAGCTTGGAATAGGAGTTCAGGTCGGGCGAATGGACGACCAGCACGTTCGGCTTGGGATCGGACGAGATCGCCTCGGTGATCGCCTGGGCGCCGGCTTCGATGCTCCAGTTGGGATCGCGGGTTTCGAACACGCCGCCAAAGGCCGTGACCTCGCGGTTGATGTAGTAGGCCCAGCCCTGGGCCAGGTCGAAGCCCATGGCCATAGGCACCATCACCACGCGCTTGCCGTCCAGCGCCGACTTGTAAGCCGCCGGGCCCGGATCTTCCTGAGCCATCGCCGGCGCGCCGAAGGCCAGCACCGCGGCCGACAGGGCAAATGCAGATACTCTCTTCCAGCTCAACATTGTCGTTTCCTCTCCAGTTGAATGATCTTCTTGCCGCCCACCAAATTCGGAACTCAGATATCGCCCTGCTGCGCCGTCTGCTCGTCGCGCGGATTCAACAGGCTGTCGACGATGATGGCGATCAGCAGGATCGTCGATTTGATCAGATTCTGCATGATGTTCGAGATATCCATGATGGTCATGGCATTGACCATGATGCCGATCAGCAGTGCGCCGACGATGACGTTGCGCATGCCGCCCTTGCCGCCCGACAGGCCGATGCCGCCGATGACGGCCACCAGCACGATGTCGTAGAGCAGCGTCGAATTGACCACGCGGGTATTGATCGACAGCAGGCTTGCCGCCGTCAGGAGTCCGGCGGTGAAGGCGATCAGCGCCGACATCACATAGCGCAGCATGATCATCGGCCGCACGGGAATGCCCATGTTCCGCGCCGCGACCGGATTGTCGCCGGCCAGATAGACATAGCGGCCCCATTTGGTGAAGCGCAGGAACAGGAAGGCCAGGAACGCCGCCGCCGCGAAGAAGAACACCTCGATCGGGACATCCAGGAACCGGGTCCGGCCCAGGCTTTCGATCCAATGGCCGCGCGGCACCGGGGTCGCGTCCTGGCCGATGAGCTGCGAGCGGACATAGCCGAACACGAAGGCGCCGCTGGCCAACGTGGCGAAGATCGCCGGCACATCGGCATAGGCGATGAAGAAGCCGTTGATCAGCCCGATCAGCAGCACGCCGCCCACCGCCAGCAACAGGGCCAACCCGTCGGAAGTGCCGTCGTTCAGCATCTGCAGGTACCAGGCGACCGACATCGCCATGATGGCGACGGCCGACAGGTCGATGCCGCGGCCGATGATGACGACAGCCATGCCCACGGCCAGGATGCCGAGAACGCTGACGCTGCGGACAATGGCCACCAGATTGTCGATGGCGAGGAACCGGGGCAGGAAGGTGGCGGCGATGGCAAACAGCATCACCGCCAGGGCGAAAATTATCCGCTCCTGGCTCATGCCCTTCGTCACAGCGCCGGCACTCATGATCGCCGTTCCCAGCCCGCTAGTTTCTTATGGGCAAACTCTATCGAATGGATTTTATCGGCGCAAATGAAGCGGTTGTAAGCCGTCGCCGATTTCGGCGCTCGCCGGTGACGGCAGGGGGACGGCGGGATCGGCGGCGAGGAAAATTGGTGGAGCTGAGGGGAATCGAACCCCTGACCTCCTCATTGCGAACGAGGCGCTCTCCCATCTGAGCTACAGCCCCACTGCGGCGGGCCGGAAACCGGCCCGCGAAAGGGTGGCGGACTATGGTCACGCGCCCTTCCCATGTCAAGCTTGCGGAAGCCGATTCCCGCCGCTAGTGTCCCGCCAGTCCCTTGAATAATTGAGGAAATCGAGACTCCTGATGGGCACGCTGAGCTGGCTGCTATACAACGCCCTGCAGATCTACACCTTCATCATCGTCGCCTATGTGGTTCTCAGCATGCTGGTCAGTTTCCAGATCGTGAACCCCCGGGTGCCGATCGTCGCCAAGGTGGGCCGGGTGCTGTTTCGGCTGAGCGAACCGGCCCTCAAGCCGATCCGGCGCTTCCTGCCGACGATGGCCGGTTTCGATTTCTCGCCGATCGTCCTGCTGTTGATCCTGCAGCTTGTCGGCGGATGGCTGGTCAAGCAGCTCCTCCTGATGGGCCTCTGAACCAATGGAGACCGCGGCTTCGTCGCCGGTCACGGCGGTGGCCGATGGTGTGCGCCTGCGCTTGCGGGTACAGCCGCGCGCCCGCCGCAGCCGGGTCGATGGGCTGGTGGCCGATGCGGATGGCAGGCAGGCCGTGAAAATCGCCGTCACGGCGGCGCCGGAATCGGGCGCGGCGAATGACGCTGTGATCGCGCTGCTGGCCAAGGAGCTGCATCTGGCGAAGTCGGCGCTGGCATTGGTTGCGGGGGCCGCGGATCGCCGCAAGGTCATCAAGCTCGCGGGCGATCCCCAACGGCTCGCCCATGACATCGGGGAATGGATCGGGAAATTGGAAAGCAGGGCATGAGCGACAACAAGATCATCGACGGCAAGGCATTCGCCGCGAAACTGCGCGGCCGCATCGCGCAACAGGTTGCGGCGCTGAAGAGCAAGCATGGCTTCACGCCGGGCCTGGCTGTGGTGCTGGTGGGCGAGGATCCCGCCAGCAAGGTCTATGTGAAGAACAAAGGCCAGCAGACCCACGAATCCGGCATGAACTCGTTCGAGCACAAGCTGCCGGTCACGACATCGCAGGCGGAACTGCTGGCGCTCGTGGACAATCTCAACAAGGACCCGGCGGTGAACGGCATCCTGGTCCAGCTGCCGCTGCCCAGGCAGATCGATCCCCAGGCGATCCTCGATGCCATCGATCCGGCAAAGGATGTGGACGGCTTTCACGTCGTCAATGCGGGCCGTCTCGCCACCGGCGGCAACAGCCTGGTGCCCTGCACGCCCCTGGGCTGTCTCATGCTGCTGAAGGATCGTCTCGGCGATCTTACGGGCAAGCGCGCCATTGTCGTCGGCCGCTCCAACATCGTCGGCAAGCCGATGGCGCAGCTGCTGCTGAACGAAAGCTGCACAGTGACCATCGCCCATTCCAAGACCCGAGATCTCCCCGGCGAGTGCCGCCGCGCCGATATCGTCGTCGCCGCCGTGGGCCGGCCTGAGATGGTGCGCGGCGACTGGATCGCGCCAGGCGCGGTGGTGATCGATGTCGGCATCAATCGCGTCGATGCCGGCGGCGGCAAGACCCGGCTGGTGGGCGACGTCGCCTACGCCGAGGCGCTCCCGCATGCGGGTGCGATCACGCCGGTGCCGGGCGGCGTCGGACCGATGACCATAGCCTGCCTGCTCGCCAACACCGTGACGGCTGCATGCCGCCAGCGGGGCGTGCCGGTGCCTGCGTAGCGTCGTCGGCTTTCCATAATCCTAAAATTTGATGGAATGCGGCGCCGCTGATCCGCGCTTGCGCCGGGCGGGTGACCTTGACAGACTCCGGCCCGCCGGTGTGCTGATGCTCTTGGACCGGCGATAAGAAGACCTTTGCGGCTCTGAAGTCCTGTATCGCGCGGACGAGAAGGGGGAGCGCATGACCGGCTCGATCATCGAGCTTCTGGTTGCCGCCGTCATCTTTGTCGGGTCGCATTTCTTTCTTTCGTCGTCGGGCCTGCGCACGCAATTGATCGCGCGCCTGGGCGACGGCGGGTTCCGCGCCTTCTATTCGATCCTGGCGATCCTGCTGCTGATCTGGATGATCATCGCCTATCGCGCGGCGCCGTCGGTCTATCTCTGGTATCCGCCGCCGCTGGTGATCGAAGTGCCGCTGATCGTCATGCCTTTCGCACTGTTGTTCCTGGTCTGCGGCCTGACGCAACCCAATCCCACTTCGACCATTCCCGGGCGGCGGCTGCCGCCGGAGCGGCCGGCGCCGGGCATTCTGGCGGTCACGCGCCATCCCGTGCTGTGGGCCATGGGCCTCTGGGCGCTGTCCCATCTGGTCGCCACCGGCGAACTCGGCGGGCTGATCCTGTTCGCCTCCATCGCCTTCCTGGCGCTCTATGGCACCCGCGTGCTGGATGAGAAGAAGCGCGCCTCATGGTCGGCGGAAGATTGGCAGCGTTTCAGCTCGGCGACGTCGAATCTTCCCTTCGCCGCGATGGCTTCGAGCCGCAATCAGTGGCGCATGAGTGAAATCGGCTGGTGGCGGCTGGGCGTCGCCGCGCTGCTGTATATCCTGCTGATCTTCCTTCACACGCTGCTGGGCGTTCCCGTCGTCGTGGATTTCTAGTCAGAGCTGGCCCTTCTTCATCAGCCGCAGGCGCAACGCATTCAGCTTGATGAAGCCGGCGGCATCGCGCTGGTCATAGGCGCCCGCATCTTCCTCGAAGGTGACATGCTGCAGCGAATACAGCGAGTGCGGTGACTTGCGGCCGACGACGTTGGCGTTGCCCTTGTACAGCTTCAGCCGCACCGTGCCCGTGACATTGTCCTGGCTCTTGTCGATCAGCGCTTGCAGCATCTGCCGCTCCGGCGAAAACCAGAAGCCGTTATAAATCATCTCGGCGTAGCGCGGCATCAGGTCGTCCTTCAGATGCATCGCGCCCCGGTCCAGGGTGATGCTCTCCATGCCCCGGTGCGCGGCATGCAGGATCGTGCCGCCGGGCGTTTCATAGACGCCGCGGCTCTTCATGCCGACAAAGCGATTCTCCAGCAGGTCGAGCCGGCCAATTCCATTGGCCTTGCCCAATTCGTTCAGCCGCGTCAGCAGCGTCGCCGGCGACAGGCGCTTGCCGTCGATCGCCACCGCGTCGCCGCGCTCGAACTCGATCTCGATATAGGTCGACTTGTCCGGCGCCGCTTCCGGCGAGATCGTCCGCTGATAGACGAACTCCTCCGGCTCGTGCCAGGGATCCTCCAGCGCCTTGCCCTCGCTGGAGGAGTGCAGCAGGTTCGCGTCGACCGAGAACGGCGCTTCGCCGCGCTTGTCCTTGGCGATGGGAATCTGGTTCTGCTCGGCGAACTCGATCAGCTTCGTGCGCGAGGTCAGGTCCCATTCGCGCCAGGGGGCGATCACCTTGATATCGGGATTGAGGGCATAGTAGGTCAGCTCGAACCGCACCTGGTCGTTGCCCTTGCCGGTGGCGCCATGGGCGACGGCGTCGGCGCCGGTCTGCTTGGCGATCTCGATCTGCCGCTTGGCGATCAACGGCCGGGCGATTGACGTGCCCAGCAGGTACAGCCCTTCATACAGCGCGTTGGCGCGGAACATTGGAAAGACGAAATCGCGGACGAACTCCTCGCGCAGATCCTCGACGAAGATCTCCTTGATGCCCAGCATCTGTGCCTTCTTGCGCGCCGGCTCCAGCTCCTCGCCCTGGCCCAGATCGGCCGTGAAGGTCACCACCTCGCAGCCATAGGTGGTCTGCAGCCATTTGAGGATGACGGAGGTGTCGAGCCCGCCGGAATAGGCCAGCACGACCTTCTTGATGTCCCGAGCCATGGGGTAGGTCCTTAGATTTTGCCTGATGGGATGACGGGCCGCGCGGAAATAGCGGAAAGCCCCGGCAGCGGCAAGGGCGGCCAACCGCCGGCACAGCGGGAACAGCAGCAAGACAGCCGGAATTTCAAGATGTTATGGCCGATACGGCCATCGATCGCGAGAGCCCGGCAACTGGAAAGGAACGGCGCTTTCGTAGCACAATTTTAGGCAGTTACCGCGATAATGCACCATGGCCCTGGATTTGGTTAACGCGTCTTCAAACGGGCCGGCGCTGCCTCAGCTCCGGTTGACGCGGCAGTTTGCCATCATCTCGGCCCTGGCCTTGGTCCTCGCGGCGGTCCTCCTGGTCGTGCTCTACCGCAGTTGGGCCGTGCGCGAGCTCGAGGGCATGGCGGAACACAACAATGTCGCCGTGGCGCGCTTGTTGTCCAACACGCTGCTCTATGGCGCGCCCCAAGGCGGCGCGGCTCCCCGGGCCTTCGATATCACCGCGCTTGAAACTCCCGAGGGCATCGCCGCCATGCACGAGGCGGTGGTGGAAACCGTTCGCGGCACGGCGATCGTCAAGGTCAAGATCTACGATCACCGGGGCATGACGGTCTTCTCCACCGATCCCACGCAGATCGGCCAGGACAAGAGCAAGGGCCAAGGCGTCATCCGCGCGTTGCGCGGCGAGGTTGCCAGCGAGCTGACTCATCGCGACAGCTTCAGCGCCTTCGAAAGTGTCATCGAAAACACCGATCTGCTGTCCAGCTACATTCCGATCCAAGCGGACCGGCCGCAAGCATCCATCGACGGCGTATTCGAGATCTACGCGCAGGTCACCCCCTTCGTCGCCCAGATCCACCGCACGCAATGGCTGCTCACCCTCGTGACCGCCGCGGTGTTCGCCGCCATCTATATCGCGCTGCTGTCGGCCATCGGCCGCGCCGACCGCATCATCAGGCGCCAGCATCAGCAGGCCCTGGCGCTGACCGCCGGCGTCGCGCGGGCGGAGTCCGCCAGCCAGGCCAAGTCCGAATTCCTCGCCAATGTAAGTCACGAACTGCGCACGCCGCTCAACGCCATCATCGGCTTTTCCGAAATCATCGAGATGGAACAGTTCGGCCCGCTGGGCACGCCGCGCTACCAGACCTACATCCGCGATATCCATCGCAGCGGCGTGCATCTGCTGAACGTCATCAGCAATATCCTCGACCTGTCGAAAGTCGAGCTCGGCCGGCTGGATATGGAGAACGAACTGACGTCCCTCGGCATCCTGATCCAGGATGCCGTCAGCATGGTGCGCATGCAGAACCCGAAGAGCCAGGTCAAGATCGATGCCGATATCGATGCCGACCTGCGGCCCATCGAGACGGATGCGACAAGGCTCAAGCAAGTCCTGCTGAACATCATCTCCAACGCCGTCAAATTCACGCCCGCGAATGGCCGGGTCGAAGTGCGCGCCCGCAGCGACGACGCCGGCGGCTGCCGCATCGTCGTCACCGACAACGGCATCGGCATGGCGCCGGAGAATATTCCGGTGGCGGTGTCGCCCTTCGGCCAGGTCGAGAGCGTCTTGGCGCGAAGCTATCCCGGCAGCGGGCTCGGGCTGCCTCTGGCGAAGCGCCTGGTGGAATTGATGGGCGGCCAGTTCCGGATCGACAGCGCCCTGGGCCAGGGCACCATCGTCACCATCGAACTCCCCAGCAAGCCCGCCGCCAATTCCGCCAAGGTCGACGCCGCAGCCGCCTAGCCGCCGGCTTGCACGAAGGCGAAAGTCTCGCCTCCTTCACTGGAAAAGTTGTAAGTATGTTCTCTCTCGGAGTCTTGAGGAGGACATCGCATGGCTGCGCAGGATCGCTGGAATCACCAGAGCGTCAAGGCAACCCAAGCCTTGGACAAGCTGCCGAAGAAGGCCAATGGCGATGTCAATTGGGGCAGCATCCGCGTGGCCCATCTGGATACCGGCTACACCCGCCATGATGCGTTCGGCGCCTGGAGCGCGGGCGGTGCCAACGCCATCATTGAAACGCCGGGCAAGGATTTCTTTCAGCCGGCGCGCAGCTCGGCCCAGGATCCGCTGACCCCGGTCACGCCGCCGCAGGAAGTGGGCCATGGCACGCGCACCGGCGCCGTATTGGCCGGCCGCAGCGCCAGCGGCGACTTTCTCGGCGTGGCACCGGGCCTGCCGGTGGTGCCCTATCGCATCAACAATGACAGCCTGATCCTGGAGCAGGGGGCCGGCGCCATCGGCGCGGCGCTCGACGATGTCGTCAGCCAGGGCCGCTGCCCGGTGGTCAGCATCAGCCAGGGCTTCCCCTTTGTGCTCGACCAGGCGATGGGCGAGGCGGTCGACAACGCCTATCTCAACGGCATCATCATCTGCTGCGCCGCCGGCCAGTTCATCGATCGCGTGTGCTATCCGGCGAAGCATCGCCGCACCATCGGCGTCGGCGGCTATCGCAAATCGGGCCGGCAATATCAGAAGTATGACCGCTATGGCCGCATCGATAGCTGGGCGCCGGCCGACAACATCACCCGGCCGAATGTCGCCGGCCTTTCCGGCTACAGCAACAATGGCGACGGCACATCATATTCCACCGTGCATGTCTCCGCGGCCGCGGCGATGTGGCTGCGCTTCCATGGCAGCGCCATCGGCCAGACCTATGGCAATGGCGCCGCCGATCTCTGGCGCCGGGTCGAGGCCTTCCGCGTCTGCCTGCGCTTGAGCCAGCGCGTGCTGCCGTTCAAGGCGACCGAGACCACCCATCCGGGCAACAGCGCCGGCAAGCTGGATATCTCCAATCTGCTCTCTGTCGCGCTGCCCGCCTGGGACAGCCTGCGGCGCGAGGACGATCTCGCCGGCGACGATGAGATGTAGCGGCATATCGGCCTAACCTAGAAAAACACCGACAGCAGCGCGAGCCAGCCGCGGCCAAGGCGCTGCGTCTTCTCGGATGCAGATACCTGGTCGGCGAAATAGGGATCGTTGCGGGGATATTCGGGAATCCGCTGATTTACCGCGGCCGAATAGGCATCGCCATAGGCTTTGAGCAGGGAATGCAACATCTGAGGCTCCATTATCTCGAGGGATTTCAACAACGCTTCGTTGCATCTAAGGTGGCGCTGGACGCTGCGGCGGACAAACGCCGTTTCCGCAACCGACCTGTAAGTTTTAGTCACAGATGACATGAAGCGATTGCTGCCGCCCTTGAATGCCCTGCGCGCCTTCGATGCGGCCGCGCGGCATAACAGCTTCACCGGCGCCGCCGCCGAATTGCGGGTCAGCCACGCGGCGATCAGCCGCCATGTGCGCCAGCTCGAGGCGCGACTCGGCGTCCTCTTGTTCCGCAAGCTCGGCCGCGGCGTGACCCTGACCGATGACGGCGCCGCCTACCTGGAGCCGGTGGCCCGGGCCTTCGACATCATCGGTGAAGCAACGGCCTCGGTGGCGAAGACGCCGGCCTCGCTCGCCGTGTCCGTCAGCGCCGAGCCGATCTTTGCCGCGCGCTGGCTGGTGCCGCGGCTCGTGCGCTTTCAGCAACAGCACGCCGACATCGAGGTGTTCATCGACGCCACGCCCAACCTGGCCAATCTGGCGAAGGACGAAGCCGACCTCGGCATCCGCTATGGCCGCGGCGGCTGGCCCGGCCTGAAGCAGGACCTGATCACCGCCGCCAGCCTCTATGCCGTGGCCAGTCCGAAACTGATGGGCCGCCGCCGCACGCCGCCGACGCCGTTCGATCTGGCGTCGCTGCCGCTGCTCCATGAGGACCGCGGCGACATGTGGCGGCGCTGGTTCATCGCCGCCGGTGCGCCCAA
>DATKFM010000360.1:0-13623 GCA_035544395.1 Verrucomicrobiia bacterium
CTCGCTGTTCGCCGACAACGTGTCTTCGGGCCTGGAGCCGGTGTTCAGCTTCAAATACACCCGCAATGTGCTGATGCCCGACGGCAGCCGGCAGAGCGAGGAAGTCAGCGATCACGCTTACCGCCTGTTCCGCCGCCTGAAAGGCGAGACGGCGCCGCTGCCCGATTATTTCGTCGATTCGCAGCAGCTCTCGCCCGGCGATCACGTGATCATGCAGGCGGCGGTGCAGAAATATATCGACAGCTCGATCTCCAAGACCATCAACTGCCCGGCTGACCTCTCCTTCGAGGCGTTCAAGGACGTCTACCTCCAGGCCTATGAGCTTGGCTGCAAGGGCTGCACCACTTATCGCCCGAACGAGATCACCGGCGCGGTGCTGGAGGTGAAGGACGGCAAGAAGGCGGAGTCGCCGCAGCAGGCGGAGTTACCGCTGCCCGCCGCCCAGCCGCGGCCGAAGGACATGTACGAGGCCGGCGGCGTGATCTACATGACACGCCCGCTCGACCGGCCGGAAGCGCTGCCGGGCCAGACCTACAAGCTGCGTTGGCCGGAGAGCGAGCACGCCGTCTATGTCACGATCAACGACGTGATCCAGGACGGCCGCCGGCGTCCGTTCGAGATCTTCATCAACTCCAAGAACATGGAGCACTACGCCTGGACCGTCGGCCTGACACGTATGATCAGCGCCGTGTTCCGCCGCGGCGGCGACGTCTCCTTCGTCGTGGAGGAGTTGAAGGCAGTGTTCGATCCCCGCGGCGGCTACTGGATGGAGGGCCATTACGTGCCGTCCCTGCTGGCGGCTCTGGGCGAGATCATCGAGCGGCACATGATCGACATCGGCTTCATGACCGATCCCCGGCGCGAGCAGCGGGAGATCGTGGCCCAGCTCGAGCGCAAGGTGGTCAATCTCAACAGCCAGGAAGCCTCTGACAGCCGCCTGCCCCGCTGCCCGAAATGCAGCCAGCCCGCCTTGATCCGCCAGGAGGGTTGCGACCTCTGCACGAGCTGCGGCTACAGCAAATGCGGCTGATCAATGCTTTATAGGGCGTTAACCAAGGATTAGCTCTCTTGCGCGACAATGCGCGCGGCCGGTTCGCGCAAGCCAGAGAGAGCGCCCATGAATTTCGGCATCGCCAAAGTATGCAAATCCTGCGGCCGCGAGCTGGCCGCATATCAGACCGGCTGCCTGGATTGCGACGGGGAGACCGGATTTGAGTTTCCTTGGCTGCACGCCATCGGCATCGGCGTGCTGGTGATCGGCGCCCTGCTCTATCATAGCCGGCCGGAACTTGGCGCAACGATCATGAGCCTGGTCGGCTACGACGTCGCTCCGAGATAGCTATCCCTTCATTCCGGTGATCGTGTAGAGCGTGACCGCTTCGCTGCGGCCGCGCACGGTCGTCCGGTCCAGCTCTTCCGTCTCGAACCAGGGCGCGATCTTCGCCTGCGTCGCCTCGCTGATGACGATGCGGCGGTCATAGGTCTTGCACATCGATTCCAGCCGCGAGGCCAGATTCACCGCATCGCCGATGGCCGAATAATCGAAGCGCGTCTCCGATCCCATATTGCCGACGATGCAGATGCCAGTGTTGATGCCGATGCCGATATCGATCTTCGGCAGCCTCGCCGCCGCGCCCGCGCCTTCGTTCGCCAGCTCGATGTTCAGCACTTCCATGGCCGCCAGCATCTTCAGCGCCGCCTCGGCCGCATGCCGGGCATGATCGAGGTCTTCCAGCGGCGCGTTCCAGAATGCCATCACGCAATCGCCGATATATTTGTCGATCGTGCCGCCGGTCGAAAGCACGACCTCCGACAGCCGCGTCAGCACCCGGTTCATCAGCGCCACCAGCCGCTCGGGATCGTCCTTCAGCATCTCTGAGATTGTCGTGAAGCCGCGCACGTCGCAGAACAGGATGGTCAGCTCGCGCTTGGCGCCGCCGAGCTTCAGCAGGCTGGGGTCCCGCGCCAGCATGTCCACCATGCTGGGCGCCAGGTAATGCTGGAACGCCGCGGTGATCCGCCGCCGGTTGGCGCGCTCCTCCAGCACGCCGATGCCGGCCTCGATGCCGACGGCGAACAGCAGGGCCAGGAACGGAAAGCTCGCCCCCGTCCACCAGCGGCCGAATCGGAGAACGAAATAGGCGTCGCTGATGATAATGCCGCCGCCGATCAGCAGCGTCAGGACGGCCCGCAGCGCCAGGAACCGCCGGTTGATCCAGGCCCCCGCCCAGGCGGCAATCCCCGTCAGCAGGAAGATGGCCCAATTCGGCAGCAGATTGATCGACAGGCCCTGGCGCAGATTCTGCAGGATCGTCGCCTGTATCTCCGCACCCGCCATCAATTGCCGCGTGAACACGGTCGTGCTCACTTCGAAATTGTCGGTGGCGCCCCGCTTCACTTCCGCCGAAAGGTTGAGCCGGAAGCCGACAATGACAATGCGGTCCTTGAAGAATCCGGACGGCAACATGTTCGCGGGATCGAGCGCCTGATAGTAGGACACGATATCGATACCTTCGCCGGCGGCCGGATCGAAATACTGGATCAGCGCATTCGGCCGCGGCGACACCCCCAAACCGGCGCGCTGCAAAACCACCTCGGCAAAAGTCCCCTGGCGCGGGGGAATGCGGCGGAAGACACCGTCTTCGTCCAGATCGACTGCCGCATTCCCGGCGGCAGCGCCGGTATCGAGAAACATCTGCAAGGGCAGAACGTTGTTCTTCTGCGAGACCTGCGGCGTCTCGATGATTGCTTCGGTCGAAGCCAGCACGACATCCGGACCCAATGCCTGCGCCAGCAGCTGGTCCTGGATGGCGTCCTGCGGTTCGGCGAAGACCAGATCGAGCCCGATGACCTTGGCGCCCGCTGCCCGCAGGCTCTCGATCAACTGCCCATGCAGGCCTCTTGGCCAAGGCCAGGGCTTGTTGACGTCGGCGAATGACGGCTCGTCGATGGCGACCAGAACGGGTCTCAGCGGCATCGCCGACGGCGGCCACTGGGTCGACAGAAAGTCATAGACCCGCCAGTCGAAGAGCCGCGCCTGGGGCACCCAGAGCAGCGAGCCCAGGACCACGGTCACCGCCAGCGCGACCAGCACCTCCCGCGGCGGCAGAAAGCCCCGCCGCGCGCCATTGCCGGGCGCTGCGTTCGATAGCGTCAGAAACGCACCTCGCCGGACAGCTTGAAGATCGTGCCCTGGGTTTGATAGGTCGGCAGGAGTCCCAGGGGATCCTTGGCCACTTCGACTTTCTGGTCGAAGATGTTCAGGACGCTGGCGCCGAGAGCGAGATGCTTGTCCAGCGGCTCCCAGGAGACGGTGAAGTCCGTGGTCGCATCAGTCGACAGTTCCGTGCCGCTGATATCGCCATCACGCTGGCCGATCAGATTCTCCGTCAGCGTGACGCGGATCTGCTCCGGGTTGACCCAAGTGATGCCGAAATTCGCCGTCCAGTCCGGCACCAGCGGCAGGTCGCGCCCATTATCCTCATTCTCGGAATCGGTGAAAGTCGCCCGCGCGAACGCGCCGAACTGATCGGTGAGCCACGCATTCGCCGACAGGCTGACCATGTCGATATGGCCTTCCGACGCCGCGATGGGTCCGGCAAATACCGAGGAAAAGATCGATGTATCGGTAAAGGTGATGACGTAGTCATCGATCTCCTGGTGCTGATACTCGACCGAGGTGAAGAAGCGGTCGGTCCATTCTGCGTCCCAGCGGGCCGCGACGGTTTGCAGCTTGCCGCCGTCGGCGGTGGGCGTGGCGAACGGCACCAGGCCGACCGTGGCGTCCGGCGCCAGCGAGGCGCCGAGTCCCAGCGTGCTGTCCTGCCGGAAGCCGATGCGGAGCCATTGGCCCGTCACCGGCTGCCAGGATAGGCCGATGCGGGGATCGAACCGCGTCTTTGCCTCGCCAGCATCGGCCTGGAAATGCGAAACATAGGCGCCGATCTGCAGATTCAGGTCCGGGGCGATCTCCGTGGCCGCATCCAGATAGGCCCGCCCGGCGATGGCATCGCCATCGCTCGTCAAGAAGCCGAGCTGCGTCGTCTGGCCCTTGGTCAATTGTCCCTCGACGCCGTAGCGCAGGGTGACGCCCTCGATATCGATGAGGTGAGTCAACGCGACGAGCCCGGAATCCTCGTCGGTGTTGATCAAATCCAGCGAGTTCACCTCGCCGTCGCCATGGCTGCCATTGGCGCCGAAGAGCCCCATCATTACGTTCGACTCGCCGAAAGTGTGGCTGAAGCCGATGCCGGTGTTGTAGCTGCGAGCTTCGAAATCCTCATGCAGCCCGAGGCCGAGCGTCGAACCGTTGACATCATCGGCGTCCGACACGGTGGCGAACAGGAACAGCCGGTCGCTGAGCCCCAGTTCGGCGCCGGCCAGCAATGTACCGGTGACGTTGTCGTTGACGATCGCCAGCGCATCGTCGTCGGCGGTTTGCAAGGAAAGGTTGGCGGCGATGGCCAGGGGCAGGCCGTCATTCATGAATGTCTCGACATCGGCGAACCCGCCGCCGCCGAGCACCCCGTCCCTGTCCAGTAGCAGATTGCTGCCGAGCGTCGTATCGAAGAACGGCCGCCGGAACAGGTCGTCGTAGCGGTTGCGCGCCGAGGAGGCCAGCGGTTCGAGCAGCAGACCTTGAATTGCCTCGTTGAATGAACCGGTCTGCTCAACGCCATCGGCTGCGACCTCCGGCTGAATCACCGCCGACTGATAGAAATGGCTGGCGGGATCGAAGGGATTGAACAGGCGGTCGCCGTAGTAGCGGCCCCAGTCCGACAGCGACAGATTGTCGAACGCGTTGAACAGATAGGACCCATCGCTTCGTGCCGAAGCCAGCGTGTTGAAGGCGCGGCCGCGCTGCAGATAGCGGCGGTAGGTTTCCTTCGCCGCACGGATCGCCTCGCCGGCCTCGGATTCGTTGAGCGCGATCACCGTGCGCACGAGGGAGACGGCAGGATCGTCGGGATCCAGCCGCTCGGCATCATCAAGCGCCTGGCGCGCCAAGTCGATCTGCCGGTTCTGAAAATAGGTAATGGCAAGCCCGAGCGACGATTCCGCAACCTGCGGGTTGGCGGCGACGGCATCGAGGAACTGCTGTTTGGCGCCATCGAGATCGCCCTGCTGGATCAACCAGCGTCCTTCGGCGACATGGACAATATAGAACGACGGGTCCAATGCCTTGGCGATATCGATCTGCTCCTTGGCTTCGTCGAGCATATCCGCATCGAGATAGACGATCGCCAGGTTGGCGTGGGGCAAGGCATCATTGGGATCGAGGCGGATTGCCTCCTCGAAAGCGGCGCGGGCCCCGGCAATATCGCCCTGATCGGAGCGCAACAGGCCCAACTCATTCCAAAGCGAATCGTCGCCGGGGCTTTTTTCCAAGCCGCGTTCGATTTCCGCCTGCGATGCCTCGAGATCCCAATCGAAATCCGACAACACGACGGCGCGGAGTTGAACGACGTTCGGATCGTCGGGATCGAGCTCGTCGGCGCGGGCGGAAGCAGCGCGAGCCGCCTCCTCATCGGCGAGCGTCACAGCCACGAAGCCGCGCAATACCGGTATGTAGGTCTCTTCCGGATAGAGTTTTTCAGCCTCATCCAGCAGCGCGACCGCGGCCGGCGCGTCGCCGGTAACAAGGTCGATGAGGGCATCCGCCAGGGAACGATAGGCATCGTCCGGAAGCGCATCGACCCGTTGCCGGAGGACTTTTGCCTCGTCCCGCTGGCTGCTCAGGGAAAGCGCAAGATACTGGCCGAAGATAGCCGAGAGACGCCGCCGCCCTTGCAGATCCGGTTCCGCGGCGGCGAACACTTCAGCAGCTTCGCGCCACCGTTTCTTCATAGCGAGACTGATGGCATCGACCAGCGTTACGCGTGCCGCAAGCTCCGGAGCCAGTTCGCTGACCTTGAGCGGCTCCCGCAGCCGGCGGAGAACGTCCAAGCCATCGTAGCGCTGCGCCAGCTCCAGAAGCGTCACCCGTTCTTCGTCAGTCAAGGTGGCTTCATCGGCCTGGCGCAGCCGGTCGTTCAGGGCGCGCGATTCGCGCGTGCTGAGATCGTTCAGCGGCAGGACGGAGAAGACGGTCCGGGCCTCCAAATAGTAGAGCATCTGCTCGCGGCCGGGCTTCTGCGCCAGGATGATCTTGGTCGGCGCCCGGCCAATCTCGGCGATAGCCGCCTCGCCCGGCCCCACCAGCACCTGACCATAGTCGTTCTTCAGCTCCACCTGTCCGACGGTCACGGTAAGGGTCGTCTTGCCGGAAGCGTCCACATTGAGCGTCCAGTCGGTACCGCGGATTGCGGCGGTCGCGGAGGGCGTCGATATGCTGATGTCGCTGCCGCCTGTGGCCTCGCGGGCCCAGACCTGTCCCTGGTCGAGCTGCAGTTGCGTTTCCGCCCCGCCACCCAGCTGCTTGATCAGCAGCTCGGTGTTGCGATGGACGCGGATCAGCGTCTGGTCGACGAAGCGCAGCGCCAGCAGCCCGGCCGGCCCGGTGCGCAGGTGGTCGCCGGCCAGCAGCCCCTGCTCGATCTCCGCCGCCCGCCAGTTCGGCTCGGCGACGAACTGGATCTCTTCATCGCCGAGAGCGTCGACAATGGTGCCGGTTGCCTCCCCCTGGCGCGGCACGGCCCCATAGAGCGCCGCCGCCGTCCCGATCCAGATACCCAATACAATGAATGCCAGCCGCCACCCGCGCGCCATGGCCCGCCCCCCGTTACCCTGCCACCCTAAATGCTACGGTAGTCGCCCCAGTGCCAGGGAGCAATCGGGCCAGCCGCCCAATCCCGTGGGCCAGCGCTCAGCCGCGGGAGGCCGCCGCTTCCTCGACGATGCGCAGCAACCGGTGCAGCGCCCCCTCGCCGATGCCCAGCTCGTCCAAATGGGCGACCGTGCTGCGCAGATAGTCCAGGTTGCTGCCCATCGTGCCGACGCCCTGGGCGATGTAGTCGGCGGTCTGCCGGGCCGTCAGCTTGCCGACGTATTGCTCGTGGCCGCGATCCACCACGAAGGCCGCGGCGCGGCAGGTGCCGACCGGTGTTTCAATCGTGAACCAGCGAGGATCGTAAACGCCGGTGATCATTTCCCGGTTATGCAGATAGCCGATGACATGGTCGGCTTCAGCGGCGGCCACCCGGAAGGCGCGGCCGCGGCAGGCGCCGCCCCGGTCCAGGCCGAGCACCAGCCCCGGCTTCTCCGCCGTGCCCCGATAGTGATGGGAGATGACGCAGAAGGCCCGGTGATAGCCGCGCAGCAGCGCCGGCTGTCGGTCGAGGAAATTAAAGCCCGGCCGCCACATCAGCGAGCCGTAGGCGAAAACCCAGAAATCCTCGCCGGCCGGCGGATTGAGCCGGCGGCGCTCCACCAGGGCCGCCTCCTCTGGGCTGATGGGCGGCGGATATTCGGGCGGCGACGGTTCCTTGCCGGACATGGCGCCTATTTTCGCATGACCAGCGCCACCCCGGCCACCGCCGCGGCCATGCCCAGCAGCGCCAGCGGCCCCAGCGTCTCGCCGAACATCAGCCAGCCCATCAGCGCGGCGGTAGGCGGCACCAGGTAGAACACGCTAGCGACGCGCGACGCCTCGCCCCGGCGGATCAGCCAGCCCAGCAGGCTGACGGCGCCGATGGACAGGACGAATATCAGCCAGGCATAGGCGATGAAGATCTCAGGCGTCCAGTCGATGACCCCGGTCTCGCCCATGACAAAGGTCATGACGAAGCAGGCCGCGGACGCCGCGAGATACTGGATGAAGCCGCCGCTGCGCCAGTCCAGATCGCTGCAATATTTTTTCTGGTAAATTGTCGCTGATGTGATGCCCAAGAGGCCGAGCAGATTCCAGGCGATGCCCGCGAGATGGGCGCTGTCGAAATTCAGCTTCTGCCAGAGCACCAGCATGATGCCGACGAAGCCGAGGGCGAGGCCGAACCATTGCCGCCCCGAAACCCGCTCCCCCAGAAATCGCCCGACCACGACAGCGGTCAGTACCGGCTGCATGCCGACGATCAGCGCCGAGACGCCGGCGGGAATGCCGAGATCGATCGCCGCATAGACGCCGCCGAGATAGGCAGCCTGCAACAGCAGCCCGACGACGGCGATGTGGCCGACATCAAGGCGCCTGCGCGGCCAGGGCGCTCCGGTGATCAGCGCGATGCCCAGCAGCAGGACCGTCGCGACGGCGAAGCGGTAGAACAGGAAGGTGAACGGCTCTGCAAAGGCGACGCCCAACTTGGTGACGACGAATCCGCTTGCCCATAGCAGGACGAACAGCGGCGGCATGAAGCCCTGCCACAAGGGGCGGCGGAACGCGGAATCTTTGGGGATTGTCATGAGTTTCGAGGCTTAGGGGCGCGGCATCTTAGCCGGGGGGCGCGGCAAGACAACGATGGCAGACGCATGGCAATCCCGCTATTACCGCAGGCGCATGGTCAGTCGATCCCGGAAAATCACCTGGCTTGTCATCGCCGTTCTGCTGCTGGCCGCCTTGTCCGGCGGCTATGCCTGGTACCGCAGCTATGTGGCGCAGCAGCTCGGCCTCGCCCTGAACAACTGGATTCTCGCCCGCACGGCGGAAGGCTATCGCATCGACGCGGATATCGCGCCGGAGTCCGGCAATCTCGCCACGGTGATGCGCGGCCTGAGCGACGTCACCATCTCAGCGCCAGGCGATGCTTGGGTACTACAGGTGCCGGAGATCTACGTCTCGGTAAGTCCGCTGAATCCCTTCAGCGTCAAGTTTGCGCCGGATAAGCGGCTGGAATTTCGCTACACCGTCGCAGATGACAATTATGTTTTTACCAACGACTTCCGCGAAGGTTGGGCCGGTTTCAGCTATGACCACAACAACCAGATTACAGAAGCGTACATTACGCAATTCTGGTCTCGGCTGAACGGTCCTATCGGCATCAACTTCAAATCGTTCGATGCCCAAGCCCACTTTGATCCCGCGGCTCCACTTTCGAATGACGGTAAGAGCGTCGAGTTCAATTTCGCGCTCGAAGACGCCACGGTCACCAAGCCAAGCAGCTTGCCGCTTGGCGATCTGATCCAGCGCGTCGAGATGGACGCCTATGTCGCGGGGACGCTCCATCCAGGCCGGCCATCGGAATCCCTGGCGGCCTGGCGCGATGCGGGTGGTGTGCTGCAAATCCAGCGCTTCGTCGCCAACTGGGGCCCGCTGGCGGTGACTGCTGAAGGTACGCTGGCGCTGGATAGCCAGATGCAGCCGCTCTTCGCCGGCACGGCAACAGTGCGCGGTTATGGCGAGGCCATCGACGCGCTGGAGCAGGCGCGCATGATGGCGCCGAACCAGGCCACCGGCGCCAAGATCGCGCTGGCCGCCATGGCCAAGCCCGCCGACGACGGCGGCCCGCCCGCGGCGAAGTTGCCGATTACGATCCAGGATGGGTTCTTGTTCGTCGGGCCGCTGAAACTGGCGCGGATGCCGAGGATTGTCTGGCAGTAGTGCGTCGAGCCCTCACCCGCGTCGCATTCGCTGAACGCGAACGCGACGCACCCTCTCCCACTGCGTGGGCGAGGGGTCAGGCCAGGTGACGTCGTGAAACTACAGAGGGCCGGCTCGGTGTCTACGTCACCCGGAAATTCCCGAACTGCCAGGGATCCATCCGGTCCAGGTGCGGCTCGGGGAACAGCACCGCGCGCTTCTGCAGCGGGGTCCATTCCGTGCGCGCCGCCACCACCTTGCCGAGATAGGGCCGGCAGATGTCGATGACGAAGTCGTGGTCCAGATCCTCGGGCTCCAACAGCCCCTGGTTCGGGTTCCGGATCATGTGGATCGCGCCGGCCAGCACCGGCGAGGCGATCTGCAGCGATGTCGCGTTGAACTGCTCGCCCAGTATGGCTCGCGCCTCCTGGATGGTGAGCTGCGAGCCGTACCAGAGGGCGCCGAAATCGCCCATCAGCAGCGCGCCCAGCTCGTCCATGCCGCTGATGATTTCCTTGCCCATCAGCCGCACCCTCTTCTGCATCTTGAAGTTATGCATCTGCAGCTCGCGCACGCTGAGCACCGCGTCGTCGCAGGGGTGATAGGCGTAATGCACGGTCGGCCGGTAGATCGGCCGCTCGCCGTCATGCACCGTGAGAAAGTCCGCCAGCGTGATCGCCTCGCCATGGGTGATGAGGAAGCCGATCATCTCGCCATTGATCGGCGTCCAGGAGCGCACCTGGGTGACGCAGCCGGGCTGGCTCAGATAGATCGCGCATTTCGGCCCCACCGGATGCTCGTTGGCGTCCAGCGGCAGGCGCTTTTCGTGGGTGCCCCAACCGAGCTCCGACGGCTGCAGCCCCTCGCTGACGAAGCCATGGATGCTCCAGGTGTTGACGAACTCGTCCAGCTTCTTCGGCACGTTCGCCACCTGGGTGTCGCGCTCGGCCACATGGATGGTCTTGAGTCCGATCTCCATGGCCAGCCGCGCCCAGCCTTCCCGCGTCGTCGGCTTGCGCAGGTTCTTATTCTTCTGCCGGCCAATCTCCAGTATGCCGGCCTTGACGAAATGGCTGATCAGGCCGGGATTGGCACCCATGGTGACAATCGCTGTGGGCGAGCCCTTCGGCCATTTCTTCGCCATCTCCTTGGTGGTGTAGCGAAGGTGATAGTTCGAGCGCTCGTTGGCCGGCAGTTTCGGATTGTCGTAGTAGCCCGGCCAGGGCTCGATGCAGGTGTCCAGATAGTTGGCGCCGTTCTGCTGGCACCAGGCCATGACATCCTGGCTGCTGACATTGACGCTGAGGTTGAGCACCATGTCGCCGCGGCTCACATATTTGGCCAGCACGTCCTTGTAGTTCTTCTTGGTGAGTTCCTTGTTCACATAAGTCACGCCGCGCGCCACATAGGGCGCGATCTCCTCGCGGTGGTCATCGGGTTCCACCACGGTGACCCGCGACAGCGGCATGTCCAGATGCCGGTCGATCATCGGCATGGTGCAGTGACCCACCGAGCCGTAGCCGATCATCAGGATGCGCCCCTTAAAGGGAACCTTCTTGGTCATTCTCTGAACCCCCTCGTCTCTTGGACGCCGCGCTCCGCGCAGCACGCATGACCGCCGCGGGGCGGATCAACGATCCGCCCCGGGCAATCCAATCGAAGTTTTCCGGTAGTCTAGATACAGTAGGTCGTCAACGGCGGAAAGCCGTTGAAACCGACCGAGGAATAGCTGCTGGTATAGGCGCCGGCGCCGAGAATCCGCAGCTTGTCGCCGATCGCAAGCTCGATCGGCAGATAGTACTCGGTCTCCTCATAGAGGATGTCGGCGCTGTCGCAGGTCGGGCCGGCGAGGATCACAGGGCCGGTCTCGCCGCCGTCACGGTCGGTGCGGATCGGATATTTGATCGCCTCGTCCATGGTCTCGGCCAGGCCGCCGAACTTGCCGATATCCAGATAGACCCAGCGCTTCTTGTCGGTGTAGTCCTTGCGGGACACCAGCACGACTTCGCTCTCGATCTCGCCGGCATTGCCCACGAGGGCGCGGCCCGGCTCGACGATCATGTCGGGCAGCGCGTTGCCGAAATGCTTGGTCACCGCGCCCATGACGGCGCTGGCGCAGCGCTCGGTGTCCGGCACGTCGCGGCGATAGCGGATCGGGAAGCCGCCGCCGAGATTGAGCAGGCGCAGATCCAGCCCGTCCTCGCGCAGGCGCTTGAACAGCTTGGCGGCGCCGCCGATGGTGGCGTCCCACTGGCGCAGGTCGCTCTGCTGCGAACCCACATGGAAGGAAACGCCACAGGCATCGAGGCCGAGGTCGCGCGCCTTCAGCAGCAGCACGGCGGCCATGCGGGTGGAGCAGCCGAACTTCCGCGACAGCGGCCATTCGGCACCGCTGCCGTCGGTCAGGACTCGGCAATAGACGGAGGCGCCGGGCGCGGCCGCGGCAATTTTCTGCAGCTCGCCGTCGCTGTCCATGGCGAACAGGCGGACGCCGTTCTGGTGCGCGAACGCAATGTCCGACGCCTTCTTGATTGTATTGCCGAACGAGATGCGGTCGCCGGGAACGCCGGCATTCAGGCAAAGCTCGATTTCACCCCGGCTCGCCGTGTCGAAGCAGGCGCCGAGGCCGGCAAGGCGGCCGATGATCTCCGGCGCCGGGTTGGCCTTCACCGCATAGTAGACGCGGGCCAACGGCAGGACGCGGCGCAGTTCCCGGAAGTTTTCCTCGATCACGGAGAGATCCATGACCAGGCAGGGCGTCGCCGGTCGTCGGTCGCTGAGGAATTGGCTGATACGGCTGTTCATGGCGGTGGTCATCGGCGGTACTCCAGTCCCGCGGCGGCGGCGCAACGGCGCCAGCTCGACCCGGGACTATGGGGTTAAACGGTTGAGGAAAGGTTTCCGGCCGCGGCGGATCGCCACGGGGCCAACCCCGGCGCCGGTTCCCCGGCGCGCACCGCGTCTACATCTGCCGCTGGAAGCGGAAGGGCCTGAGCGCGGAAAGGTTCCCGGCCTGCGGCGCGGCAAAAGCGCGGCGGCTGCCGGAGAACACCGATTTATGGCTGACAATATTGCAGGGGGCTGGGCCTCCCTGCCGGGTTGCAATCATCGTTACCTCCTCCTCGGACCCGGCTCGAACCTACGAGAACCGGCTTGGCCAAAAAGGACGCGTACCGTCGTTGCATAAACCACAGAGGGCCAGGGGCACGTGCGTTGGGCGTCGTGACGCACGCTATATGGGCAAACGAAATCGGATTGCAAGAAAAAATATGGGCCGGCGGGAAGATCGGCGGCGGCGCGTGGCGATCGCGCCACAGAAGCCGGCGCCGGCGCCGTCGCGACGGCTACTTGAACACCAGTGCGCCGCTGCCGTTCAGAGTGGCGCCGCGCAGTTCTTCGTAGCCGCGGGGCACGCCCTCGGCGGCGAGCGTGGCATCAACAGCGGCAACGAACTCGGCCTCAAACTGGTCCTGCCGGTCTCTCGGTGCAGCCTCCTTGAACTGCGGATACATCGCATATAGGAGCAACGCCATGACGCGCCAATAGCGCTGCTTGGCGTTGGGACCGCCGGGCGCCTGAACCCGCATGTTTGCCAGAGTTCCCTGCAGCGACGCATCCTTCGGCAGGACGATGAACGCCAGGCCCTGGTACTTGACGCCGGGAATGATCGTTTCGCCCAAGGGAATCTGGGCGAGAAGGCGGATCATCTTGTAGGCGACGTCGTCGCGCCACTCAGCATTCAGTTCGGCGCCGTCGCTGGCATTGGGCTTCGTCGATCCGCCTTCGCTGCGCCAGGGCGTGCCCCGCATGCGTTCCAGGGCCGTCAGCCGCCGGCCATCGATGTAGCGGCCGCGGCTCAGGGGATCGATCCCTTCGGCGCCATACCAGCGAAGCAGGATCTCCTCGACGCGGATCTCCAGGTTCGAGGCATCGCCCACGCCCAGCTTCGTCAGCTCCGTGACCAGCCGGAACAGCTCGGCATCCTCGCTCATGGCCACAGACAGCGATTTGGCATCGCCGTAGCCGATCAGCTTCGGCAAGCCCGCCGTCTTCGGATCTTCGACCTGCGGCCCCAGGAACTTGGTGAATTGTGCGTTAAAGTCCAGCCGGACACTGCCGAGGCTGCCCTTGCTGCCGTCGGCGCGGGTGAAGAACCCTGAATCGCAGACTACGTT
>DATKFM010000361.1:0-14521 GCA_035544395.1 Verrucomicrobiia bacterium
CAGCGTGTAGTTGACGTGCGGATCGATGGTACCTCCGGCGCCCACCGCCAATAGCCGCATGGTGCCGCCCTTGTGGGCGGGATCAAGTTCCGCCGATGCCGGCGTGGCGGCGGTCAGAGCAAGCAGCGCCGCCGCCGCTACGCTCGACAACATGGTGCGTGTCGATATCATTTGCGTCTCCTCTTTTGCCTGCTGGGTTTCCTGGCTTTGTTGCCCAATTTCTTGCTGCGCGCCGGTTTATCGTGTTCGGCGAGAAAGCCGCCGATGACCTGCAGGCAGCGCTCCTGCTCCTCGACATGGGGCAAATGGCTTGAGTTCTCGAAGATCTCCCACCGCGCTCCCTTGATGCCGTCGGCAAAGGGCTGGACGACGGCGGGTGTCGCCTCGTCATGGCGGCCGGAGATCAGCAAGGTCGGCGCGTTGATCCGGCCGACCTGATCGATGATGTTCCAGGTTTTCAACGAGCCGATGACGTGGAATTCGCTGGGACCGTTCATGGTTTGATACACGGTTGGATCGGCGGCGATTTGGGCGAAACTGCGCGCCACTTCCGCCGGCATCGGTTTCACGCGGCAGACATGGCGTTCATTGAACACCTGAACGGCCGCATTGTATTCCGCCGTATCCGTGGTGCCGGCCTTTTCATGCTTTAGAAGCGTCGCCTGCACGTCCGGCGGCAGCGCCTGGCGGAGGCGGTTTGCTTCCTTGACCCACAACTCCATCGAGGGCGGCGAGTCCGCAATGGTCAGGGAGCGCAACCCCTTCGGCCGGCGGATGCCATGCTCCGCGCCGAGCATCCCGCCCCAGGACTGTCCGACGACGTGATAGGAGTTGGCAATGCCCAGCGTCTTCAGCAGGTTGTCCAGTTCGTCCAGGAAAAGCTGGACGGTCCAGAAATCCTTCGGCTTCTCCCGCAGATGGGTGGAGCGGCCGCAGCCGAGCTGGTCATACTGGATGACGGCGCGGCCGCCGACGGCAAGCAGCTTAAATCCATCGGTATAGTCGTGGGAGGCGCCCGGACCGCCATGGAGAATGACAACCGGTGGTTTTTTTGCCTTCAAGTCCCCGGTGACCCGGAACCAGGTCATGTAGCCGCGGAATTCGGCATAGCCCTCGCGGACATTCATAATGCCGGCCATCGCCTCTCGCCCTCCCGCTTGCGGTCCGCCGTTGGCCGGCGGTACCGGAACATTGTTCGGGGCCCGTTATCTTGGGCCCCGTAGACCGTTGCGGGCTCAGACTATCGGGGTTCGGCGGGGGTCGGTCAACCGGCGCGGGAACGCCTTGACGCAACAGTGAACGGGCGCGGCGCCAAGAGTCGCCGGCCGCGCGCCGCGCCGTACCGGGCGGCCCATGGAGCAGGGCGGCGATGTCATGTTAGGCTCGGGCATGGTCAAACCCGTCGCCCTTTGCCTGGCCGCGACCGGTGTTCTCGCCATCCTGGCAGCTTCCACTCCTTGCGCGGCCCAGGAGGAAGCGGAGCGCTGCGGCGCATTGCCGGCGGCAGTCATTGCCAAGCGGGACAGCCTGCGCGCGGCGGCAGCGGCAAGTGATTATCAGGCAATGGCCAATCTCGCCGACGACTCCGAATTCATCTACAGCTTCGGCGACGAAGGCGATCCCGCGGCCTACTGGCAGAGTCTGAAGGCCGGCGGCATCGACATCCCGCAGATCGTCGTCGCGCTGCTGGACATGTCCTGCGCCAAACTGACCTATGACAGCGGCTCCGAGTACGTCTGGCCCAGCGCCAACGAGATTCCCTATGCGGACCTGACGCCGGACGAAATCGACTCGCTGCAGGCGATCTACAACGGCAAGCTCGAGGAGAATTATCTAGAGGGCACCGAGAAGGGCTATTACGTCGGCTGGCGCCTCTTCATCGCCGAAGACGGCCGCTGGACGACACTGGTGGCGGGGGATTGACGCTCACGTCACCGCGTTCGGCAATTCTGCCTTTCGTCGCGCCATGAAATCCAGCAGCGCTTCGTCGATGGCCGGATCCAGCGGTGGCGGTTCGTATTGCGCCAGCAGACGCTGGGCGGCTTCGGTGGCGCGCTGGTTGGCGTCTTTCGCGCCTTCGGCTTCCCACTGCTCGTAGCTATTGTTGTCGGCGATCTGCGAGGTATAGAACGCGGTCTTGAAGTTGCGTTGGGTGTGGGCGCAGCCGAGATAATGGCCGCCGGGCCCGACTTCGCGGATGGCGTCGAGAGCCCGGTTCTCCTCCGAAAGATTGATGCCGCCGGCGAAGCTCTGCAGCATGGCAATCTGGTCGGCGTCGAGCATGAACTTGCCGTAGCCCGCCGCCAGTCCGGCTTCCAGCCAGCCCGCGGAGTGCAGGATAAAGTTGGTGCCGCCCATCAGCGTCGGGATCATGGTGGCGACCGACTCATAAGCGGCCTGTGCATCGGCGATCTTGGAACCGTTCAACATGCCGCCGGCGCGCACCGGCAGGCCATATTTCCGCGCCAGCTGCGTCGCCACATAGATCATCTGCGCCGGTTCCGGCGTACCCATCATCGGCGCGCCCGATTGCATGGAGACCGTGGTTGCGAACACGCCATAGACCATCGGCGCGCCCGGCCGGATCAGCTGCGAGAAGGCGATGCCCGCCAGTACCTCGGCATTGAGCTGGGCGATGGCGCCGGCGGTGGAGGCGGGGGCCATGGCGCCTGCCATGATGAAGGGCGTCACCAGTACCGCCTGGTTGTTGCGGGCATAGACAGTCAGCGCCGACAGCATTGTGCCGTCCCACACCATCGGCGAGTTGCAGTTGACGACGGAGGTGAGCACCGTCTTTTCGCCGACGGTTTTCTCGCCGAACAGGATCTGCGCCAGGCGCACCGTGTCTTCCGCGCGCTCGGGCGCGGTGACGATGCCCATGAACGGCTTGTCGGAATATTTGATGTGGGAATAGACGATGTCGAGATGGCGCTTCGGCACCGGTACGTCGACGGGCTCGCAGATCACGCCGCCGGAATGATGCAGCACCGGCGTCATGTAGGCGAGCTTGATGAAGTTCTGCAGGTCTTCCAGCGTGCCGTAGCGCCGCTTGTTCTCGAAATCGCGCACGAAGGGCGAGCCGTAGGTCGGCGCGAACACGGTGTTGCGCCCGCCGATCACCACGTTGCGCTCGGGATTGCGCGCATGCTGAGTGTATTGCGCCGGTGCGGTCTTGATCTTCTCCAGCACCAGGCCGCGGGGGAAATGCACGCGGTCGCCGCGCACATCGGCGCCGGCCGCGCGCCACAGCTTGATCGCCGGCTCATAGCGGAACTCGATGCCGATCTCCTCGAGGATGGTCATCGATTCCTCGTGGATCAGCTCCAGCCCCTCGGCGTTCAGGAGCTCATAGAGCGGGATCTCCCGGGTTATGAACCTCTTTTGCACGATGGGCGCAGAAGCCCGCTCCGCGCGCCTCCCAATTTGTCCGCCGCGCCGCCGGACTAACGCCTCTGTCATGTTTGATTCCTTCGTTTTCTGAGCGGGAATGAGACTAAGACGAACCGAGGCCCCTGTTCCAGGTAATGAAATTACTCGCAGGAGCGTCTGATGGGCGTGAAATGGCTTGCCGGACAGGACCTCCGCTCCCGCTGTACGAAATATGAGAAAGCAATTTTTAAACTCCCGTCCAACGTCCAAAACTATGTTTTATGAATAATATCAAATACTTGATCTCGGATCCGGACTTTGATCAAGCTTGCTCTCTAAAGGCTCGTTAACCAAGAGCGAAACCGTTTCTTAACATGACGGGGGGACGATGGAGGATCGAACGTCCAGGCATGGCCTCGGCGTTCACCGGACACCCTTCAATCGGAAGGACGCGACGCCGATGGCAAACCTCTCCATTCACCCGATCTCCTCGGAACCGGTCGAACGCGGCACGCGCGTCGGCGGAACGCAGTCGCCCGTGGGGGCGATCCTGCAGCGCCTGAGCCGCGAGTTTTCCGGTCAGTCGCAGGCCGAAGCTCCGGCTGATGGAGCCGAAGGCCTGGCGCCCGCGACCAAGACTGGATCCTCGCTCGCCTTCCTGTCGCGCTGCATCGTCCTGCAGGCGGTCGGCCTCGCCGGTGTGGCGGCCCTGTGGATCGCCGGCCTGGCCACCAAGCCCTTTGAGGCCAATGGCGTCCTAGCCGTCCTCATTCTTTGCATCGGTCTTGTCGGCGTCGCCTGCGTGTTCCTGCAGCGCTGGCGCGATGTCCAGTGGATCGCCACCCATGTGGTGCGCATCGGCCTGCTGGGCACGGTGATCGGCCTGATCGCCGCCTTCTCCAGTGTGCATGGCGGCGCTTCCAACGACCCCAACCAGATCCGCGAGATGATCGCCGCCGTCGTCGACGGCATGTACATCTCGCTCTATGCCACTTTGCTGGGTATCGGCTGCAATCTTTGGCTCAAGGTCAATCTGCGGCTGCTCGGAAATTTCCATGGATGAGGAGACGCTCACCGTTTGGCTGGACACCGCCCTGTTGATGCTGGGCGGGTTCATCCTGACGACCGTGCTGATGATGTCGGTGGTGAATCCACCGGCGAAATCGGCCGACAGTGAAGGCGACAAGGCGCCCGGCAATGTGGTGATCGAGGCCCAATGGCCCGACAAGCTGGATGCCGACGTCGACCTCTGGGTCGAGGCGCCGGGCGACCGGCCGGTGGGCTATTCCAACAAGAGCGGCCAGATCTTCAGCCTGCTGCGCGACGATCTCGGCAAATCCCAGGACATCACCGACTTCAACTACGAGATCGCCTATAGCCGCGGCATGCCGCCGGGCGAATATGTGGTCAACGTCCATCTCTACCGGGCGATCAACGCTTCCTTTCCGATCCAGGTGAAGCTGGTGGCCAGCGTGCGCGCCGACGAAGAAGGCAAGTCGCGCCAGCTGGTGACGACGAACGTGCAGCTTCTGCGCCTGAACGATCAGGTGACGGCGTTCCGCTTCAATCTGGATTCCGAGGGCAATCTGGTGCCCGGCAGCGTCAACAGCCTGTTCAAGGAATTGCGGGTGGCGTCGCAATGATTTCCTTCGCCATCGTCTTTGCGCTGCTGCTCGGCGGCTTTGTGTTCCTGGTTCTGCCGCGCGGCAGCTTCTGGTGGCGTACCGTGTCGGCCTCGCTCTATGTCGTGCTGCTTGGCCTGGTCTATGGCGGGGCGGTCGAGATGCTGGGTCAGCCCAAGCCGGTGCGCCTGGAATGGCGCAGCGACATGTCGGAAGCCGATCTGCTCGGCGCCTCGCTGAAAGAAGGCCAGGCGATTTACGTGCTGCTGCAGTTCCCCGACGCCGCCGCGCCGCGCTACTACGAGTTCCCCTGGAGCCAGAAGATGGCCGAACAGATCCAGAAGGCGCAGCGCGAGGGGCAGGCCAACGGCACCGGCGTCAAGATGAAGACCGCCAAAGGCCAGGCTGGCGACGATCCCCGCGAGCCAATGTTCTATGCCACGCCGCAGCCGACCCTGCCGGACAAGAACTACGCCGCCGGCGGCGATACGCTGGTCTATCAGCAGCCGGGCACCAATCCGTAGGCTTTCAGGCCCGCCAGATCGGCAATCCGCCCAGCATTTTCCAGTAAGCGAGCAGCGGCGGCACGCCTGCCGTCGGTCCGCCGTCGGGGCATCCCGTCGTGGCATCGAGGTCGCGCTCGGGTATGCGCTTGAACCCGAGTCGTTCATAGAGACGGTGCGCCGTGATCTGGAAGATGGCGCTATGCAGGCATATTGCAGGCGCCTCATGCTGCCGCGCCTCGCCGATGCACCAGCCGACCAATCTTTGGCCGATGCCGCGGCGGCGAGCGGCCGGATCCACCGCCAAGGCGCGCACGGATGCCCAGCGGTCGGGGTTTTCAACATCGGCCATATCGCCATCGGCGATTAGCGCGACAGCGCCGACGATTTGCCGACCTTGCTCGGCGACCGCGGTCCTGACGTGCGGCCGCGCGGTGATCAGCTCGCGCAAGCCGCGGAAATACTCGTCATAGGTGTTTGCCGGGATCAGCGGTCTGTACTCCGCATTGGCCGCGGCCATGACAGAAAGGATAGCCGCGTGGTCGGCGGCCTCCGCCGGCCGCACGGTCAAGGGCGCTCGGATAGTCTGCGATCGCAGGACGTTCAATTGCATTTATTCCACCACCGGGGTTGCTTCGATCAGGCTCAAGGGCGATTGCGTCGGGATCACGCGCACCAGTTCCAGGCCCGCCGCCGCCAGGATGCCGCGATGCTCGCGCTCGGTGCGCTCCTGGCCGCCGGCGACCACCATCATGCCGATGTCGAACAGCTTGGCTTCGGCGGCGCCGCTCCCTGCGGGAATGATGCGCTCGGCCAGCAGCAGACGGGAGTCCGGCCGCATTGCCCTGCGGCAATTGCGCAGGATCAGCATCGCCTGGGCGTCGCGCCAATCATGGATGATGTTCTTCAGCAGATAGACGTCGCCGCCCATGGGAATCGACTCGAAGAAATCGCCTGAGGTGCAGACGCTGCGCGCCGTGAGGCCGGCCACTGCCAGCTTGCGCTCGGCTTCCTCCGCGACCATCGGCAGATCGTAGATCAGGCCGGAAAGCTGGCCATGGCGGCGCAACAGCGCCATCGCCATCGTGCCGTCGCCGCCGCCGACATCGATCACCTTGCCGAACCCCGAGAAATCGTAGGCGGCCAGGATGGCGTCGGCTTCCTGGTGCGAGAAACTGCTCATGCCGCTGTTGAACACCGCCGCCGCATCCGGGCGCGCCATCAGGAAGTCGAACAGCGGCTCGCCATGCACGATGTCGAAGGCGGGCTGTCCGGTCTGGATGCTGTGATGCATGCGGCCATAGGCCTGCCACAGCCATTCCTCGCCATAGAGCAGGGCCATGCCATGCAGGGATTCCGCGGCGTCCTTGCGCAGAGTCTGCCCCACGGCGGTCAGGGCAAAGGCGCCGTCGCCGGTTTCCCGGAAAATGCCAACGGCGGCCAGCGCCCGCAGCAGGCGGTAGAGCGCGCGCGGCTCGGTACCGGTCGCGGCGGCAAGCTGGCTTGCGGTCTGCGGCGTTTCGGCCAGGCGGTCGGCGATCTGCAGCTTGGCGGCGACGTGAATCATCTGGGTGACGCGGAAGCTCAGGATCATCTGCCGCAAGGTAGCGGCGGCCGCGTTGCTTTGCGACTCACGGGTACGGATGGCGTTCAACTCTATCCTCCAGTTCATTGTTGCCGAGCGTGGCTGCTTCTCGCGGGGCGCAGGCCGCGCGCCGCAAAGCACTGACAGTGCCCTCGGTTCGGCCGGTTCTTTTCTTTCGGGAAGCGGAAGCTGTGGTTCAAACCTGCTGCGTGTACCGGGACTGAAACGCGCCGGCGTTCTCCAGGGAACGTCCGGCATTACTTTCTACGCATGATAAATACGCATACCCCGTGCCCAATTCCACAATCGCTGGTGAATTCTGCGGGGTATGTGACGAAGATCACAAAAGCAGGCCAGAGGCGTCGAACCGTCGCACGCGTTGAAAATGTCATGGTGACAGGCTGTTGTCGGCCAGCCTTGAATCGTTCAGATTTTGCGGGTTGTGCGGGTACAAGATTCGCGGGGGCTTCTTGCAAGTGAAGCTGTCGTCTCGCCCCCACCTAGTGGGGGAGAGACAGGCGGCATCCGCGTCCAGCGGATGTCGCCGGTGAGGGGGCTGGCGCCGCAGTCACCGTACGCACATGAGCAACAGCGAGAAGCAAGGACAGTCGCGGATTCTCCGAGTTTTCATCGGTGGAAGCCGCTTGATCACGGTGCGCCCAGACCCTCACCCACGCAACATTCGCTGAACGCGAACGTTGCGATCCCTCTCCCGCTCCGCGGGCGAGGGGGCAACTTGGTCTGCGGCTCAGCAATTTATTGATGCGTTACCTTGACCGCCCCGCTACCCAATCCGCTTCTGCGTCTCCGGATCGAACAGCACGGCTTTTTCCATGTTGAACGCAAATGGCGCAACCTGCCCTGCGCGGGCTTGGGCGTCGGCGCGCATGCGGGCGATGACTTCCTTGCCGCCGAGGCGGGTCACCACGTAGGTGTCGGACCCTGTGGGCTCCACCACCTCCACATGACAGTTCGCTTCCTGTATATGCCGGCTGCCACGGTCGGCGCCGGCGGTGTCGGTGATGGCTTCCGGACGCAGGCCGAGGATCACGTTTTGGCCGGCATATCCCGCAGCCTTGCCGTTCGGCAGCGCCAACCGGATCGTGCCGCCCGCGGCATCGAGGCTCAGCGCCGCGCCGCCGGTCTCTACCCGCGCCTGCACCAGGTTCATCGAAGGCGAACCCATGAATCCGGCGACGAAGATGTTGGCCGGACGGTTATAGACCTCCTCGGGCGTGCCGAGCTGCTGCACCTCGCCGGCATTCATCACGGCGATCTGGGTCGCCAGGGTCATCGCCTCGATCTGGTCGTGGGTGACATAGACGATCGTCGTTCGCAGATTCTGGTGCAGCCGCTTGATCTCCGTGCGCATGTCCACCCGCAACTTGGCGTCCAGGTTGGATAGCGGCTCGTCGAACAGGAACACCCTGGGCTTGCGCACCAGGGCACGACCCATGGCAACGCGCTGGCGCTGGCCGCCGGAAAGCTGGCTTGGGCGCCGCTTCAACAGATGCTCGATCTGCAGCAGCTTGGCCACTTCAGCGATGGCCCTCTCCCGCTCGTCCCTTGGCACACCGCGCATTTCCATGCCGAAGGCGATGTTCCCGGCCACCGTCATATTGGGATAGAGCGCATAGGACTGGAACACCATGGCGATGTCCCGTTGGGACGGATGCACCTCGTTCACCCGCGCACCCTTAATGCGGATCTCGCCCTCGGTCACCGACTCCAGGCCGGCGATCATGTTGAGCAAGGTGGATTTGCCGCAGCCGGATGGCCCCACCAGGACCAGAAAATCGCCTTCCTCGACGGCGATATCGATTCGCTTCAGCACCTCCGTGCCGCCGAACCGCTTGCCGATGCCGTCTATTTCCAGGAATGCCATGATCTAGCCCTTCACAGCGCCGGCCATGAGGCCACGCACGAAATAGCGGCCGGCGAGCACATAGACCAGCAGCGTCGGCAGCGCCGCGATCATCGCGCCCGCCATATGCACATTGTATTCCTTCACGCCCGTGGAACTGGACACCAGGTTGTTCAGCGCCACAGTCATTGGTGCGGCGCCGCCGGCGGCAAAGGAGGCGCCGAACAGGAAGTCATTCCAGATGTTGGTGAACTGGAAGATCACCGTGACCACGATGATGGGCCCAGAGCTTGGCAGGAGGATACGAAAGAAGATGCGGAAGAAACCCGCGCCGTCGATCATCGCCGCTTTGATCAGCTCGTTGGGGAAGGCCTCATAGTAATTGCGGAAGAAGAGAGTAGTGAAGCCCAGGCCATAGGCCACATGCACCAGGATCAGGCCGGCGGTGGAATTGGCGACGCCGAGCTTGCCCAGTACCTGGGCCATGGGCACCAGCACCACCTGGAACGGGATGAAGCAGCCGAACAACATCAGCCCAAAGATCAGCCGGTGCCCCGGGAAGCGCCACTTGGTCAGGACATAGCCGTTGAACGCGCCGAGCAAGGTCGAGATCGCCACCGCCGGAACCACCATCCGGATGGAGTTCCAGAAATAGCCTTTCAGGCCCTCGCAGGTCAGGCCGATGCAGGCGGTGCCCCAGGCGTTGATCCAGGGCTCGATCGTCGGCTGCTGCGGCAGCTGCAGCATGTCGCCGTTGCGGATCTCGTCCAATGTCTTGAACGAGGTTACCAGCATGACGAACAGCGGTAGCAGGTAGATCGCGGCGAACAGCAGCAGCGCACAATAGATCACGATGCGCCCGAACATGGGCGCGCTCACGCGGCCGGCGGCGGGTGTGGTCGCCGCGCTACTCATGGCGCTTCTCCCGGAGCTCTGAATAGAGATAGGGCACGATGACAGCCGCGATGGTCATGAGCATGATGACAGCGCTTGCCGCGCCAACGCCCATTTGATTCCGCGTGAAGGTATACGAATACATGAAGGTTGCCGGAACTTCCGTGGCCCGGCCCGGGCCGCCGCCGGTCAGTGCTATCACCAGGTCGTAGCTCTTGATCGCCATATGGGCGAGCACGATGAAAGCTGACAGGAACACCGGCCGCAGCATGGGAATGACGATGCGCCGGTAGATGGCGACAGTAGAGGCGCCATCGATCTGCGCCGCGCGGATCAGCTCGCCGTCGATTCCGCGCAGCCCCGCCAGGAAAATCGCCATGACGAAGCCGGAAGACTGCCACACGGCGGCGATGACGATGGTGTAGATCGCCTTGTCCGGATTGATCAGCCAATCGAAGGTGAAGCTCGTCCAGCCCCATTCATGCATGGTCTTTTCCAGGCCGAGGCCGGGATTGAGGAACCACTGCCAGGCCGTCCCGGTGACGATGAAGGACAGCGCCATCGGATAGAGATAGACCGGCCGCAGCACGCCCTCGATGCGAATGCGCTGATCCAGCAGGATCGCCAGCAGCAGGCCGAGGCCGATGCAGATGCCGATATAGAGCGTGCCGAAGATCCCCAGGTTCTGCAGCGCCACATACCAGTTCGGCTGCGCCCAGAGCCGCGCATAGGCGCTCAAGCCGGTGAAGCCGTAATTCGGCATCATCTTGGACTCGGTGAAGCTGAGATAGATCGTCCAGAGGATGAACCCGTAGACGAACAGCAGCACGACGGCGAAAGACGGCGCCAGCACCAGCTTCGGCAACTGCCGCTGCAGCCAGCCGATCATACTATTGCCTGTGGTGGCTGCGCTCATGGGCGAGACCGTAGGGGCGGGTTTCGAACCCGCCCCTACATCCGCGCGATGACTTCCGGCCTACTGCGCGCCGGCCACCGCGGCCATCAGCTGCTTCACCGCTTCTTCCGACGACATGGTGCCGTTGAAGTGGTTGGTGACCACGTCATAGATGGCGTTCTTCACGGCTGCCGGCGCCGCATGGCCGTGGGCCAGGCTGCCGATCAGGTGATTGCTGGCGGAAGCTTCCTTCAGGTCCGCCATCGCCTTCTTGCCGCAATCGTCAAAGGCCGCATCGGACACGTCGGTGCGTGCCGGCACCGAGCCCTTCACCACGTTGAAGGCGGACTGGAATGTCGGCGCCATGATCGCCTTGGCCAATTCCACCTGTGCCGCCTTCTTGTCGTCGCCGACCTTGAACATGACGAACTGGTCGGAGTTGAAAGTGACGTTGCCCTGGGTACCGGGGAAGCGGAAACAGAGGAAGTCCTGCCCCGGCTTCTGGCCGGCATTGAGGAATTCGCCCTTGGCCCAGTCGCCCATGATCTGCATGCCGGCTTCGCCCTTGATCACCATGGCCGAGGCCAGGTTCCAGTCGCGGCCGGAGAAGTTGGGATCGAGATATCCGCGAATCTGGGTCATGCGGTCGAACACCGTCTTCATGGTGTCGGAGCCCAGAGTTGCCGGGTCCAGATCCACCAGCGCCTTCTTATAGAAATCAAAACCGCCTGTGGTCAGCACCACGCTGTCGAAGATGGTGGCATCCTGCCAGGCTTGGCCGCCATGGGCGATGGCGGTGAGGCCCGACGCCTTGATCTTGTCGGCGGCGGCGATGAATTCATCCCAGTTGGTGGGCGGCGCTAGGCCCAGCTTGTCGAACACCGCCTTGTTCGCCCACACCCAGTTGGTGGAGTGCACGTTGACAGGGGCGGCGATCCATTTGCCGTCATACTTCGAGAAGGCCTGCAGCGCCGCCGGCACCACGCCATCCCAGCCCTCGGCCGCGGCCACGTCATTCAGGTCGGCGACCACGCCTTCCTTGCCCCAGTCCAGGATATCGAAGCCCAGCATCTGCACGGCCGTGGGCGGCTCGCCCGAGGCCACGCGGGCGCGCAGCACTGTCATCGCCTGCTCGCCGCCGCCGCCGGCCACCGGCATGTCTTTCCAGGTGATACCCTTGGATTCCAGGTCCTGCTTCAGGACGGTGAGCGCCGCCGCCTCGCCGCCGGAAGTCCACCAATGCAGCACCTCCACCTCGTCGGCTTTGGCCACCGTTGCGGTGAGAACGAGGCCCAGGGCGACGCCGCCGAGCAGCCGGGCCAGTCTGTTTTTCGTCATGTCGATCCTCCCATTTGGATGCGTTAATCTGGTCTCGCGGTGGAACCCGCTGGATTGGCATTCGTTATCGTCTTATCTATCCATGGCGTGCTGTAGGCCGGAATGGCAAGGGGCTTTTTCCTTTGTATCCCCCTGCCTAAGTCGGTGTTTTGCAGGCGCGAACTGTGATCACAGGAGTTGCCGCTTCATGTCCGATACGAGCCGCCCGCCGGCCAATGGCGAGACCCGCCCCTGGGGTGCGTTCCAGATCCTGGACGAAGGGCCGGGCTTCAAGGTGAAACGCATCACCGTCAATCCCGGCGGCCGCCTGTCGCTGCAAAGCCACACAAAGCGTAGCGAGCATTGGGTGGTGGCGCGTGGCATGGCCCGGGTGACCGTGGGCGAGACAGTGCGGGACCTCAAGCCGGACGAAGCCGTCTACATTGCCGTCGGCCAAAAGCATCGGTTGGAAAATCCGTTCGCGGAACCGCTCGAGCTGATAGAGGTGCAGTGCGGCGGCTATCTGGGCGAGGACGATATCGTCAGGTACGAAGATGCGTATAACAGGCGGTGAATCTCTTTCGATGAGAGAATTTCCATGACTGATCTAGCCGCCCTGAAAAACTCCAAGGAAGCGCTCTCCCGCGTCATCCGTGACACAAAAACGAAGCTCCGCGCGCTGAATCCGAGTTATGGCGCCGCCTTCCGCGCCATGGAGGACGATATCCGCCGCGAGGTCGATGCCGTCGTCGGCAAACGCGAGCGCGGTGAGTCCATTGTCCCGGAGGTTGCCTTTGCCGACATCGCCGCCGGCCGCCTCGCCGACTCCGCCACTGCCGCGATCCGCCGCACCGGCACTGCCGTCATCCGGGGCGTGTTTCCACGCGCCCAGGCCGAAGACTGGAACGAGGAACTCGGCGAGTACATCAGTGCCAACGGTTACTACGAACAGAAAGTTGACCCCAATCTCGACAAGTACTTCTCCACCTTGAAATCCGACCGGCCGCAGATCTTCGGCATCTACTGGTCGAAGCCGCAAATCCAGGCGCGCCAGTCCGAAAGCCTCGCTACCGCGCGCGCCTTCCTCAACGGCCTCTGGCGGCATGAGAGCGAAGGCCAGACCTGGTTCGATCCGCAGCGCGAGACCGCCTACGCCGACCGCACTCGCCGCCGGCAACCCGGCGACGTCAGCCTCGGCCTGTCGCCCCATATGGATGCGGGATCCGTGGAGCGCTGGATCGACGCGGCCTATCAGCGCGTCTACCGGCATGTCTTCTCAGGCGATATCGGCAGCTACAATCCCTTCGACGGCGCTTGGCGCACGCAAACGTCGGAAATCCCGTCCCCGGCGGTCTGCAGCGTGTTCCGCACCTACCAGGGCTGGACGGCGCTAACGCCCCAAGGGCCGGGCGACGGCACATTGCAGCTTATCCCGATCGCGCGCGGCATCGCCTATATGCTGCTGCGGGCGCTGCAGGACGACGTGCCCGAGGACGAACTCTGCGGCGCCCAGCCGGCCCGCGCGCTCTCGGCTCTGCCGGACTGGCACCCGGCCCTGATGCCCGCGCTGTCGCCGATCCCGCTGGTGCAGCCCGGCGACACCGTCTGGTGGCACCCGGATATCGTTCATGCGGTGGAAGACCGCCATCGCGGGCAGGGCTACAGCAACGTGATCTATATTGGCGGCGCGCCCTGGTGCGAAAAAAACGCAGCCTATCTGCCGCAGCAGGCCGCCAGGTTCCTGAAAGGCGAAAGCGCGCCTGATTTCGCGGCCGAGAACTACGAGGTCAGCTACAAGGGCCGCGCCACCCCGGACGATCTCACTGGCTTGGGCAAAAAGCAGATGGGGCTGGCGGCCTGGTGACCGCGCAGCCCCATCGTCCCCTTGGTGGCCGTCCGGCCGCTTACATGGACAAGCGGACGTCGGTCAGGCGGGACGAGATCTCCTCCAGCGCATTGCGTAGATCGTCAGCGGAATCCGCGTCGAAGAAATAGTGGACGTTGTTTTCGGTCGGTGAGGCTATGCCCTCCAGCATGTCCAACTCGTCCTGGTTGCCGGCCAGATTGAAGCCGATGACGAAAACCTTGATGCCCTCGTCCTTCACGTTCCGCGCCAGCTGCCGCAGACGGTTGTCCAGGTTGTTGTTCCTGGAGGCGACGACGCCGGCATCGTCGGGTGCGTCGATCATGCCATGGGCGCCGCTGGTATTGTCACCGGCCATCTCGCCATAGCCGAAGCGGCCCTTATAGGCATCGCCGTTGCCGCCGAACTGCGCGCCGTCGGTGACCAGGATGATATAGCGGTCGCGGGTGAAGGGCGTAGAGACCAGGCCCTGGTCGAACGGCTCGCCGGGCATCAGCACCTCCCAGGCCCAGTAGAGGCCCTGGAGGATGTTGGTGGTGCCGTCGGGGTCGTTGTTGCCGATGCTGTGGATTTGGGCCTTGATCTGAGTCTTGTCCGGCGTCAGGGGG
>DATKFM010000362.1:0-18032 GCA_035544395.1 Verrucomicrobiia bacterium
TGGTGCCCTGGCCGGCAATAATATCGGGATCGTCGAAAGGCCGCACGATGGGCGCCTGCTTCTCGCGGGCAATGCCCGCGGTGATAGCCTCGCGGTCGTCGCGATAGCGGTCATAGAGCACAACATCGGCGCCATAGCTCCGGGTATTGGCGATCTTGATGTCGGGCGCGTCCGACGGCATGACGATGGTGGCGCCGATGCCGGCGATCTGGGCGGCCGCGGCCACGCCCTGTGCATGATTGCCGGAGGAGAAGGCGACCACGCTCTTCGGCGGCTGGGCCGAACCCAGCAACGCGCAGATCTTGTTGCGCGCGCCGCGGAACTTGAATGATCCCGTGCGCTGGAGATTTTCCGGCTTGATGAACAGGCGCCCGCCGGTCCTCGTGTTCAAGTCGCGGGACTCGATCAGCGGCGTTTCGACGGCGTGGCCCTTGATGCGCTGGGCGGCGGTTTCGATGTCGGCGTAGGTGGGCAAACGCGCCGCGGAAACCGCGGCTGCCGGGGCGGCAACCATGTCATCAATCCTGTCGTTGTTGCCGGGCGATTATGCCGTTCAGGCGCGGGCAATCAACGGCTGAAGTTCGGACAGGGATTTGATCTCAACCTCTGCCGCGGCGGGCAAGCGCTCCCGCGGATCGTCGTTGCGGTTGATCCAGACGGCGCGAAAACCATAATGCGCGGCGCCGACAGCATCCCAACCGTTGCTGCTGACAAAGCAGACCCGCGCCGGCTGCATACCTAGCCTGTCGACCGCCAATTGATAGACGCGGGGATGGGGCTTGTAGAGATTGACCGCGCCGACCGACAGCACGGCATCCACCAGCCGGTCGAGATGAGCGGCGGCGATCGCATCGGTCAGCATGGCCTGTGTGCCGTTCGACAGGATGATGATCTTCAGCCCCAGATGTTTCATCCAGGCGAGGGTCGAGGTCGCATCCGGATAGGCCTCCAGGGTGCGATAGGAGGTCATCAGCTTCTCGACCAGGGTGGCGTCTTCATGCCCGTGCTTTTCCAGCGCATAGACGAGCGCGTCCCGGGTCACATGCCAGAAATCCGCATAGTCGCCCATCAGGCTGCGCAGCCAGGTGTATTCCAGTTGCTTGCGCCGCCAGGTGGCGGCCAAGTCCGGCCAACGATCGCCCAGCGACGCGGCATGGCGCTTAGCTGCCGCATTGACGTCGAACAGCGTGCCATAGGCATCGAAAACGCAGGCGTCGATGGGGGCAAGTTTGGCGGTCATGCAGGCGTCTCTCTTGCTGTTATGCTCGATCGTTGCCGCTTAGCGCTGCAGATCCTTCGCCAGGGTCATCGCCACTTCCGTGACGCCGAGCCGATGGCGATAGACTTGCGTATTCTCGAGGACGCGTTGGACATAATTGCGGGTCTCCGAGATCGGGATCAGCTCGATCCAATCGATCACATCGACATCCTGCCGCCTGGGATCGCGATACTGTGCCGTCCACTCGGACACGCGCCGCGGCCCGGCATTGTAGGCCGCGATAGCCAGCACATAAGAGCCGCCATGGTCGGCAAGCAATTCGGCTAGATAGGCGCGTCCGAGCGAAATGTTGAAATTGCTGTCGTCGGTCAGCTTTTCCTTCGTGTATTTGAGCCCCATCTTCTTCGCCACCGACTTGGCCGTCGCCGGCATCAGCTGCATCAGCCCGCGCGCGCCGGCGGGGCTGACCGCCTCCGGATCGAAAGCGCTCTCCTGGCGGATGACGCCCAGCACCAGCGCCGTCTCCGGCGTGCCGGCATTGACCAGTTTCTTCACCGGGAAAAGATACTCGACCATCTCCGTGCCCTTTTGCCGGGCAACCTTTGCTGCAGCCAGGGTGAGGTCCGGCCGGCCCAGCGACGCCGCGAGGTCGACACCGAGACGCTGTTCGCCACGCGTCCCGGCCTTCTCGATCAGCGCCGTCAGGAAGGTCTTGGCTTGATCGGCGGCGCCGATCTGGCCCAGCAGTTGCACCACGCGCACGATGTCCTGGTGCGCAAAAGCCGCCTGTTCCTGCGGAGTGGGCTTGGGCATTTCCGGCATAGGCAGGGGCGGGTTGACGCCGATCTCGCCCGCGCCGAGCTGGCCGTAGTAGGTGGTGGGGTAGAGCGACGCCTGCCAATACCAGCGGTCGGCATCGGGCTTCTTGTTCAGCGCCGTCGCCGCACGGCCGGCCCAATAAGCCGCGCGGGCCTTGCTGAGCGGCGAACTGACGCCGTCGAACATGGCGGTGAAATGCCCATAGGCGGCGTTCGCATCCTTGACGAAGCGGAGCGCGATCCAGCCGGCCAGCCATTCGCCCTCGGCGAAGGTGGTGCCGTTCTTGGCGCCGTGTTGTTTCGCCAGTTTGTAGGCAATCTTGTACTGCTTGGTGTCGAGCGCGTGGCGCGCAGCGCTGTCCAACTCGCGCCAAAGCAGATCCGGGCGCGGCACGTTGGTCAGCGGTTTGTCGAACAGCGCGACCATGCCGGGCAGATCGTCCTGCTTGCGCCGGTAGCGGGCGCGCTCATAGATCAGGCCGGGGTCATGCGCCAGTTCGGGCGGCACCGCATCGACCTTCTTGGTGACGTCCTTCGCCTGGCTGCGCAGCGCCATGCGAGCTTCTGCCACCTGACGAAGGCCGACGGAGAGCCGTGGCACGATGCGATTGGCAGATGACTGGCTGTCATTCCACAGCAACCGGTCGACCCGGGCCCAGTGATCCTCTGGAGTCAGCATGTCATTGAACGCCATAACGAAGGTGGCCTCGCCCTGAATGGTCAGGGCGTCCACATTGGCCCAGCTTTTCTTCACCATGGCCTGCGCCTGGGCCTTCTTGCCCGTGGTGATCAACGCGCTCGCCAGCCGGAATGCCCCCTCCAAGGTGCGCGGCTCGCGGCCGCCGAACCAGGCGACGATCTGGTCCGCGTTCATGCCATTCATGCTGCGCTCGGCGCCTGCCTCCAGAGCGCCGCGGCGCGGCCAATCCGGGTGGTCCCGCAGCAGCCGGGCATAGTCGGAGAATGAGGACGGCTGATCGTTGCCGGCGAGGACGTACCAGGTCACCACATCAGTCAGCAGCGGGTCGCCGCCCTGCTGCCCAAGGCGCCGTGCTTCGGCCCATTTGTCGGCATCAAGGGCGGTGAATGCCGCCTGATAGGTCGCGATCTGGCCCGCCGTCAGCTTGTCGGTGGACGTTGCCTCAGCGGGAAACCCGCCGGCGAGCGAGCAAATAATGGCCAGCAGAAGGAAGCGGAGCCTGTCCACCATGCCTCCCATTTCGTATAACTCCTGACATGCAAATCGTGGCGATGACGTCATCAGCCTATCGCAACTTTGCCACGACTATGGTTAACAATCTTTTGACCGGAGCGGGCCTCACGGGCAAGCTGCTGAAAGAACTGCCAAACTCGGCGGTGCGTCAATGCCTTAATGCCGCCAGCGGAGTGTATTACTAGTTTGATTCGCCGCCACAGGGCTAGACCCGGCGGCAGGGAGCAGAAGATGTTCAAGGGATCGATGACGGCACTGATTACCCCGTTCAAGAACGGCGCCGTCGATGAGAAAGGCTTTCAGGATTTCTGCCGCTGGCAGATCGATGAAGGCACGGACGCCCTGGTGCCCGTGGGCACCACGGGTGAATCCCCCACCCTGGACTTCGCCGAGCACAAACGGGTGATCGACCTCTGCATCGAGGCGGCCGCTGGACGGGTGCCGATCATCGCCGGCACAGGTTCGAACTCGACATCAGAGGCCATCGAGTTGACGGTCTACGCGCAGAAGGCGGGTGCTTCCGCGGCCTTGGTCGTGTTGCCCTATTACAACAAGCCGACGCCGGAAGGTCAGTACCAGCACTACAAGGCGATCCACGACGCCACGGATATTCCGATCGTCATATACAACGTGCCGCCGCGCACCGCCGTGGACATGACGGTCGACACGATGGCGCGCTTGGCCAAGCTGCCGCGCATTGTCGGCGTCAAGGATGCGACCGCCGATCTGGCGCGGCCGATGTTGACGCGGCTCGCGGCAGGCCCGGATTTCTGCCAGCTTTCCGGCGAGGATGCGACCGTCGTGCCGTTCCTGTCCCAGGGCGGCCATGGCTGCATCTCCGTGACCTCCAATGTGGCGCCGCGGCTTTGCGCCGATCTGCACGATGCCTGGGCAAAGCGCGATCTCGACACCGTCATGACGATCAATGAGCGGCTGACGCCCCTGCACAAGGCGCTGTTCGTGGAGGCCAGCCCGGGCCCGGTGAAGTACGGTGCCGAGCTTCTTGGCCGCGCCTCTTCGGCAACGCGGCTGCCGCTCTGCGAGATTGCGGCGGCATCGAAGGATCGGGTGAAAGCGGCCATGGTGCATGCAGGGCTGCTGAACTAGAGAAGAGAAGGACCTGGCCGCCGGCGCCGGATTTCCGGCCTGCCGGCGCCCGCCGGTTTTCAGCCACCGCGGAACGATCATGACAGTCAAGGAAGCCGAGCCGAAATACGCGGCCCAGAACCGCAAGGCGCGGCACGACTACTTCATCGAAGAAACGCTGGAATGCGGGCTCGTGCTGACGGGCACCGAGGTGAAAGCGCTGCGCAAAGGCGGCGCCAGCATCCAGGAGGCCTTCGCCGGGCCGAAAGATGGAGACCTCTATCTATTGAACGCCCATATTCCGGAATATGAAGCGGCGACGCGCTTCAACCACGCGCCGCGGCGGCCCCGCAAGCTGCTGGTGCGGCGGCGCGAGCGGGAGCGGCTGATGGGCGCGGTGCAGCGCCAGGGCATCACGCTGGTGCCGCTGTCGATCTATTTCAATCCGCGGGGCATCGCCAAGCTGGCGCTCGGTCTGGCCAAGGGCAAGCGCAAGGTCGATAAGCGCGAGACCCAGAAGACGCGGGACTGGCAGCGCGACAAGGCACGCCTGTTGCGCGCCAAAGGCTAGGCAAGTGTCCGTCCAGACCGGCAGCAGCACCGTCGTGGTGCGCATCGAGTCGCCCGATCAGGCCGACGTGCGCAAGCTGCTGGAGCAGCTCGATGCCCATATGTCGTCGCTGTATCCGGCGGAGAGCAATCACCTCTTGGGTGTCGAAGCGCTGCTGCGGCCTGATATCCGATTCTTTGTCGCACGGCAGAGCGGTACGGCCCGCGGCTGCGGCGCGTTGAAGCTGGAAACCGATGGCACGGCGGAAGTGAAGCGTATGTATGTCGATCCTGCCTCGCGCGGATTTGGCATCGGCAAGTCACTGATGAGCGCGATCGAAGAGATAGCGCAGCGCGAGTCCGTGCGAACCCTACGCCTGGAAACCGGCATCCATCAGCCCGAGGCAATCGGCCTCTATGTCGCCAGTGGATTTCGCGAAATTCCGGCGTTTCCGCCTTATCGACCCGATCCGCTCAGCCGCTTTTTTGCCAAAGAGTTCAAATGATGCGGCGAGTGCGCGCCGTTGTATCATCTTCGAATCGCTGTATGACGGACCGGCGGGGAGCATGAATTGACCTATTGTCTCGGCATCAAGGTTCGCGATGGCCTGATCGGCTTGGCCGATGGCCGCATCACCAGCGGCTCTGAACTCACAAGCGCGCGGAAGGTGACGCTGCACGGCCCCAACGGTTCGCAGTTCTTCGTCATGACGTCGGGCATGCGGTCGCTGCGCGACAAGGCGGTCGCCTATCTCGAGCGCGACTACAACGCCATGGGAGCGTCGTACCCGACGATGCTCGACGCGGTGCAGGGCTACACCAAATGCCTGCGTCAGGTGATCGATGAGGACAAGGACGCGGTGGAGCGCTCCAACCTCCTGTTCAATCTACACGCCATCATCGGCGGCCAGCTCACCAACGACCGGGAGCCGACGATGTTCCTGGTCTATCCCGAATGCAATTGGATCCAGGTGGATGAGCGCACGCCCTATCTGTCCATCGGCGTCATGGCTTATGGGAAGCCGATCCTGGACCGGGCGCTGCGCTTCAACACGCCGCTGCGGACGGCGCTCAAGCTCGCCTATCTGTCGTTCGATTCCACCCGCTTGTCCTCGTCGGATGTGGGCTTTCCCCTCGACCTCGTGACCTATCACGTTCAAGACCGCCGCTGGCGGGAGCGGCAGTTCGACGATTTCGATCTGCGCGAGCAGGGCGAGTGGTGGAACGAACATCTGACCCAGCTTGCCAGCACCATGCCCGACGGCGCCTGGCTGGATGGCCTGCTGCCCTAGCCGGCAGAGTGCCAAAGCTTTGGGCAGCACGGCATTTCCGTTGCCCGCCCGAGCGTGCTTCCCGTAGGCTGACAGCGATATGAATGGGGAAGCGCCCGATTGGCTGTCCGGCTATGACGCCGGCGGCTATTACTGCGAGGTGTTCGGGCGGCAAGACGCCCCGGCGCTGCATACCCTGCCATTGCGCGAGCGGCTGGGCCGGATTCCCATCGACGAGCTGCGCCGCCGTGCGCGCAATGCCGAGAACGAGCTTTACAATCTCGGCGTGACCTTCACGGTCTATTCCGACAAGGACGTCATCGACCGCATCCTGCCCTTCGATGTCATTCCCCGCGTGTTGTCGGCGGCGGAATGGCGGCATATCGAGGCCGGCGTCGTGCAGCGCGTAACCGCGCTGAACTTGTTCCTGGATGACGTCTACCACCAACAGCATGTGCTGAAGGACGGCATCGTTCCCAGGGAGCTGGTCCTCGGCAACGTCAACTACCGGCCGGAGATGGTCGGCTTCGACGTACCCTGCGGCACCTATATCCATATCTGCGGCGTCGACATCGTGCGCGACAATTCCGGCCGGTTCATGGTGCTGGAAGACAATGGCCGCACGCCGTCGGGCGTCTCATACGTGGTGGAAAACCGTCGCATCATGCAGCGGGCGTTTCCCGATCTCATCGACGTCTTTATCCAGCCGGTCGAAGATTACGGTCTGCGTTTGGGGCAGGCGATGACAGAGATCGCGCCCACCGGTATCGACTCGCCGCAGGTCGCCTTGCTGTCGCCGGGTGTCTACAACTCAGCCTATTTCGAGCATGTGTTCCTGGCTCGCGAGATGGGCGTCCCGCTGGTGGAAGGCCGCGACCTCGTGGTCGAGAACGATCGCGTTTTCATGAAGACCACCGCCGGCCTGGCGCCGTTGCATGTCATCTACCGGCGCATCAATGACGATTTCATCGATCCCCTGACGTTCCGGCCAGACAGCATGCTGGGCGTGCCCGGAGTCATGGCGGCCTATCTCAAGGGCAATGTCACGCTGGCCAACGCGGTGGGCACCGGCGTCGCCGACGATAAGGCGGTCTATGCCTATCTGCCGCGGCTGATCCGCTACTATCTCAAGGAAGACGCCATCTTGCCGAACGTGGAGACCCATCTTTGCGGCGAGAAGGATGGATACCGCTTCACCCTCGACAATCTCAAGGACCTGGTGGTGAAGCCGGTCGGCGAATCCGGTGGCTACGGCATCGTCGTCGGGCCGCGCGCGTCGGCGGCTGACCTCGAGGATATCCGCTCCCGGCTGCGGGCCGATCCTGCCAACTACATCAGCCAACCGATGGTCAGCCTTTCTGTCTGCCCGACACTGGTCGAAGGCGGTGTCAGGCCGCGTCATGTGGATCTCCGGCCGTTTGCGGTGACGGGCCGCAGCACCTGGGTTCTGCCCGGCGGGCTGTCGCGGGTAGCGCTCCGTGAAGGCTCGCTGATCGTCAACTCATCACAGGGAGGCGGGTCGAAAGACACGTGGGTCCTTGCCTAGCCTGCTGGCGCGCTATGCCGAGTGCATCTACTGGATGGCCCGCTATGTTGAGCGGGCGGAGAATCTCGCGCGCATCCTCGACGTTACCCAGAGCTCGGCGCGCCGCCAGGGCAGCGCCAAGGACTGGGCGGCGATCCTGGAGATCAACAGCGATCTCGACCATTTCCAGAGTACCGGCCAAACCGTCAGTGACGACGCCATCGTCATGTTCTACGTGCTCGACGCCGACAACGAGACCTCGATCCTTCATGCGCTGACATCCGCGCGCGAAAACGCGCGCACCCTGCGGCCGTTCATCAGCACGGAGATGTGGAGCCATCTGAACGTCGCCTACAACTGGCTGCGGCGCCTGACGCCGGCCGATCTCGCGCCATCGGAAAGGCCGAGGCTGCTGGCGACGATCAAGGAGCATTGCCAGACGCACACCGGCATCACCGAAGGCACCTTCTTCCGCGACCAGGGCTGGTACTTCTATCAGCTCGGGCGCTATGTCGAACGGGCGGACCAGGCGACCCGGCTTCTGGACGTGAAGTTCCATAACGTGCCGGCTGACTCGCCGACGGCCCTGATCGAAGCGGGTGAGGCGGCGGCGATCCTGCGCTCGGCCGCCGGCTATCATGCGTTCCGCCGTGTCCATCCGCGCGGATATTTCCTGGAGGATGTGGTGGGCTTCCTGCTGCTCGATGGGGCCTTCCCGCGCTCCGTCAGCCACTGCATCGCCGAGACCGACCAGCTTCTGCATGAGCTGCGCCAGCGCTACGGGCTCCGAGGCGGCAATCGGGCTCTGGAACGGCTGGATGAAATTCGCGTGGCCCTGGATGAGCGCCCACCTGCCGGCGTCCTCCGCGCCGGATTGCACGAGTTCGTCGATTGGATCCAGCGGCAGATCATCGATATTAACGAAACTCTTGCCGCGGATTTCTTTGGCAATCGCGTTCAGTTGCAACAACAAGCAGAAGCACAGTAATGTAATGAAAGAGGGTGGACTCTATTTGACGAAGTAAGACGGTCAGATTGCAAAAGAAAATCCAGCAGATGTTCCGTTCTTACTTCATATGTCTTGCTGCGCTTGTGTTTCTGATCCCGTGCTATGGGTTTGCGGCCGACGAAACAAACATCTTCGAGCAGCCGATGATGTTCCGGCTGGCTGAGAACAGCCGGCACGACGTTACCTGGATATCGGCAATCGGAACGATCACAATCACGACGCCGACGGACTTCGAGCGTTTTGCCAAGACCGTCGAGAGCAAGAACATCTGGATCGAGTTCACGAGCCCGGGTGGGCAAGTTATTCCCGCACTGCTATTGGGCGAGATGATCCGACAGCATGGGTTCAATTCCGATGTTGCGATGACGATTGCCCGCGGCCACGGCAAGGACAGGCTGGTGCCGGGATTTTGCTTCAGCGCCTGTGGTTATGCGTTTCTCGGCGGGGTCAAGCGCAAGGTCCAGGACGGCAGCGTGCTTGGCTACCACCAGGTCTACCGGGATCCGAAATTCAAGGTCGATGAGAAAACAGAAGCCGCGATGATCAAATCCGTGACTGGCTTTGTTGAGAAGTATCTGGCGCGCATGGGAGTTGACGGAGAGCTGCTGGGCTTGGCCTCGGCGACGAAACCGACCGATTACTATGAACCGGATTCGGACGAGCTCGTGAAACTGCGCATCGTGACCGGAAAGAAAACTGCAGAAGATCCCGAGGACGACGTGGACACCAAACCTGCCGCGAAGACACCGAACACCACGCAGAAGCGCAGCGACGCCGGTTCCAACGGGCTGATTGCCTTCGCCGCTGCCGCGATCGCGTGACTGATTGAACTAATCCGCGGCGAGGAACCGGCGGATCTGCTCAAACACCTGCCGGAACATTTCTTCGGTAAGCACGCCGGTTTGCGTGTTGTAGCGGGAGCAGTGATAGCTATCGAACAGTGTAAGCCGGCCGATGATGTCGTGCCGCGCGGCGTGCGCGAATTTGAAGGCGGACAAACGCTGCCCTAGTGCCGCCAGCGTCGAGTCGTGAGCGATACGGCCCAGCGCCAGGATCGCCCTCGGACCGCCGCCGGTGCCGATTTCGCCGGCCAGGAACGGCCGGCAGGTCTTGATCTCCGCCGGCGTGGGCTTGTTCTCCGGCGGCACGCAGCGCACCGCATTGGTGATCCGGCAGCCGTTCAAGGTCAGCCCATCGTCCGGCCGCTGGCCGTATTGGCCGCTGGCGAAGCCGAACTCGATCAGCGTGCGGTAGAGGAGATCTCCGGCAAAGTCCCCGGTAAACGGGCGGCCGGTCCGGTTGGCGCCCTTCAGGCCCGGCGCCAGGCCTACGATCAGCAGACTGGCATCCGGTGGTCCAAAGCTCGGCACCGGTGCGTTGAACCAGTCGGGATGGGCCTGGCGGTTGCCGGCGCGGAACTCCGCCAGCCGCGGGCAGAGCGGACAGTTCTGGGCCGGTTGCGGAGGCGGGGTGGCTGGAGACATCGGGCCTGCCTGGTCATCGGGACAGGCCCTGGCTGGCGGCTAGCGGGCCCTACGAGCGGCCACCGTTGCTCGATTCGACCTCGGCTGTCGATTGGCGGCCGCTGTTGTGGTTGCGGGCGATGTTCTCGGCCAGGTCGCTGAGGTCGACGAAGACATCCGCCTGGCGCCGCAGTTCGTCGGCCACCATGGGCGGGGAGGAGCGGATGGTGCTGACCACCGTGACCCGCACCCCCTTGCGCTGGACCGCCTCCACCAGGCGGCGGAAATCGCCGTCGCCGGAGAACAGCACGATATGGTCCAGATGCTTCGCCATCTCCATCATGTCGATGGCGAGCTCGATATCCATGTTGCCTTTGATTTTCCGGCGGCCGGAGGCGTCGGTGTATTCCTTGGTCGGTTTGGTGACCATGGTATAGCCGTTGTAATCCAGCCAATCGACCAGCGGCCGGATCGGCGAGTACTCCTGGTCCTCGACGAGCGCGGTATAATAGAAGGCGCGGACCAGATGGCCCTTGTCGGCAAAGACCTGCAGCAGGCGCCGGTAATCGATATCGAATCCGAGGGCGCGCGCGGCGGCGTATAAATTTGCGCCGTCAATGAAAAGCGCAATACGTTCCTGGGGATAGAACCGCACGTTAATGAATCCTTACAAAATCACTTTCTGAATATCGGCCAGTATGCGCAGAGATTATTGATGGAGCGTTAGTTTGAGGCCGGCCCCATGGCCGACGCATTTTGTGAGTTTCACCGCATAACCTGCTGAAGAGACAAGATACTTGGGTGAAAATGTGGATTCTGTGGGTGGACCGATCTTCGTCGCTTTCGGCGCAAATCTGCCCAGTCGGCTACACGGTTCGCCGGCCGCGACCTGTCTGGCGGCGCTGGCGGCCCTGGAGGCCCGGAGCCTTAAGATCGTCCGCCGGTCGGCTTTCTATGAGAGCGCGCCGGTGCCGGCTTCCGATCAGCCATGGTATGTGAACGGCGTTGCCGAAGTGGCGACAGCCTTGGAGCCGGCGGCGCTGCTGGCGGTTCTGCACGAGACCGAGCGCGAGTTCGGCCGGGAACGGCGGGAACTCAACGCCGCCCGGGTTATGGACCTGGACATCGTGGCCTATGGCCGGCTGGTCCGTGACGATCCGCCGCCGATCCTGCCCCATCCCCGGATGGCGGACAGGGCCTTCGTGCTCCTGCCGCTGCAGGAAATCGCCCCCGGCTGGGTGCATCCGGTTTTGGGCCTTTCGGTCGAGGAATTGGTGGCCCGGCTGCCGGCAGGCCAACAGATTCGCCGGGCTTAGGCCGCGAAGGCCAAGCGGATCAGCATCTTACCGGCGGCCGCTGCGCTGCGACATCGGCGCGGCCGGTTTGCACCTTGCGTACTTGCAGCACACTCAATATATTCAATCAAATCACTGATTTCCCCGCATTTTTGGAGAACTCGCAGATATGGCGCGCGTCACCGTCGAAGACTGCATCCTGAGGATCCCGAACCGGTTCGACCTGGTCATGCTGGCCGCACAGCGCGCCCGTGATGTCAGTGCCGGCTCGGCTCTGACCATCGATCGCGACAACGACAAGAATCCGGTCGTGGCGCTGCGCGAGATCGCCGAAGACAAGCTCGATCTCGATGCGATCCAGCAGTCGATCGTGAAGAACCTCAGCGTCCATAAGGAGCCCGAGGAGCCGGAAGACGAAGGCGGCTTCGGCACGGGCGAGACCGACATGCTGGCGGACCTCATGAAGAACGAGGCGGCCGCCGGCGTTCAGACTCCCGAGGAAGAAGAGTTCGAGGACGATCCCGCGGCGACGGCGGAAGATGTCCCCGAGGCCGCAACGGAGGAAGGCTGAGCGCCTGAGCGTCAAAATCCCGCGGCAGCGACAGGATCGGTGGAACGGCACGGAGAGGCTCGTCTGGCGCGATAGGCAGAGCAGCGGCAGGTACGGCCACGGATGATCCGCCAGTTCGAGCTCGTCGAACGCGTCAAGTCCTACGATCCCAACGCGGATGAGGATCTGCTCAACCGCGCTTATGTGTTCTCCATGAAGGCCCACGGCTCGCAGGAGCGCGCCTCCGGCGACCCGTATTTTCTCCATCCCCTCGAAGTCGCCAACATCCTGACCCGGCTCAAGCTGGACTCGGCTTCCATCGTCACCGCGCTGCTGCACGACACGGTCGAGGATACCAGCGCGACCCTGGAGCAGATCGAGCGCAACTTCGGCAAGGACATCGCCAAGCTGGTGGACGGCGTCACCAAGCTGTCCCGGCTGGAGCTGCAGTCCGACCAATCCAAGCATGCCGAGAATTTCCGCAAGCTCGTGCTGGCGATGTCGGAGGATATCCGCGTCCTGCTGGTGAAGCTGGCCGATCGCCTGCACAACATGCAGACCCTGGAACACATCAAGAGCCCGGAGAAGCGCAAGCGCATCGCCCTGGAGACGGTGGAGATCTATGCGCCGCTGGCCGAGCGAATCGGCATGCACCAGCTCAAGGACGAGCTCGAGGACCTGGCCTTCGGCGAGCTCAACCATGAAGCCCGCGAGTCCATCGTCCAGCGGCTGAACTTCCTGCGCGAGACCGGCGGTGCCCGCGCGGACCGCATCATGGCCGAGCTGAAGAAGGTGCTGGAAAACGGCGGCCTGAAGGCCACGGTGTCCGGCCGCGAGAAGCGGCCCTACTCGATCTGGCTGAAGATGCAGCGGAAGAATATCGGCTTCGAGCAGCTCGCCGATATCATGGCGTTCCGCGTCGTGGTCGACGACATCGCCGGCTGCTACAAGGCGCTGGGAATCCTCCATGGCCGCTATCCCATGGTGCCTGGCCGATTCAAGGATTACCTCAGCACGCCCAAGCCGAACGGCTACCGCTCGATCCATACCGGGGTCATCGGCCCGGAGAAGCAGCGCATCGAGGTGCAGATCCGCACCAAGGAGATGCACGATATCGCCGAACTCGGCGTCGCCGCACATTGGAGCTACAAGCAGGGCGCACCATCGGTCGAAGGGCGCCAGTATCGCTGGCTGCGCGAACTGCTGGACATCCTCGAGCATGCCTCCGGCCCCGAGGAGTTTCTCGAGCACACCAAGCTCGAGATGTTCCAGGACCAGGTGTTCTGCTTCACGCCCAAGGGCGATCTGATCTCGCTGCCGCGCGGCGCGACCCCGGTGGATTTCGCCTATGCCGTGCACTCCGAGGTCGGCAACACCTGCGTCGGCGCCAAGATCAACGGCCGCCATATGCCGCTTCGCACCGAGCTGCATAACGGCGACCAGGTGGAGATCGTGGGATCGCGCACCCAGACGCCCTCGCCCACCTGGGAGCGGTTCGTCGTCACCGGCAAGGCGCGCGCCTGCATCCGCCGTTTCATCCGCACCCAGCAGCGCGCGCCGTACATCGAGCTCGGCCGCGCCATTCTGCTGAAGGCCTTCAAGCAGGATCATCATGACTTCACCGACAAGGCGTTCGACGGCGTGCTCAAGAGATTCCACGCCGAGGACGCGGAGGATATCTACGCCGCCGTCGGCGAGGGGTTGCTGACCGAGCGCGAAATCATGGGTGCCGTGTTTCCCGGCAGCACCACCACGCCGCGCACCGGCAAGGTGGTGCCCATCGGCGCCCGCCGCGGCAAGGATCAGAAGGCCAAGGCCTCCTCGATTCCGATTACCGGCCTCATTCCCGGCATGGCGATCCACTATGCCGGCTGCTGCCACCCGCTGCCCGGCGACCGGATCGTCGGCATCGTCACCACGGGCAAGGGCGTCACCATCCACACCATCGACTGCGAGACGCTGGAAAGCTTCGCCGATGCGCCCGAGCGATGGCTCGACGTCTCCTGGAACATCGATTCCGAGATGTCGCCCGGCCATGTCGGCCGGCTGCATGTGGTTGTGGCGAATTCCCCGGGCAGCCTGGGCAGCATGTCCACCATCATCGGCAAGGCCGAAGGCAACATCACCAACCTGAAGATCACCAACCGGTCCGCCGATTTCTTCGAGATGACCGTGGATGTGGAAGTCAGCGACATCCGCCATCTCTCCAACATCATCGCCGCTCTGCGGGCGACGCCCCTGGTCAATTCCGTCGAGCGGGCGCGCGGATGAACGCCGCCATGATCCTGGGCATCGGCAACGACATCATCGACATCAGACGCATCGAGAAATCGCTCGAACGTTTCGGCGACCGCTTCGTGCAGCGGGTCTTCACCGACGTGGAGCAGCGCAAGTCCGACCGCCGGCGCAACCGCGCCGCCAGCTATGCCAAGCGCTTCGCCGCCAAGGAGGCCTGCTCGAAGGCCCTGGGCACAGGCTTGAACCATGGCGTGTTCTGGCGGGATATGGGCGTTGTCAATCTGCCGACCGGAAAGCCGACCCTGGTACTGACCGGCGGCGCGGCCGAGCGTCTGCAATCCATGCTGCCGCCGGGCACGAAGGCGCAGATCGACCTGACCATCACCGACGAGTTCCCCCAGGCCCAGGCCATCGTCATCATCACGGCGGTTCCCGACAGCAAGGCCGGTTGAAAACCCTTCCCAGCGCCGCTTGACAGGCTAGGGCCGGGCGGGCTTCATCGCCGCGCGGCCGCCCGGGGAGCGGCCCCCCAAGAAAACGAGAGGATCATGGCGAAAGACAGTTCCGGCGGCACGATGGAATTCGTGCGCACCATTATCTACGCGATCCTCATCGCCATGGTTGCCAGGACAGTAGCGTTCGAGCCGTTCAGTATTCCATCAGGCTCGATGAAGCCGACATTGCTCGTCGGCGACTATCTGTTCGTCAAGAAATGGACTTATGGCTATAGCCGCCATGCATTCCCGTTGAGCCAGCCGCCTTTCAAGGGCCGCATCCTGTCGCAGCCCGTCGAGCGCGGCGACGTTGTCGTCTTCAAGGTGCCGCAGGACGAAGAGCGGAGTTTCGGCGACGACTACATCAAGCGCTTCGTCGGCCTTCCGGGCGACACGATCGAAGTGAAGGACGGCATCCTTCAAATCAATGGCGCGCCGGTGAAGCGCGAGCGTATCGAGGATTGGTACGACGAGGGAACCGGGCAAACGCTCATTCAATATATCGAGACATTGCCCAACGGCGTGCAGCACCACATTGTTGAGAAGTCCGACAGCGGTGATTACGACAATTGGGGTCCCTTCGTTGTTCCGCCAGGACACTACTTCGGCATGGGCGACAATAGGGACAATTCATCCGACAGCCGCTATTTCGGCGCGATACCGGAGGATAACATCGTCGGCAAGGCGTCCTTCATATTCTATTCTACCGCCTGCAATTGCTCGCTCATCAAGTTCTGGGAGTCGGTGCCGCAAACGCGTATCGATCGCATCGCCACCGGTATTCATTGAACGACGGAAACGATCATAGGGATTCGGTTGATGATCTCGCGACGGCGCTGGGCCACAGGTTCCGCCGGCCCGAGCTGCTGACGGAGGCGCTGACTCATGCCAGCGCCGCGACGCGGCCGGTGCGCGGCGGCGAGTTCAGCAACGAACGGCTGGAATTCCTCGGCGACCGGGTGCTGGCCTTGGTGATCGCGGAAATGCTGTTCGAAACCTTCGGCCGGGAGACGGAAGGGGCCCTGGCCCGCCGCCTTGCGGCGCTGACCCGCAAGGAAGCGCTGGCCGAAGTGGGGACCGCCCTGGATCTCGGCCGCCATCTGCAGATGTCCCGCAGCGAAGCCGACACCGGCGGCCGCAGCCACCCCGGCATGGTCGCCGATGCCTGCGAAGCCGTCATCGGCGCGCTCTACCTCGATGGCGGGCTCGATGTGGCCGCGCAGTTCATCCGGCGCTGCTGGGCGCCGCTGATCGGCGCCGACAGCAACCCGCCCCAGGATGCGAAGACCGCGTTGCAGGAATGGGCCCAGGCCCGCGGCCTGCCGCTGCCGGCCTATCGCGTGCTGGAGACCCAGGGCCCGGCCCACAGCCCGGTCTTCGCCATCGAAGTGCGTGTCGAGGGTGCCGAGCCCGCCACCGGCCGCGGCCGCTCGAAGCGCGCCGCGGAGCAGGAGGCGGCCGCCACGCTGCTCAAGGCCGTGCGGAGCACCGCTCCTTGACCGAACCGGAAACCCCGCCGCTGGCTGATCAGCATTGCGGCTTCGTCGCCATCGTCGGCGCGCCCAATGCCGGCAAGTCGACGCTGCTGAATCGTTTGGTGGGCAGCAAGATCTCCATCGTCTCGCCGAAAGTGCAGACCACCCGTAACCGGGTGCTTGGCGTGGTGATCGACGGCGCCGCGCAGATCGTATTCATCGACACGCCCGGCATCTTCGCGCCGCGCCGCCGCCTCGACCGCGCCATGGTCAAGGCCGCCTGGCGCGGCGTCACAGAGGCTGACCTGACGCTGCTGTTGGCGGATGCCCAGCGCCAGGAGATGGGCGAGGACACCCGACGCATCATCGACGGCCTCAAGGCCCAGGACCGGAAAGCGCTGTTGGCTCTGAACAAGATCGACCTGATCAAGCGCGAGCGGCTGTTGGAACTGGCGGCAATGTATGACGCCGAGGGCATCTTCAGCGACGTCTTTATGATTTCGGCCGAGACCGGCGATGGCGTCGATGGCCTGGTCAAGGCGTTGGCCGCGCGCATGCCCGCCGGTCCTTGGCATTTTCCGGCGGATCAGATCTCTGACGTGCCGCTGCGCCTGCTGGCCGCCGAAGTCACGCGCGAGCATCTGTTCCGCCAGGTGCATGACGAGCTGCCCTACGAGCTGACGGTGGAGAACGAGAGCTGGAAGGATTTCCAGGACGGCAGCGTGCGCATCGAGCAGGCGATCTATATCGGCCGCGAGACCCACAAGCCGATCCTGCTGGGCGAAGGCGGCCGCCGCATCAAGTCCGTGCGCGTCGCTGCGCAGAAGGAGTTGGAACAGATCCTCGAACGCAAGGTGCACCTGTTCCTGCAGGTGAAAGTCAAATCCGGCTGGGGCGACGACCCCGCGCGCTACCGGGCGATCGGGCTGGAGTTCGAGAAGGATTAGTCGTCTCGTTCCCCTTGTAGAGCCGACCTGCGGTCTCCCGTGTTTCCACTGCAATACTACTGAAGCCTACATGAGCGACTTGTGATTGCTGCGAGATAGGCGACCGCCAAGCCGATCGCAGTACGATCTTGTCGAGGTCGACTCTACATTTCTTCTTTGCGTCTTTGCGCCTTTGCGGTCAATTTTCCGCACGGGCGAAATCTGACGGGGAGCGGCAGGGATGAACGCGGCAGGCAAAGTGGCGCTGGTGACCGGCGCGGGGAGCGGGATCGGGCGGGCGGTGGCGGCAGCGCTGCTGCAGGAGGGATACAAGACGGTGCTCACCGGCCGCCGTGCCGATGCCCTGGATGAATCACTGGCGCTGGCGAAGGCGCCGAAGGAGGCAGCACTCACCGTTCCCGCCGACGTCACCGATCCGAAGTCAGTCGCGGCTCTGTTCAAGGCCATAAAGGACAAGTTCGGCCGGCTCGACGTCCTCTTCAACAATGCCGGTGTCGGCGCGCCGGCCATTCCGCTGGAGGAGCTGTCCTTCGAGCAGTGGAAGGCCGTCGTCGATACCAACCTGACCGGTTCGTTCCTCTGCACCCAGGAGGCCTTCCGGATCATGAAAGACCAGAAGCCCCGCGGCGGCCGCATCATCAACAACGGCTCGATCTCGGCCCATGTGCCAAGGCCGCAGGCGGCGCCCTACACCGCGACCAAGCACGCCATCACCGGCCTGACCAGGCAGCTGATCCTCGATGGCCGCGCCCACGGCATCGCCTGCGGGCAGATCGATATCGGAAACGCCGCGACGGGGCTGCTCCCGGCGAGCCTGCTTCAGCCCGATGGCAGCCGGATGACCGAGCCCACCATGGATCTCTCCCATGTCACCGAGGCC
>DATKFM010000363.1:0-9894 GCA_035544395.1 Verrucomicrobiia bacterium
CGTCCCACGAACTCAACAGCGACGTGCACATCGGGCAAGGGCGCTTGCGCTGCGGCCCGTACATATAGTTGTAGACGATCAGGGTCTTGTGCTTACCGAACATCTCTGAGAGATGCACCGGCCCGTTTTCTCCTTCGAACAGATAGTCCGCCGGTACTTCGCCGCCCGGCGGCAACTGCCGCCTCTGCGCCGCGACACGTTCGATTTGACGCCGCAGTTCGATCTCCTCGGCGAGCAGGTTCGCGCGCGCCCTGCCATATGCGCGGCTTTCATTGGGATAGCCCCGGCGATGCTTTGCAAGTTGCATGGCGGGGCGCAGTTTGCGCTTCGTTGCCACGATACCCTCCAATCCAAGCCGCTCCTTCGTAAATAAGCAGCGTTCGAGCCTGTGCTGTTGCGAGATTGTGATATCTCCGCGTGGGCATTGCATTTACTCAAATGCGCGCACGTCGCCTCACCTGAGAGAGCTTTTGCCCACCCTTCAAAAACATCTTGGATATGTGCCAGGTTCCGCTGACGCGCGGATTGCTATGCGGGGCGGCGCCGGAACGGATGGGCGATCTGGGCAGCCAGCGTGGCCGGCATCGGCTCGCGGATGCCAATATCGGCGGGCGGGCGGCGGTCCGGGTTGAAGAAAGTGCCGAACAGCAGGTCGAACAGCATCAGGTTTTCGCCGTAGTTGCGGTCGCCCTCTTCCCGGACCATCGAATGGTGCCAGCGATGCAGCGCCGGCGTATTGAACAGATAGTTGAGCATGCCGAAGCGCATCTCGACATTGCAGTGGGTCAGCAGGCCGATATAGGCGGTGATGGCGCTGACCCAGATGATGATGTCCTTGGGCACGCCGGCTGCCAGGGCGACACCGGTGCCGAAGGCGACGCTGATGATCGTGTTGATGAAATGGAAGCGGCCGGTATTGACGAACCAGAGCCGCGTTACGCTGTGATGCACCGCATGAAAGCGCCAGAGCAGCGGACGCTCATGGGCCAGGCGATGGGCCCAGTAGAAGCCGAGTTCGGCAATCATCATCCCCAGCAGCACCTGCAACGCTAGCGGCCAACCATGTGGCCACCAGCCGGCGCCCGGCGGGGCCACGGCTGCCACCGTGCCCATGACGCCCACAGACAGGACCAAGGCTTGCACCGCCAGCTTGCTCAGCAACGTATGGCCGATATCGGGCCCGAGCTGGCCGTCATTGGCGAGCCATCGCCGCTCATGGGGCATGCACCGCTCGAGCAGGAACAGCAGGCCCGCCAGCGAAAAATAGCTGACATTGAACCAGAGTATCGGATGGGCGGTCTGCGTGCCTGCAGAGTTGGCGGCGATCGCACCGATCATGAGCAGCGGCCATAGGAGATAGGACGCCGCCACCCTTGTCCGAGTCGCGGCTGTGGCGCTCGGCCGGATTGAGACCGTGCCGACGCCGGCATCGCGGCCGGACTCTGGCTTGTCGAAAACCTCGATGGACGAACCCATGATGCCCTGGTGCTTGTTCGACCCTGCGGACCACATGTATCACAGTGAACGGCCGCAGAACATCCGAGTCGTCGAAAGGATGAGCCTTGAGCAAGTCACCCAGGATCATCCTGCTCAACGGCGTTGGCAGCGTGGGAAAAAGCTCCATCGCCAAGGCGCTGCAGACAATCGCCCGGGAGCCCTTCCTCCATGTCGCCATGGACGCATTCCTGGAAATGCTGCCGGAAGCGCTGTGGGGGCATCCGGACGGGATTGTCTTCGAAACAGTTCAGGAGGGCGGCAAGCCGTCGGTCATCATCCGCAGCGGGCCAGCGGCAGAGCGGTTGCTCGGCGGCATGCGCCAGGCCATCGCCGCGATGGCCCGGCAAGGGAACAACCTGATCGTCGATGACGTTCTGCTCGACGGCAACAATGCAGCCTATGAAGCGGCGCTGGCCGGGCTCGATGTCCTGAGGGTCGGCGTGTTCGCGCCGCTGGAGATCCTGGAAGCACGGGAAGTGGCCCGGCGCGACCGCATGATCGGCCTGGCGCGATGGCAATTTGACCGCGTTCACAAAGACATGACCTATGATCTGGAGATCGATACCAGCCGTGCCACGGCGATGGAGTGCGCGGAACTGATACGGAATAAGTTCGGCCTGTGAACAGTTTTGGCGCGGCAGAAAGCCGCTACCCACCGCCCGGGCCGGGGAGTAGATTGACAATCGGTGCCGGAATCCAATCTCAAAATTACACAGTTCCCATCCAAGAACCTCGGAGGAAGTCCAATGACACGTAAGCTTATTGCAGGTCTTGCCGCCGCGTTGATGATCGTCGGCGTCGGGGCGGCCTTCGCCTATGACGCCGCCGGCGAGAAGAATGCGCTGGCCGCGATCGCGGAATTCAAGAACGCCGACCCCAGCCTCGACGCCTTCTTCAAGGACGCCTATGGCTATGCGATCTTCCCGGAAATCACCAAGGGCGCTGTCGGCATCGGCGGCGCCGCCGGCGACGGCACCGTTTTCCAGGGCGGCGAAGCCATCGGCTCCAGCAGCATGTCGCAGGTCACCATCGGCCTGGCGCTCGGCGGCCAGGTCTATCGTGAGGCGATCTTCTTCAAGGACCAAGCCGCGCTCGACGATTTCAAGAACGGCAACTTCGAGTTTGCCGCCGAGGCATCGGCGGTTGCGGTCAAGACAGGCGCGGCGAAGAATGCCGGCTACGATCATGGCGTCGCCATCTTCACCATGGCCAAGGGTGGCCTGATGTTCGAAGCCAGCGTCGGCGGCCAGAAGTTCACGTACGAGCCGAAGTAATCCCGATCGCTGTCCGCCCGCGCCGCGAACCATATGCATTGAATGGTTCCAGAGCGCGGGCGGATATCGCGACCCTTCACAGACACCAATAATTATTGATGAGTTTGCGCATGCACGCGGCCGAGCGGCGCGGGCGTGCTGGCCGTTGACTCCGAGTGCCGCCGGTCCGATGCTCCGCCGCCATAAGAAGCCGAAGCGGGGAGACAAAAATCATGGCCGAGCTTACGGGCATCAATCTGGCGATGCAGACGCCGTTCGACACGGCGGGCAATCTTGATTTCAAGCGCTATGAAGAGCTGATCGAGATCTATCTCGACTGCGGCGTGCACGGCTTCGTGCTGAGCGCCGGCACCGGCCAGCACGCCTACATCACCGAGGCGGAATGCGCGAAGATGTTCCAGCTCGGCTGCAAGCGCATTGCCGGCCGCGCCAAGGTGACCTGTCAGACCTCGGCCCTGAATCAGGACGAGGTGATCCGCCGCTCCAAGACGGCGCAGGATGCGGGCGCCGATGCGGTCATGGTGTTGCCACCCTACTTCGAGGGGCCGACCCATGACGACGGCATCATCAAATTCTATGGTGCCATCGACCGCGCCGTCGGCATTGACATCGTCGGCTACAACATCCCCGCCGGCACCAAGATCGAGCTGACGCCCGCGCTGTTCCGCCGGCTGCTGCAGCTCGAGCATTTCAACTACATCAAGGACAGCTGCAATGACCTGGGCAAGCAGCAGGCGCTGATTGCCGCCGGCAGGGCCCATGGCGGCAAGGTGTTGAATGGCGCCGATCCGGTGGCGCCGCTGGCCTTCATCCTCGGCTGCGTTGGCACCATCTGGGGCGGCGTGAACTTCATGCCGCGGGAGTCGGTGCAGCTCTGGAACCTGGTGCAGGCGGGCAAGATCCCGGAGGCGATGCAACTCTGGTCGGCGATGTTCCCCGCCGCCGCCTTCTGCTGGTATGGCGACTACAATCCGGCGGTGAAAGCGGCCTGCCGCATCATGGGTTATGAGGGCGGCACGTTGCGGGCGCCGGTCTGCGAACTGGAGCCGGCGGCGGTGGCGGAGCTGGAGAAAGCGTTGGCGCCGCTCAAGGCGTTGCGCCAGGGCACGCGGGCAGCCGCGCAGTAGCGGGGCGTCAGCGGGGGAAAGCGGCGGCCAGCTTGCCGAAATCGGCCAGCAGGCGATTTTCGTCGAACAGCGGCAGTTCGGCCATCGGCGGTATCACCCGCCGCCAGGCCGGCTGCTGCATCGCCTCTGCAATCACTGCCTTGATTGAGGGAATGAACGGCCCGCGGGACAGGATGCTGTCCACCGCCTGCACCGACGGCACATAGCGCCGCCGGTCAGGCAGCGTCGGCGCATCGCTCATGGTCCGCATCAGCCGCGCAATCACATTGGCCAGGCCGCAGATGGTGCCGCGCGCACCGGCTGCAAGCGCCGAAGGCACATGAGTCTCGCTGCCGGTATAGACCGCGAGATGAGAGAAGCGGCGCAGCACATCTTCGGTGAAACCGAAATCCCCACCGCTGTCCTTCACACCGGCGATCACCGGACCGTACTTCTCGCTCAGGCGGCGGATGACCCGCGTGGTCACGGGCACGCCGGAAATATCCGGGAAATGATAGAGGTAGAGCCGCAGCGCATCGCTGGCCACGCGGTCAATGACCGTGGCGTAGAAGCGGAACGTGCCGTCATCGCCGATGCCGCCGCGATACATGCAGGGAGGCATCAGCAGCACCCCGGCGACACCCAGCTCCGTCGCGTGCGCCGCGAGCTCCGTCATGTCCGGCAGCGTCAGCGCGCCGGCGGAGACGATCAGCCGCTGGGGATCGAGCCCGCCGGCGATCACCTGCTCGAGAACCTTTTGGCGATCGCCGACCGCAAATTCTGCACCCTCGCCTGTCGTGCCGAACAGCGTGATGCCGTCGCAACCTTCCGCCAGCAGTTGCCGGCTGCGCGCCAGCAACAGATCGCCGTCCGGCCGGTAGTCAGGGCCGACCGGCGTCGCCACGGCTGCGATCACGACATTGCGGGCCGGAAGGCCGGTCACGCGCGTTCACTCCCCGAAGTTTTCTGGTTCGTTGGCCGGCATCTTGCCGCCGGATTGCTGATTGTCAACAATCTGGCCTTGACCCCCTGACGGCGCCCATGCAAGCCTTGCGGCAACGGAATGGGAGCGGCTGCCGGACCTGCGGGATCCAACCTGCGAAGTCCGGGCGGCAATATCCAAGAGAAAGCGACGAGGCCACGGCCATGCCCTTGGCGGCACTCGATCTCAAGCTGCCGAAGAACCGGCTCGACAACCGGGCCGCCGATCTTTTGCGCGAGCAGATCCTGAGCGGCCGCTTTGCCCCGGGGTACCGGCTGGTGGAAGCGGCGCTGGCGGCGCAACTCGGCGTCAGCCGCGGCACCATCCGCGCAGCCCTCAGCCAGCTTGCCCACGAAGGGCTGGTGCTGCAGGTCGCCTACACGAAATGGATGGTGCCGGCGCTATCGGCCGAGGATGCCTGGGAACTCTACACGCTGCGCGGCAGCCTGGAGGGTCTGGCGGCCAAGCTCGCCGCCGAACGGCAGACGGCCAATACGCGAAAGCTCCTGGTCGAGGCCTATGACCGGCTGGCGAAAGCCGTGTCGACCGGCAAGCACGCGCCCGTGGCGGAAGCAGATCTCGGCCTGCACAAGACTATCGTCGCCATGACCGGCCATCACCGGCTGATCGCCCAGTACAAGCTGCTGGAGCAGCAGGTGCGCCACTACATCGTCACCTCGAATTCGCAGATCGTCGATCTGCACGCCATCCTCGACGAGCATCAGCCAATGGTGAAGGCGATCGCCACCGGTGACGCCGCAAAGGCCGAGCTGCTGGCGCGGGAACATAACGCGCCGGAGGTGCGGCGCTTTGCCGATGAGCTGGCGGAAGCGCAGCGTAAATCGATCGAAGTATTGCCGCTGCCGGCGGAGCCAAAACGCGCCGCCTCCGGCAAGCGGAAAACGGCGTAGAACAACAAGTTCAACAAATCCACGAAGGCCAAGGGAGGCAATAATGATCGGGACCAGCAAAGGAAATCTCACACGGCGTACGTTTCTGGCGGCCGGCGCCGCCGCCATCGCCATGCCCACCGTTTTGCGCCATAGCCGCGCCGCGGCGAAAGCGCTGCGCGTGTCCACACCGGGCACGGCCGAAGAATGGCAGTCCAAGGCGCTCGAGGTGTTCAAGACCGAGTTGGACAAATCCGCGCCGGGCGCCTTCGACGTGCAGCTCCACTTCAACGGCACGTTGTTCGCGCAAGGCACGGAGATCGAGGCCATGCAGCGCGGCAATCTGGAATGCGCGCTGACTTCGCCGCAGGACATCACCAACTTCATCCCCGAATATTCGATCTTCACCACGGGTTATCTGATGCGCGATCCCGCACATTTGGACGCGGTCTATGACGGCGAAGTGGGCGATGAATACAAGGGCCGTGTCTCCAAGGATGTCGGCCTGCATATCGTGCGCAGCCAATATCTCGGCACCCGGCACGTCATCCTGCGCGAGCCGCGGGAAGTGAAGACGCCGGCGGACATGGCCGGCCTGAAGCTGCGCATGCCCGGCTCCGAGACTTGGCAGTTCCTCGGCAACTCGCTGGGCGCCAATGCGACGCCGCTGGCCTTCGAGGAGGTCTACCTGGCAATGCAGACCGGCACCATCGACGGGCTGGAAAATCCGCTGCCGGACGCGATGGCGGCGAAGTTCTACGAAGTGTCGAAGCAGGTGGTGCTGACCGGCCACATGGTGTCGAACGTGTTCTTCAGCTTGGCCAACGGCTTCTGGGACGGCCTCTCCGACGACGAGAAGAAGGCCATCGAGACCGCCGAAGCCGCAGCCAAGAAGCACAACGACGAAGGCGTGATCGGCACGGAAAAAGATGCCGCCGCGTTCTTCGAGGGTAAGGGCGTCGCCGTCACGACGCCAGATGTCGCCAGCTTCCGTGACCAGGTTCAAAAGAAGTTCCTGGAATCGGAGTTCGCCAAGAGCTGGCCCGCAGGCATGATCGACCGCATTAACAAGGCCGGAGCCTAGGCCCACCAGTTGGGGACAGACCGCTGAGGGCGGATGCCGCGTGACGCCAGTCATGGCTGGCATCCGCCCCTATTTTCTCAATCGAGCGGCCCGCTTGCGTAATCAGGAACGATCCCGCCGATGAAGACTTTCCGACGTGCCTGCGAACTGGTCTCCGCGGCCCTGTTCGCGACGATGTTCGTCGCCTTCATGATCCAGATCATCAGCCGCTACGTCTTCAACTACCCGGTGCAGTGGTCGCTGGAACTCTGCTCGTTGTCCTATATCTGGCTGGTGTTCTGGTCATCGGATTTGCTGATGACCGAGAAGCAGCATATCCGCTTTGACTTGCTCTACCACATGATGCCGACAAAGCCCCGCCGCATCGTTGCCATCACCAACACGGCCGCTCTCGGCATCATTTTCCTGATCGCGCTGCCTACGACCTTCGAATACATCGCGTTCATGGGCCGGCGGAGCACGCTGATCCTCCACATTCCGCTTGATATTGCCTACGCCTGCTTCGGCATCTTCATGCTCGCGGTGATCCTCAACGCCGCCATCCGCCTGAAGCAGCTGTTCGGGCCGTCCTGGCAGCAACATCTGTAACAGGCGCCCACGATGAGCTTTCCGGGCATCGTGATGTTCGCGCTGTTCTTCTTTTGGTCGGCGGTCGGCATGCCGATCGGCCATGCGATGCTCGTATCGTCCTTCGTCTACCTGTTCATGACCGGACAGGACATCGGCCTTGTCGCCTCGCAAAGCCTGAATGGACTGTTCAACAGCTTCGTGCTGATCGCGGTGCCGCTGTTCATCCTGTCCGCCGACATCATGAATGCGAGCCAGATCACCAACCGTCTGTTCGAGTTTGCCAATCTTCTGGTCGGACGCATGCGCGGCGGCCTTGCCCATGTCAACGTCGTGGCCAGCATCATCTTTTCCGGCATGAGCGGCAGCGCGCTGGCCGATGCCGCAGGCCCCGGCAAGCTGGAGGTGGACATGATGGTGAAGGCCGGCTATCCGCCGGGCTTCGCAGCGGCGCTCAGCACCACCTCCGCCATCATCGGTCCGATCATTCCGCCGTCGATACCGATGGTCCTCTATGGCCTCGTTTCCAATACATCCATCGGCTACCTGTTCATGGGCGGCGTCATACCGGGGCTCCTGCTCGGCCTCGCGCAGATGGGTGTCATCATCGCCATTGCGAAGAAGCGGAATTTTCCGGTGGAGCCCGCGCCGACACGTCGCGAGGCGGTTCGCACGGTCGGCGTGGCGGCGCCCGCCCTGCTGCTCCCGGTGATCATGTTGGGCGGCATTTATTCGGGCGCGGTGACACCGACCGAGGCCGCGGCCGTCGCCGCCGCCTATGCGTTGCTGCTCGCTGTCGGCTGGTACCGCACTTTGAATTTCAGCCGGCTGGTGGATGTGCTGGTGGAATCCGCCCGCTCGACCGGCGTGGTGGCGATCACCATCGCCGGCGCCCTGGTGATGAACTGGGTCGTGGCGGCCGAGCAGCTGCCGGAAGTGCTGGGCGGATGGATGCTGAACCTGGATGTCTCGCCGACGATGTTCCTGCTGATGGTCAACCTCCTGTTCCTCGTCCTCGGCTGTTTCCTCGATACACTGCTGATGCTGCTGATCATCATTCCCATGCTGATGCCGAGCGTTCGCGCCCTGGGGATCGATCCCGTGCATTTCGGCGTCACGGCCGTAGTCAACATGATGATTGGCCTGGTGACGCCGCCGATGGGTGAATTGCTGTTCCTGATCAGCGGCGTGTCAGGCATCGCCTTGCATTCGATCATGAAGGAGCTCTGGCAGTTCCTGATTGTGCTGATCATCATCCTGTTCGTTCTGATTTTTGTGCCGGAATTGACGCTGTGGCTGCCGATTCATTTCGGCTATGTGCCTGTCGGCTGATTCCGGCTCCCTCTCCCGCAAGGACATGATCCATGGCTGTCATGAAGGACCTGGTCGCCGGCATCCCCCGCTACCGCCATTTCATCAATGGCCAGTGGGCCGATTCCACCGGCAAGGAATTCCTAGAGGTGGAGAATCCGGCCACCCAGGAGATCATCGCGACAGTTCCCAAGGGCAACGCCGATGACGGCGATCGCGCGCTCCTGGCGGCGCGTGCGGCGCAGCCCGCCTGGGAAGCGCTGCCGCCGGTGGAGCGTGGCCAGTTTCTGCGCCGCCTGGCGCAACTCGTTCTGGAAAATCGCGACCGCTTGGCGCGGGTGGTGGTCGCCGAGCAAGGCAAACCGCTGGTCGAAGCCCGCGGCGAGATTGAGGGCACGGCGCTCTATCTTACCTACGCGGCCGAGGAGGCCCGGCGCATCACCGGCGATATCATTCCCTCGGATAATCCGGACGAGCAGATCTGGATCCAGCGCGTCGCCCATGGCGTGGTCGTCGGCCTGACCGCCTGGAACTACCCGGCCGCCTTGACCACGCGGAAGATGGGTCCGGCGCTGATCGCCGGCAATACCATCGTGGTCAAGCCTCATGAGGGCACGCCGTTATCGGCGCTGGAGATCGCGCAGCTTTCGGTGCAGGCAGACTTCCCGCCGGGCGTGTTCAATGTGGTGACGGGAACCGGCGAGGGCCTGGGCGCGGCGCTGGTAAGTCATCCGGTGCCGCGGCTGATCACGCTGACTGGCAGCGTGCGCGCCGGCAAGGAGATCTTCCGCAACGGCGCGGAGGACCTGAAGATCCTGCGGCTGGAGCTGGGCGGCAAGGCGCCGTTCATCGTGGGCGAGGATGCGGATATCGGCGCCGCCGTGAAGGCCGCCGTCGCCTCGCGCTTCGAGAATTGCGGGCAGATATGCATCTGCAACGAGCGCATGTATGTGCATGAGCGGATCGCCGACGAGTTCATGGAGAAATTCGTGAATGCGGTATCGAAACTCAAGGTCGGCAATCCGCTGGAGCCCGTGGATGTGGGCCCGAAATTCAGCGCCGCGGAATTGACGAAGGTCGAGCGCATGGTGGAAGCCGCGACCAAGGCCGGCGCCAAGGTGCTGATCGGCGGCCGCCGCTTGACTGATGGACCCTTCGCCCGCGGCTATTGGTACGAGCCGAC
>DATKFM010000364.1:0-3453 GCA_035544395.1 Verrucomicrobiia bacterium
TGCCAGCGCCAGCCAGGAGCAGTCCCTTGGCGTGCAGCAGGTGGACGACTCCGTCACGCAGATGGAGACCGTCACTCACAAGAACGCGGCGCTGGTGGAGGAGTCCTCCGCCTCGCTGGCCTCCGTCGATCAGCAGGCCGAGCAGCTTCTCGACGTCATCGGCTTCTTCAAGACATCGGGCCGCGCGCCGATGAAGCCGGCCGCCAGGTCCGAACCGCAACGGCAGCAGAAGCGGCTGCTTCAGGAGTTTGCCCCGCAAGCAGCCGAGCCAGCACCAGAGCCGGCGCCGCGAAGCAAGCCCGCTGCCAAAGCTGCAGCCGGCGCCAAAGCCGATTGGTCGGAGTTCTAATCGCCTGAGCTACGCGCCCCGGCGCGTAAACACGCAGCTCTAGGAACGCAGGCAGACCGCCGCGCAAGCGTCCAAGATCGCGGCGGCATCGATCCGGTAACGTTCGAACAGATCGGGGATATCGCCCGATTGCCCGAAATGCTCCACGCCCAAGGGCCGTACCCGATGGCCGCGCACGCCGCCGATCCAGCTCAGCGTCGCCGGATGGCCGTCGAGGATGGTGACCAGGCCCGCATCGGGCGCCAGCGGCATCAGCAGCTTTTCCAGATGGCATTGCGCATCACGATGGCCCGATTGCCGCGCCCGTTCCACCGCGTGCCAGCCGGCATTCAGCCGGTCCGCTGACGTCACCGCCAGCAGACCCACCCCAGGCATTTCGTCGCTGAGCTGCGCGTGAGCCTCCAGCGCCTCGGGCATTACCGCGCCCATGGCGACGATGGCCAGCTTCGATCCGGCGGCCGGCGGTTTTAGCCAATAGCCGCCGGCGATGATCTGTTCCCGCAGGCCGCCATCCAGATTGCGCTCCGGCTGCGCCAGCGTGCGGGTGGACAATCGCAAATAGACCGATCCGCCCTTGATGTCCCGCAGCCACTCGGTGGGGTCGCTATGCCCACTGCCGTCCCGCTGCATGTAGTCGAACGACCAGCGCAGGATCGCCGCCAACTCGTCGACAAAGGCCGGCTCGAATGCGGCCAGACCGTCCTGCGCCAAGCCGATCAGCGGCGTGCCGACGGATTGGTGCGCGCCGCCTTCCGGCGCCAGCGTCAGGCCCGATGGCGTCGCCACCAACATGAACCGCGCATCCTGGTAACAGGCATAGTTGAGTGCATCCAGGCCGCGCTGGATGAAGGGATCGTACACCGTGCCGATGGGCAGCAGCCGCGCGCCGAACAGCGAGTGCGAAAGGCCGAGCGCCGCCAGCAGGATGAACAGATTATTCTCGGCGATGCCCAGCTCAATATGCTGGCCGGCCGGAGTCATCTGCCAGCGCTGCGCGGACACCACCTTCTGTTCGCTGAACACGTCCTCCCGGCGATGGCGGTTGAAGACACCGCGCCGGTTGACCCAGCCGCCGAGGTTGGTCGACACCGCCACATCGGGCGACGTTGTGACGATGCGTTCCGCCAGCGGCCCGCCGATCCGCGCCAGATCCGCCAGCACCCGGCCGAAGCCTTCCTGGGTCGACATGCGCGGCGTAATCGCCAGCGGCAGCTGCTCGGGCAGCTCCACCATGGGCGACACGAATCGACGCGTGCCCTTGGCGGCGAAAGGCAATGCCGCCAGGAATTCATCCAGCGCCGAGGGCGCCAGTGTCAGTCCCTCATACTTGTCCCACTCCGCGCCATCGCCGATATGGTGCTGGCGGCGGAACTCCGCCATCTGATCGGGATTCATCAGGCCGGCATGGTTGTCCTTATGCCCGGCGAACGGCAGTCCGAAGCCCTTGATGGTGTAGACGACGAAACAGGTGCGGTGGTCGTCGGGGATGCCGTGGAACGCCTCGAGCAGCGCTTCCAGATCGTGGCCCGCCAGATTGGTCATCAGGGCGGCGAGCGCGTCGTCGTCATGCTCTTCCAGCAAGCGGCGGATGCCCGGCAGGCTGCCGAGATCGCGGGTCAGATGTTCGCGCCACCCGCGGCCGCCCTTGAACACCAGCGCCGAATAGAGCGAGTTCGGGCAATCGTCGATCCAGCGCCGCAGCGCCTCGCCATCCGCCCGCGCGAAGGCTGCCTCGAGCTTCTTGCCGTATTTCAGCGTGACCACGCGCCAGCCGACCGCCTTGAACTGGCTCTCGATACCCATGAACAGCCGGTCCGACACAACCGCATCCAGGCTCTGCCTGTTGTAATCGATGACCCACCAGCAATTCCTGATGTCCTGCTTCCAGCTCTCGATCAGCGCTTCATGGATGTTCCCTTCGTCGAGCTCCGCATCACCGACGATGGCGATCATCCGGCCCGCGCCGAGATCCTTCGGCAGCCAGCCCTTTAATTCCACATAGTCCTGCACCAGGCCGGCGAACGCCGTCATCGCCACGCCGAGACCCACAGAACCGGTGGAAAAGTCCACGTCGTCAGCGTCCTTCGTGCGCGACGGATAAGACTGGGCGCCGCCGAGGGCGCGGAAATTCTGCAGCCGCTCCAGCGTCTGGTTGCCGAGCAGATACTGGATTGCGTGGAAGATCGGGCTGGCATGGGGCTTCACCGCCACCCGGTCCTCGGGCCGCAGCACGGAGAAATACAGCGCCGTCATGATCGACGCGACGGAAGCGCTGGAGGCCTGATGGCCGCCGACCTTTACCCCATCGCGGCTCGGCCGGAGATGGTTGGCGTTATGGATCATCCAGGCGGAGAGCCAGAGCAGCTTCCGCTCCAGCTGCTGCAGAGTCGGCAAATTCTGGCGCCAGGATTGCGGCGCGGTGCGGAGAACTGGTTCGATCATGGGGCGGCCCCTTTTTGACGGCGGCATCCTAGGCGATCGGCGGCCCTCGGAACAGTCCCAGTGAATTGCCGCTTGCTCTGGCGGCGAACCGGCGGCGAAATGGATGCCTGTTGCCAGTTGGACAGAACTAGGCCCCGAACCATGACCGCCGCTGCACCCCGAAAGCCGTCGCCGGCCGATGAATGGCGCAGCCGCATCCTGTACAAGGACGACCGGCTGCTGATCATCGACAAACCGGCCGGGCTGCCGGTCCATGGCGGGCCGCGCGGCGGGCCCAATCTCGAAGCGCTGCTGCCTCTCTTGGCCGATCATCCCAAACATGTGCCGATGCTGGCGCATCGGCTGGATGCCGACACCAGCGGCTGCCTGATCCTGGCGAAGAAGCGCAGCGCGCTGCGCAAGCTGCATGAACTGTTTGCCGCGGGAAGCATCGGCAAGACTTACTGGGCCGTTGTCGACGGTAAGCCACCGCAAGCCACGGGAACGATCGACGCGCCTCTCAAGAAGATCAGCGAGGTCAGCGGCTGGCGCATGATTGTCGATGCCGGTGGCCATCATGCCGCCACGGACTACAAGATACTTGGCGAAGCGGAGGCAATGACCTGGCTCGAACTCAAGCCCCGCACGGGCCGCACGCACCAAATCCGCGTCCACTGCGCGTC
>DATKFM010000365.1:0-10594 GCA_035544395.1 Verrucomicrobiia bacterium
CCTGGGTCTCGAGGCGAACCACAAGCGCATCGAATCTTGCAGCGTCCATCTACGCCCGTTTCCCCGACGCCAACGGAAAAGCGTCCGTAACTACACTCATCGCCGGGCGACCGCTAAACGGCGGCCGCGCCGCCTCACACCACCTGGAACCCGTGCTTATACGGATCGCGGTCGTCGATGAAGATGGTGTTGAAGCCGGTGATGCGGGCCCAGCCTTCGATCGAGGGGATGATCGCCTCGTGGTTGCCCACCTTTGCCTTGGCCTCGACGCGGCCGTTGAACAGGCTGCCAATGATGCTCTCATGCACGAAATCGTCGCCGACCTTCAGCTTGCCCTTGGCGGCCAACTGCGCCATGCGCGCCGAGGTGCCGGTGCCGCAGGGGCTGCGGTCGATCGCCTTGTCGCCATAGAACACCGCATTGCGCGCATGGGCCTTCGGGTTCGTCGGCTTGCCGGTCCAGAGGATGTGGCTGATGCCCTTGATGGTAGAATTCTCGGGATGCACGACCTCGAGTTTCTCGTTCAACAACCGGCGCAGGATCAGCGACAGCCGCTGGATCTCGCCGGGCGGGAAGTCCGCCATGTCCCGGTAGTTCTTCTGCGGCTCAAGGATGGCGTAGTAATTGCCGCCGTAGGAGATGTCGAAAGAGAGTTCGCCGATTCCCGGGCAGTCCACGCTCACGCCCTCGGCATGGAGATAGGACGCGATGTTCTTGATGCGCACGGAGTCGACATAGTCGCCGTCGCGCGTGTAGGTCGCCTCCACCACGCCGGCCGGGGCGTCCAGCTTCAGCGTGCCCTCGGTCTTCGGCTGCACCAGCCCGCGCTCGATCGCCACCGTGACGGTGCCGATGGTGCCATGGCCGCACATCGGCAGGCAGCCGCTGGTCTCGATGAACAGGATGCCGGTGTCGCAGTCGGGCCGCGTGGGCGGATAGAGGATGCTGCCAGACATCATGTCGTGGCCGCGGGGCTCGAACATCAGGCCGGTGCGAATCCAGTCATAGTGTTTCAGGAAATACTGCCGCCGCTCGCTGGAGCTGGCGCCCAACAGGGCCGGGGTGCCGCCGGCCACCACTCGTACGGGATTGCCGCAAGTGTGAGCGTCGATGCAGAAGAATGTGTGGGGATTCATGGAGTTTCCTGGAGTTTCCGCCGGCCGGGGTTTTGTAGGGCCGGGGGCCAGACCGGTCAACGCAGGCCGAGCGGGCGGCGCGGGGGCTGACCGGTTGCTGGCCGGGGGGCGATTTGGTCTAGTGGCCGCCGGATCAACCCCTTAGCACACATGTCCCAGACCGTAGCCATGCCTCAGCCCGACGCCGGCCGCCTGTTGCAGCCGGGAGATCCGCCGCCGTTCGAAATCATCAACAAGGATGGCGCCGGCCGCGTCATCCTGATCGCCGACCATGCCGGGCGCGCTTTTCCGCGGTCCCTCGGCACCCTCGGCCTGACCCAGGCCGAGCTCGCCCGGCATATTGCCTGGGATATCGGCATCGGCGAGGTGACGCGGCGGCTGTCGCGGCATCTGGATGCGCCGGCGCTGCTCGGCGGCTATTCGCGGCTGGTGATCGACTGCAACCGGCGCCTGGAGAATCCCACCTCCATCGCCCAGGAGAGCGACGGCACGCCGGTGCCCGGCAATCGCGGCCTCTCCGCCGCCGACCGGAAGCGCCGCACCGACGAGATCCATGCGCCGTATCATGCCGCCATCGCCCATATGATCGCGGCGCGCCAGCGCAGCGGCCTGTCGCCGGCGCTGGTCTCCATGCACAGCTTCACGCCGGTCATGAACGGCTTCGAGCGGCCCTGGCATGTGGGTATCCTGTGGAAGGACGATCCCCGCATTCCCCTGCCGCTGATGGCGCGGCTGCGCCGGGAGGAGGGGCTCTGCGTCGGCGACAACCAGCCCTATTCCGGCCGCGACGAGCAGGGCTATTCCATCTTCGTCCATGGCGAGGAGATCGGCGTGCCCTATGGGCTGGTGGAGATCCGCCAGGACCTGATCGATACCGCGGCGGGGCAGGTCGCCTGGGCCGACCGCATGGCCGGCGTGCTGAAGGACGTGCTGGCCGACGACAGCGTGTTTGCGCCGCGGGGGCGGTGACATGGCACTGCGCGATCCCGAATTCACCATCGGCATCGAGGAGGAGTATCTCCTCGTCGACCGCAGGACGCGCGATCTGGTGCCCGATGCGCCCGCTGGCCTGTTCGAGGATTGCCAGAAGGCGCTGAAGACCCAGGTGATGCCGGAATTCCTACGCTCGCAGATCGAGGTCGGCACCGCCGTCTGCCACTCGGTCGAGGAGGCGCGCGCCGATCTGGCGCGGTTGCGGCGGACGGTGGCGGAGATCGCCGGCCAATATGGCTTGGCGCCGATAGCCGCGTCGACCCATCCCTTCGCCGCCTCGAGCGAGCAGCGCCACACCGACAAGGAACGCTACAACCTGCTGGCCCGCGATCTCCAGGCCACGGCGCGCCGGCTGGTGATCTGCGGCATGCATGTCCATATCGGCATCGAGGACCCCGAACTGCGCATCGATTTCATGAGCCAGGTCGGCTATTTCCTGCCGCACCTGCTGGCGCTCAGCACCTCGTCGCCGTTCTGGAACGGCGAGGATACCGGGCTCAAATCCTACCGCGTGTCGGTGTTCGACGAGCTGCCGCGCACCGGCCTGCCGGAGCAGTTCGACAGCTTCGGCGAGTTCGAGCGGCACCTGAAGGCGCTGATCAATGCCGGCGTCATCGAGGATGGCAGCAAGCTCTGGTGGGACGTGCGGCCGAGCGTGCGCTTCCCGACGCTGGAGCTGCGCCTTACCGACATTTGCACCCGGCTTGATGACGGCATCGCTGTCGCCGCCATCTATCGCTGCCTCTTGCGCATGCTCTGGCGCCTGCGCCGCAGCAACCAGCGATGGCGCCGCTACGCCGCCATGCTGATCAACGAGAACCGCTGGCGGGCGCAGCGCTATGGCATCGACCAGGGCCTGGTGGATTTCGGCAAAGGCGAGATCGTGCCCTACGCCCATCTGCTGGAGGAGATCCTGGAGCTGATCGCCGAGGACGCCGAGCATTTCGGCTGCATCGCCGCCGTGGGCCACGCGCGCGACATCCTGACATCAGGCACCAGCGCTCACCGGCAGACCCGCATCTTCCGCGAAGCCCTGGAAGCCGGCGTGGAGCGCGAGGACGCGCTGAAGCATGTAGTGGACTGGCTGATCGAGGAAACGGTGCGGGGGCTGTAGCGCGTTGGCGAAATGAAGCGCAGAGACCATATACTCAGGTAATGACATCGAAATCCGGAGCCCCTCATGGATGACAAGACCCGAACCGAACTCGAAGCCGCGGCCTTCCGCCGCCTGGTTCAGCATCTGCGCGAGCGCACCGACGTGCAAAATCTCGCCCTGATGAATCTCGCCGGCTTCTGCCGCAACTGCCTGTCGCGCTGGTATCGCGAAGCGGCAGAGAAGCAGGGCGTGCCGCTGTCGGACCCCGAGGCGCGCAAGATCGTCTACGGCATGCCCTATGACGAATGGAAGGCGAAGCATCAGAAGGAAGCGAGTGCGGAGCAGAAGAAAGCCTTCGATTCCGCCCATAAACACTAGCGCGCCGCCGCCCTAGCCGTTGCCCGGCGCGGCCCTTGCCGTTGCCTGGCGCGGCCCTTGCCGTCGCCCACGGGCGCCGATAATGTCGCGCCCGCCGCGCAACGGCTGCGGCCAATGTATGCAGACAATCAATAATTTTTAAGAGGAAACGATGGCGAGAGGCGGCGGCGTCGCGGCGGAGCGGCTGAAATCATTCATCGAGCGGATCGAGCGGCTGGAAGAGGAAAAAGCTGCGCTGACGTCGGACATCCGCGAAATCTATAGCGAAGCCAAGGGCACCGGCTTCGACACCAAGGTAATGCGTCAGATCGTGCGCCTGCGGAAGATGGAAGAGGCGGACCGCCAGGAGATGCAGGCAATCCTCGACACCTACAAGAAAGCCCTCGGTCTGGATGATTGATCGGCGTACCCCGCTGTCCGGCTGAGGCGATGCCATGACCGAACGCGCCGCCGCGCCCGCTGGCCTCCCGTTGGCGCCTATCGTCGTCGCCGGGCTGGTGATGATCGTCTGGGGCGCGACGCCGGTCATGACCAAGCTGGCGACGGCCGAGATGCCGCCGCTGGTGGTGGCGATGCTGCGCACCGCGCTGGGTGGTCTGGCGGCGCTCCCGCTGCTGGCGGGTTTGCGCCAGCCCTTGCCGCGGGACCGAAAGCTGTTCGGCTTCCTGTTGGTGTCTGCGCTCTCCGGCTTCGTGATCTTTCCCGTGCTTTACACCATCGGCCAGCGGCAGACCTCGGCCATGCATGGCGGCATGATCCTCGCCGCGCTGCCGATCTTCACCGGCACCTATGCCGCGTTGCTGGACCGCACGCGCCCGACCCGTCGCTGGCTGATCGGCTGTGGCCTGGCGCTGGCCGGCGAGTTCGCGCTCATCGCCTTCCGCGCCGGCAATGCGGGCGCCGCGGCCAGCCTGTTCGGCGATCTCCTGGTGCTGCTGTCAGCGCTGCTGGTGGCCAGCGGCTATGTGGCGGGCGCGCGCCTGGCGCAGCTCGGCTACAAGAGTCTGGCTGTGACGCTCTGGGGCATCGCGCTCTCGGCCTTCTTCGCGCTGCCGGTGGCAATGCTGCTGTTCGCCGCCGATGGCGTGCCGGCGGCCGGCTGGCAGGCCTGGGCCGCGGTGTTGTTCCTGGCCATCGTCACCTCAATCATCGGCTATATCGGCTGGTACTGGGCGCTGGCCAAGGGCGGCATTTCCCGCATCGCCACCATCCAGTTCTTCCAGCCGATTTCCGGCCTGATCCTGGCGGCGATCCTGCTGGGCGAGCAGCTCACGCTGCCGCTGGCGGCCGCCTCTGCGGTCATCCTGGCCGGCGTCTATCTGGCACAGCGGCGCTGAACCCGTCACTCACTCCAGTGGTGGCAGGCCACCTGATGGCCGGACTCGATCGTCAGCAGCTCCGGCCGGTCGCGGGCGCAGATCTCCGTCGCCTTGGGACAGCGGGTGCGGAACGTGCAGCCCGACGGCGGGAATAGCGGCGACGGGATATCGCCCTTGAGCACCAGGCGCTGTCGCTGGCGCTCCTTCTCGGGATCCGGGATCGGCACGGCCGAGATCAGCGCCTGGGTGTAGGGATGGCGCGGGTTCTTGTAGAGCTGCTCGCGGTCGGCCACCTCGGCGACGCGGCCCAGATACAGCACCATTATGCGGTGGCTGATATGGCGCACGACCGAGAGATTGTGGGAGATGAAGATCAGCGCCATGCCGGTCTGCTTCTGCAGATCCATCAGCAGATTGACGATCTGCGCCTGGATCGACACGTCGAGCGCGGAGACCGGTTCGTCACAGATGATCAGCTTGGGATTGTTGATCATGGCGCGGGCGATGCCGATGCGCTGGCACTGTCCGCCGGAGAATTCGTGCGGGTAGCGGTTGATCTGATTCGGCAGCAGGCCGACATTGGCCATCATCGCCTTGACCCGCGCCTTCACTTCCGAGGCCGGCGTGTCCGGATAGAAGGTCTTCAGCGGCTCGGCGATGATCTCGCCGATCGGCATGCGCGGATTGAGCGAGGCCAGCGGGTCCTGGAAGATGATCTGCATTTCCTTGCGCCGCTGCCGCATGCCTTCGTGGTCGAGCCGGCTCAGATCCTGGCCCAGCCATACGACACGGCCTTCCACATTGTTGAGGAGGCGCAGCACAGCACGGCCGAGCGTGGATTTGCCGCAGCCGGACTCGCCCACCAGCCCCAGCGTTTCGCCGGGACGGAGATCGAAGCTCACGCCGTCGACCGCCTTCAATACGGCTGGCGCGCGGCGCGACAGAAAGCCGCCGCCGATCAGGAACTTCACCTTCAGGTCGGTGACCGAGAGCAGCGGCGCGCCGCGGGCCGGCAGCCGCTCGACATTCACAGCGTCGCCAGATGGCATGCCTTGCTCCTCCCGGGCTCGAACGGCTTCAGCGCCGGTACTTCGCGGGCGCAGATTTCCATCCTCAAATCGCAGCGGTCGCGGAAGGCGCAGCCGGCCGGCAGCCGCTGCAGGTTTGGCGGCTGGCCCGCAATCGTCGTCAACCGCTCGCCCTTGGTCTCATCCAGCCGTGGCATGGAACGCAGCAGGCCGGCGGTGTAGGGATGCTGCGGCCGCTTGAAGATGTCGATGACCGGCCCGCTTTCGACGATACGGCCGGCATACATGACGAGCACCCGATCGGCGAGGCCGGCGATCACGCCGAGATCGTGGGTGATCAGCACCAGCGCCATGTTGAAGTCGCGGCGCAGCTCGTTCATCAGGTCGAGGATCTGCGCCTGCACCGTCACATCCAGCGCTGTCGTCGGCTCGTCGGCGATCAGCAGCTCCGGCTGGCACAGCAGCGCCATGGCGATCATCGCCCGCTGCCGCATGCCGCCGGAGAACTCATGAGGATACATGTCGATGCGCCGCGCACCCTCGGGGATCTGCACCCGGTCCAGCATGGCGATGGCGGCAAGGCGGGCGTCGGCTTCGCTCATGCCCTTGTGGGTGACCAGCACCTCCGTCATCTGCCGGTGGATGGTGAGGTCGGGGTTAAGCGACGTCATCGGATCCTGGAAGATCATCGACATGCGCTCGCCGCGGACCTTGTTCAACTGCGACAGCGGCAGACCCAGGATCTCCTGGCCGCGGAATTTGACGCTGCCTTGCGCGCGGCCGTTGGACGCCAGCAGGCCCATGACCGACATGAAGATCTGGCTCTTGCCCGAACCGGACTCGCCGACCACGCCGACCGCTTCGCCGGCATTGACCGTGAAGCTGACGCTGTTCACCGCCTTCACCGGGCCTTCGGGCGTGCTGAATGTCGTCTCCAGGTTGTTGACGTCGAGAACCGTGTTCCCCTGCGCCGCCCGCTCGGCGCCGCGGGTTCCCGATTTAGGAAAAGCGGTAACGACCGTCATCGCTCAGCGGTCCTTCGGATCCAACGCATCGCGTACGCCGTCGCCGAGGTAGTTGAGGCAGAGCAGGGTCATCGACAGGAAGAAGCAGGGGAACACCAGGCCCCACCAGGAGGTATCCATTGTCCGGGACCCCTCGCTGACCAGCACGCCCCAGCTCGAGTTCGGCTCCTGCACTCCCATGCCAAGGAAACTGATGAACGACTCCGTCAGCATGACTGTCGGCACGGTCAGCGTTACATAGATGATCACCGGACCCAGCGTGTTGGGCACGATATGGCGGCGAATGATATTGAAAGTCGAGACGCCACTGGCGTGAGCCGCCTCGACGAACTCCTTGCGCTTCAGGCTGAGGGTCTGGCCGCGCACGATGCGGGCCATGTCGAGCCAGGAGACGGCTCCGATGGCGACATACATCACCCAATAGTGCCGCCCGACCACGACCGTGAGCATGATGACGAAGAAAATGAAGGGTATCGAGTAGAGGATATCGACGATACGCATCATGGCGTCGTCGACGCGGCCGCCGACAAAGCCGGCGAGGGCGCCCCAGCTCACGCCGATAACCAGGCTGACAAGTGTCGCAACTACGCCGATGGTGATCGAGACTTGGCCGCCATTGAGCGTGCGCACAAAGAGGTCGCGGCCGTTCTGATCGGTGCCAAAATAGAATCCCGCTTCGAAGTTCGGGGGAGAATCGATGAAATCCCAGCTCACTTCGTCGAAAGTGTGAGGCGCAAAATAGGGTCCGAAGAACGAGAGCAGCACTATGATGATGAGGATGAGCGCGCTGGCCACCGCCGCGTGATTCTGCAAGAGCCGGTGCCGGGCATCACTCCAAAGGCTCCGGCCTTTGACTTCCTTCTCGAGACTCAGTCTTGGTTCCAGCGTGATATCTGCCATGGCCTTTACTCAGTCATATCGGATCTTGGGATCGAGGAACCCATAGATGATGTCGGCTGCCAGGTTCAGCATGATGATCAGCACGCCGTAGAAGATCGTGACGCCCATGACCAGCGTATAGTCGCGGTTCAAGGCCGCCTGAACGAAGTACCGGCCGATGCCTGGAATGCCGAAGATCTGCTCGATGATCACGGACCCAGTGATGACGCCGGCGACCGCGGGCCCCAGATAGGATACGACCGGCAGCATCGCCGCCTTCAGCGCGTGGCGGGCCACCGTCACCTGTTCTGGCAAACCCTTCGATCTGGCCGTGCGCACGAAATTGCTGCGCAGGACCTCGATCATGCTGCCGCGAGTCAGTCGCGCGATCGCGGCGATCTGCGGCAACGCGAGGGCGATGATGGGCAGCACCATGTGCTTGGCGCTGCCCCAGCTGCCAACCGGCAGCCAGCCGAGTTTCAGGCTGATAAAGAGCGTGAGCATCGGCGCGATCACGAAATTCGGGATCGCGATTCCCACCATGGCAAAGCCCATGGTTGCGTAGTCAGTGCGGCTGTTCTGCCGAAGCGCCGCCATCGTTCCCGCAGCGATGCCGATGCCCAGCGCCAGCAAAATGGCGATGCCGCCCAGCATTAGAGAGACGGGAAATCCGCCACCGATCAGTTCGCTGACGGAGAAGTCCTTGTACTTGAATGACGGTCCGAAATCTCCTTGCAGCAGGTTGCCCAGGTACCGCAGGAACTGGAGCCAAAGCGGCTCGTCCATATGGTAGGCCTTGATCATGTTGGCCTCGATCTCCGGCGGCAGATTCCGGTCGCGGCTGAACGGGCCCCCCGGCGCGAGGCGCATCATGAAAAAGCTGATGGTGATGATGATGAAGAGGGTCGGGATTGCGCCCAGCAGCCTCTTGATAATGTAACGCAGCATGCTCCGGGCCTTTCTAGGTTTCGGAGCCTCCACCCTGGCCGCCGCCCGCGATCTCTCGCGGACGGCGGCTTCAGATGGAGCGCCTGTCTAAAGGACCAGGGCTATTCCGACAGCGACATGTAGCGGGTCAGATTCCAACCCAGCAGATTGTCGTAGTAGCCGGCAACCTTGGTCGAGACGAGATGCTGGTTGGTGTAGTGGTAGATCGGGATCATCGGCACGTCGGCCAGGAACACCTGCTCGGCTGCCTCTAGAACCTTCATGCGCTCGCCGGGATCCGGCGTCACTTGCGCCTTTCGCAGATCGTCGTCGAACGTCTTGTTATTGTAGCCCAGATCGTTCTGCGTACCGGCGAACTGGGTGTGCTGCTCCATGAAATTGCTGGGATCGAGGTAATCGCCTATCCAGGCCGCGCGAGTCACGTCGTATTGCTTCTGTTCGCGGGTATCCAGATAGACTTTCCATTCCTCGTTCTTCAGCGTCGCGTCGACGCCCAGCGTCTGTTTCCACATGGACGCGATGGCGACGGCGATCTTCTTGTGGTTCTCGCTGGTGTTGTAGAGGATCTCCAGCTTGAAGGGCTTGTCGGCGCTGTAGCCGGCCTCGGCATAGTATTTCTTGGCCAGCTCGTTGCGCTCCGCCTGGGTCATGCCAGCGCCTTCGATCTTCTGCTGCTCATAACCCGGGACGCCAGGAGGCACCCACGCATAGGCCGGCAACTCGCCGCCCTGGGTGATCTTGTCTGTCAGCACCTCGCGGTTGACCGCCAGCATCAACGCCTTGCGCAATGCCAGGTTCGTCGACAGCGGCTCGCGCGTCATGTTGATGCCATAGAAGTAAGTGCCGAAGTACGGCGCGTTGTGGAATTCCTTCGGCATCTCCGCCTCGGCTTCCTTAATGCGCTCGGACGGGACGTCATAGGTGAAATCCAGTTCGCCGGCCTTGAAGCGCTTGTACTCCTCGTCCAGATCCTCGGTCGGGTAATAGATGACCGTGTCGATCTTGACGTTGGCGGCGTCATGGAAGTTCGGGTTCTTCTTCAGCACCAGTTTCGATTGCGGCACCCATTCGGAAACCACATAGGCGCCGTTGCTGACGGAGTTGCCCGGACGGGTCCACTCATCGCCGAACTTGTCGATCGTCGCCTTGTTGACGATCTGGCAGGAGCTGTGGGCGAGAATGCCGGTGAAATAGGGCGTCGAGGCCTTCAGCGTGATCTTCACTGTGTAGGGATCGACTGCTTCGACGCCGAGCTGATCGACCGGCATCTTGCCGCCGTTGATGTCGTCGGCGTTCTTCACCGGCGCCAGGATGTAGCCATAGTCGGCGGCTGTTGCCGGATCGACAAGGCGGCGGAGAGAGTAGACAACGTCATCGGCGGTCAACGGCTCACCGTTCGACCACTTGCCGTCCTTGCGCAGATTGAAGGTGTAGACCAGGCCGTCATCGCTGACGGTCCAACTCTCGGCGGCGCCCGGCGTTTCCTGGCCGTGCGGGTCCATGGTGACCAGCCCTTCGAAGAGGTCGTAGGTGATATTCGCTTCGGTGATGCCGGTCAGCTTCTGCGGATCCAGCGTCTCCGGCTCCGCGCCGTTGCCGCGGTGGAAAACGGTCTCGGCCTGAGCGGCCAGCGTTCCCGCGAGGATAAACGCTCCCGCAAGCGCTGCCGTGCGAAGCCGTGCAAACGCGATATTCATGTTTTTATCTCCCTAGAAATTGCGTCAGCTCAGTAGTTTTGTTTGTTGGCGGCTGCGCAGTAGAACGTCCGTACGACGCCCCAGCCGCCGGATGG
>DATKFM010000366.1:0-10301 GCA_035544395.1 Verrucomicrobiia bacterium
GGCTGAGGGTGATGCCGCGGGGACGCTGGCCGACGGGAACGGTCTTCACGACTTCCAGCGTCGCGCCGTCGAGAATCGAGATGCTATTGTCTTTTTCATTGGAGACGAAGATCGTTTCCGCCGCGACCGGCACTGCGAGGATCGCAGCGGCAAAGCCGGCAAGTGCGGCAATGGTCAATCTCATACTCATTCCTCCCGATGTGGCGTCTCGTTCTTGATGGGAACCCGCGCCGATTCTATTGGAATTTACAGGTGGTATCCGGCCGGTCGTAGCCGAGGGTGTCGAGCTCGCTGAACTCATGCAGGAATCCCTCCTGCGGCGAGACGGAAACGAGCACGCGGGTCGTCGCCAGCAGAATCGGCTGGCGGAGCTGCCCGTCCCAATCGCGGAATGTCAGTTTCTGCCCCTTGAAGCCGGCAACGCCGAACTCGGGACTGCGGATGTAGGCGGATACCGTCGGCAGATCCGCCGCCTTTGTCCGAGTCGTCGCCTCCGAGACGACCCGCAACGCGACCCAGGCGGCATAGTCGCGCTCAGTCATCCAGCGGCCGGCGAACCGCGCAAAGCGATTCTGCATCTGCGTGGCGCCCCATTGTTCCTGACTGCGATGCCAAGCCGTCGGGAAGAGCCCCTGCGTTCCGACGACCGGTCGTGCATCCCAGGTGCGGTATTGCAGATACTCGCCGAAGGCATCGCGGACATCGGAGACGACGAGGACGTCATAGTCCGGCGCATCCTGGGTGAAGACCGGCATCTGCTTTTGAATCTGCGCATGGCCGGTATCGGTGCGGCGCGCGCCCGGTTCGGCGTCGAAGACGCGTTCTTCGACGATCGCGGCGCTGAACTTCTCGGCGGCGTGGCGCAAGGCGTCGGCGAAATGCTTGTCATCCTCGCCGGTGCCCGTCACCAGCAGCCAGTTCGCCCAGCGCTTCCAGATCAGGTATTGCGCCAGACCATCGGCAAGCATCGCATAGCTGGGAACCGCATGCAGGACATTGGCGCGGCATTGGTCATTTCTCAGATCGTCATCCTTGGCGTGGATGTTGAACAACAGTGCGTCCTTCGCCTCCGGCAGGTCGGCGACCGCCAGCAATTGGCTCTCCGGCAGGTCGATGACGAAGAAGCGGTTTCCCTTGCCATAGAGATCGCGAAACGCAGCCGCGATGTCTCCGTCCTCCGCCACCACGGCCTCGCTGAGGACGAAATTCTGCCCCGTGAACTTGCCAGTCGTATTGTTGTCCTCGATCCCCAGCCGGGCACCCCAAAGGCCGTTGTTATCGGTCGGCTGATCGGCAAGCGATAATGGCGGCAGGGTCTTGGTGTGCTGGGTGAGGTAAGCGATGGGAATGTTGACCGGTGTCGTTTGCGACTGGGCGGAAAGGTTCGCCGGAGGGCCGGCCGACAAGAAGATGAACACGCCGCAGGACGCCAAGAACCGCAGGGTTTGCAAGCCGCACCTCCGCAATCGCTTCCTCTGAAGCAGCGTCCGACCGGCTCGGCGCCGGGCCGTCTCAGGCAATCGCGGACGATGCGTTTTTCCTTTGTAAATGTTATAATTCCTCCCGCAAACTACTGCAAGAAGAGGAACTATCTCGAATCCGCAGCGCTGGCGGACGCCCAAACAGGGCATCACACATCTCCGGGAGGACCAATCATGATCGGGTGGCGATCGAAGCTTTCATTGACCGGGGGCCTGTTCGGTCTTGCCCTGCTTTTGTGCGGCACGGCGGAAGCCGGAACGGTCAAGATCGGCGTGCTGAAGTTCGGCACCGTCAGCTGGGAGCTGGACGTAATCAAGCAGCATGGCCTCGACAAGGCGGCCGGCATCGATCTCGACATCGTCGAGCTCGCGAACAACCAGGCGACGGCCGTGGCGCTGCAGGCCGGCGAAGTCGATGTCATCGTGACAGACTGGCTTTGGGTGTCGAGGCAGCGGGCCGATGGCGCAGACTTCACGTTCGCGCCTTACTCCACCTCGGTCGGCTCTCTGATGGTGCCCGGCGATTCACCAATCAAGAGTCTTGCCGATCTCACAGACAAGCGCGTCGGAATAGCCGGCGGTCCGGTCGACAAGAGCTGGCTGGTCATCCGCGCCATGGCGGCGAAGCGGGATGGACTGGACCTGGACGCCAGCATCGAGAAGATTTTCGCCGCCCCGCCGCTGTTGAACGAGCAGGTCCAACTTGGCGAGATCGATGCGGTAATCAACAACTGGAACTTCGTCGCCCAACTTGAAGCCAAAGGTTTTCGGAAGATCATCGGCGCCGAGGAAGCAGCGCATGAGCTCGGCATCACGACGGCGGTTCCTCTGCTCGGATATGTGTTCAGCACGAGTTGGGCAGCGGAACACAAGGCGGACGTTCTCGGCCTGATCGAGGCGAGCCGTCAGGCGAAGACGATCCTCGCTGAATCGGATGAGGAATGGCAGCGTTTGCGGCCGATGATGAAAGCGCCGGATGATGCGACGTTTACGGCGCTGCGTGACGGTTTCCGTGCCGGCATCCCAGCGGTCTGGGGCGATGCCGAGCGAGCCGATGCGGCGGCGCTTTTCGCCATCATGGCGAAACTCGGCGGCCAGGAGCTGATTGGGAAATCCGACACGCTGCAGCCCGGCACCTTCTGGTCCGATCTAAGCTATTGATTGCTTCAACTCGATCCCGGGATTTCGTTGTCAGGGCCGCTTCGCTGGCGGTCCTGATACTTCTTTGGCAAATCGGCAGTCTCCTGCTCGGTCCGCGCAAGCTGCCGAGTCCGGCCACGGTCGCCTTTGTTCTGGGTGGCGAGCTTTCCGACGGGAGCCTGTTTTATCATCTTGGGATTACGCTGTTGCGCGTGGCCGCAAGCTTCCTCGTCGCGATGGCCATCGGCTGTGCCGCGGGAATTGCCATGGGCCGGCTGCCGGGGTTCGACCGCTTTTTCGACAGTTGGCTCATCGTCCTGCTGACATTTCCGGCGCTGGTCGCGGCCGTGCTCTGCTATCTCTGGTTCGGGTTCTCCGAACTGGCTGTCGTCATTGCGGTTGCCATCAACAAGATTCCCAACGTCGCGGTCACCATGCGGGAGGGCGCGCGCGCCATCAGCCGGGACAATCTGGAAATGGCCGCCGTCTTCCGTTTTGGCCGTATCAAGACATTGCGTCACGTCATCATCCCCGAGCTGTCGCCGTTTTTCATAGCCGCCGCGCGTTCGGGACTTGCCTTGATATGGAAGATTGTCCTGGTCGTGGAGCTTCTGGGCCGCAGCAATGGGGTTGGATTTCAAATCTACGTGTTCTTCTCGTTTTTCGACGTCGCCTCGATCATTGCCTACACGATTGCCTTCGTCGCCGTGGTTCAACTCATCGAGTTCGGCGTGCTTCGTCCCCTCGACCGCTACATTGTCCGTTGGCGCCGATGAAAGAGCTGACGATCGACATCGCGCTCAAGCGCTTCGTGCCCGTGGGTGCGGCAACACCGGTCACTGCGCTGAGGGACCTGCGCTTCAGTGTGAAGCCGGGGGAGTTCGTTTGCGTCCTCGGCCCTTCCGGCTGCGGCAAGACGACGCTTCTCAACATTATCGCGGGCTTGGACAGCGACTTCTCCGGTCAAGTAAATGGCGGCGGCGATCCGAACCGGGGCGGGCCGATCATCGGGTATGTATTTCAAACGTCGCGACTTCTGCCGTGGCGCACCGTTGCGGAGAACATTCAGCTTGTGTTGCGGCCAGGGCAGAACACCGGCATCGTCGACGAGCTTCTGGCAATGACCGGATTGAGTGACTTCCGCGACACCTATCCGGAACGATTATCGGTGGGTATGAGCCGGCGAGTCGCCCTGGTCCGCGCCTTCGCCGTCGAGCCGGATCTGCTGTTGATGGACGAACCTTTCGTGTCGCTCGACGAAGCGACGGCGCAGAAGCTCCGATTGATGCTGCTGGATATCTGGCAACGCCGGCCGACAACGGTGCTCTTCGTCACCCACGACACCCGTGAAGCCGTCTTGCTTGCCGACAGAATTATCAGGCTGACGGCTTCGCCGGGAACCGTGGACAAGATCGCCGCGGTCGATATTCCGCGACAGCAACGGGCCGATTCCGGAATCATCGAGTCCTGGCGCAGGCTGTATCTTCAGGAGTCGTGAGACGGCGCGGCGCTTAGCAGCGAAGACTATTGCGTCAGCGGCTTGCCCTGGGAGTCCAGCAGCGGCACGCCGTAGCCCAAGAGAATCTCGTTGATCTCGGCCTGATGCTTGCGGATCAGGTCATTGATCTTGCGCTTCCATTCCGGCTCATTGTGGCGGATGCCCATGGTGATGCGATAGTCCATCTGCATCGGCATGTTCGCGCTTTCCAGCGGAACCACGGACAAGGGAACCGACTCTTGTTTTGCATAGAAACCGGCGATCGGTCCCCAGAGCACGCCGACATCGATCGTGCCGGTGGCAACGTCGTGAATCATCTGGGCGGCCGGGTGATCAAATCGCGTATCGACGACAAGCTGATAGCTCTGCAGATTGTTCAGCAGCCCTTGCGTCGCCAGGATCGTGGTCGGCGGCGTTCCGGCAATCGCGCCGATCTTCAAAGTCTGCAGAACCGGATCATCGAGTGACTTCAGCGTCAGGCCACGATCGACCTTGTAGATCAACGCATAGGTGGACCGGTAGTAGGGATTGGAATTCTGCAGCAACTCGTTGCCCGAGACCGTGCCCATGATGATATCGCAGCGCCGCGCATTCAATGTCGAGCGGATGAACCCCATGGAATCGGGATAGTAGGTATAGCGCACCGGAACGCCGAGATCGGCGGCGAAGAGTTCCGCGATCTTGTTCTCAAACCCCTCGCCTTTGTCGTTGGAGAAGGGAAGATTGCTGGGATCGGCGCAAACTCGCAGAGAGGTGGTATCGATCGTTTCCGAGGTCTGCGCCATCAAGGAAGCCGGCGCGAAGAACAGCGTCACAATCGCCAAAGCAAAAGTGGCCCAGGCCAGCACTATCCTGTCATGCAAGTTGGGCCGGCATGACGTTTCACATCTGCTGATCATGGCGCCGCTTTGCAAAGTTCGTTCGCGGATCTTAGCCGCCGAGGCAGGTCGTATCGCGTTCCTGAGCTTCGGGCGGCTTGTCGGCATGCTTTTCCGGACGGCCGCGCGGCACGACTCCGTCGGACCGAGCCTTAAGATACGCATAGATGTCGTCGATGAAACACATGACATTCGGATTCAATCCAAATGAGGGCATGACCTTGTCGCTCGATGTCGAGACATTCTTGCGTCCGTTGGTGACGGTATCGAGAAAGTCTTCATACGTAAGTGTCTTCAGCGAATCCACGAGCGCAGGGCCGAATGAGCTCCCCAAGCCGTCCGGGCCATGACAGACATGGCAGTCGGCATGATACCGGCGAAACCCGCTGTAGGTATACCAGTCGACCGTGCCGTCTTCCGAAATCTTGTAGGGCTTCTCATCCTCTTGGGCAGCCACCGGAAAATCGATTGCTCCGATAGCCACGACCGCCAGCATCAGCGTCAAGTGGCGGATAAACTTCATCAGCATTCTGCAAGTCCCTCGTCGCGGTTGCTGCTTCGGATGCTGCGAGCAAGACGGCCTCTACTAGCCGCCATTCGCCCCCGCCCGCTCAACTCTTCCAAAGTCATGTCGATTGAAAAAAGGGCCCGGCAGGGCGATTTGATTTTCGCCGTGCCGGGCCTGATCGCTTCAGGTCACAGGTTGAAGCTTACGGCAGTGAGAACACCGTCAACACACCGCCGAGCTGGGTGTAGCTGTTCAGCGCCTTGTAAGCGCCGACCGCACCCAAGCCAGCCGTGTCTTCCGTCAAGCCGGCCGCCAGACCGATTCCGGCCCAGCCGCCAACACCGGACAGAACGGCAACGTACTGCTTGCCGCCATGCTCATAGGTGTTGACGTTGCCGATGATGCCGGACGGGGTCTTGAACTTGAACAGTTCCTTACCCGACTTGGCATCGACAGCTTTCAGATAACCTTCCAGCGTTCCGTAGAACACGATGTCGCCGGCCGTCGCCAGGGCGCCGCTCCACACGGAGAAGGGCTCTGGATCCGACCAGACGATCTTGCCCGTCGCTGCATCCCAGGCAATGAAATTGCCGAGATGCGTGCCGCCGGGTGCCGGGTACATGCTCAAGGTCGCACCGACGTAGGGCTGGCCCGCGGTATAGCTTACGCGGAACGGCTCATAGTCCATGCAAACATGGTTGGTCGGCACGTAGAACAGCTTCGTCTTCGGAGAGAACGCCGCCGGCTGCTGGTCTTTGCTGCCCAGGGCCGCCGGGCAAATGCCCTTCGAGTTGACGTCTTCGCCGTTCTGATCGGTCGAGTACTGCGCCACGACTTCCGGACGACCCGTCTTCATGTCGACATGCGTCGCCCAGTTCACAGCCGGATCGTACTTTTCGGCAACGAGCAGTTCGCCCGTCGCCCGATCCATCGTGTAGCCGAAGCCGTTACGATCGAAGTGGACCAGGACATTGCGGGTCTTGCCGCCGATGTCGATGTCCGCCAGGATCATCTCGTTGACGCCGTCGAAGTCCCATTCGTCATGGGGAGTCATCTGGTAGACCCACTTCGCCATTCCGTCATCCGGATCGCGAGCGAAGATGGTCATCGACCACTTGTTGTCGCCGGGCCGCTGCTTCGGGTTCCAGGTGCTGGGATTGCCGGAGCCGTAGTAGAACAGGTCGAGGTCTGGATCATAGGAATACCAGCCCCAAGTCGTTCCGCCGCCGATCTTCCATTGATCGCCTTCCCAGGTCGAGGTGCCGGAGTCCTTGCCGACCGGCTCGCCGAGGCTGGTGGTCTTCGCCGGGTCCAACAGCGTGTCGGAGTCCGGGCCCATGGAATAAGCGCGCCAAGCGAGCGAGCCATCCTTCAGGTTGTAGGCCGTTACGCTGCCGCGCACGCCGAACTCGCCACCGCTGATACCGACGATGACTTTGTCCTTGATGATGTGCGGAACGCTGGTGCCCGTTTCACCTTTCTTCGCATCGCCGTTGGCGACCTTCCAGACTTCCTTGCCGGTCTTGGCGTCGAGCGCCACAACCGTCGTGTCGGCCTGGTGCAGAATGACTTTGCCATCAGCGTAGGAAACGCCGCGATTGACGGTATCGCAGCACATCACCGGAATTGTGTCCGGGTCCTGCTTCGGCTCGTACTTCCAGATCACGCGGCCGTTGTCGTTCAGATCGAGCGCGAAGACGATGTTCGGAAACGGCGTATGGATGAACATAGTATCGCCGATCACCAGAGGTCCACCCTCGTGACCGCGCAGAACGCCCGTGGAGAACTGCCATGCGACCTGCAGGCTGCCGACATTGCCGGCGTTGATTTGCGACAGTTCGCTATAGCGCGTATTGGCGTAGTTGCCAGCTGCCTGGGTCCACTGTTTCGGATCCTTCTGCAAACCAAGTAGCTCGTCGTTTGCCGATGACGCGGCCGGCAGTGCCACGGCAGCAGCAAGGGTCATTAGACCCGCTCTCAATAGCAATTTTGACTTCATTACCCACTCCTCCCTTGTTGCCGAAATCTCACGGAAAAACGCCCGAGCCGCACAGGCGGGAGCCGTTCGCATCTCAAATTATGAGTGGCGCCGCTTGCTCCCTGGACAACACCTCCTTTAGTCAGAGGCGGCTGGTACTACACCAGCTCGCTATCACGATTGTCCGCAGGAGCACACTATGTTGGGGTGCCCCCGTCCCTCGCCCGGTTGGACGTCCGCTCGATAGGGTAGCGACAAAAAACATTATGCAGACTTTGCAATCGCCCGCAAGCGCCGTTTGTAAATTTTCTAGCGAGTGATGCTATGATCTTGTCGGACCAACTGCTATTGGCGCTGTCAGCGCTCATTGTGCAGCGCGAAAAGAGCGCATGGGAGCTTGCTCACGCAGCTCACCGAACCTGAATAGAGCAAAGAAATCTATGGCACAGATATCCCCAGAACTCGGCCCAAACGCGATGCAGCATCCGCTGCCGGGCGCGAGGTGGTCATGAAATTGCTCCGCTTGCCCATGCTGAATGCAGCGATCATCGCGTCAGCTTTGTTGACCGGTACGGGATCATCCACGGCCGCGGAACTCACTGCGGATGAAGTTCGCGGGCTCCTTGCCGCGCATCAAGGCGGCACGGCGCTCGACCTCTCGGGCAAAGATCTTTCCGGCCTGGATCTCGCCAACGTCGATTTTCGCGGCGCCAACCTGACGGGCGCCAACCTGAAGCGGGCCAACCTCGCCGGCGCGGATCTATCCGGCACCTTGATCGATCTGGCCATCATGCGCGGCGCCAATCTGACCGGCGCAAAGCTCAGGAACGCCAGCGCCTTCTCCACCATCCTGGCGGAGGCCGATCTGACTGGGGCCGACCTTGCCGGCGCAAAGCTGGTGTGCAACTTCGAGAATGCCATTCTCAACAACGCCAATCTTGAAGGTGCGGCCATGGGTGCGGACATGCGCAACCAGTCCATGGGGTTGATGCGGCTTTCCATGCGCAATGCCAGCCTGCACGGCGCCAAGCTGGCCGGTGCCGACATGTCGCGGGCCATGCTGGAATTCGCCGATTTCAACGGCGCCGATCTCTCGGGCGTGAACCTGATGCGGGCTGAAGCCGGCGGCGCCGACTTTTCCGGCGCTATTCTCGACGGCGCCAATTTCACAATGGCCGATCTGCAGGGCGCCAGGTTCCGCGGCGCAAAAGGCGTCGACAAGATCATCGGCATGGACAGCACGACCAACAGGGATTCCGCCGTGTTTGAATGAGCGCTGCGGGCTCCATCGCCGGATTGTCACGGCACCATTCGCATCCACCCCCTCTGGCGCGCCGTCGCGCCTGCGGATGCCTGCTGTCGGCGGCTTTCTGCTGCCTGCCGGGATTGAAGGCGCAAGCGGCGGCCCTTGCAACAGATGCGGTTGAGCTGACGGAAGTCGCCGCCGGCGTTCATGTGTTCCACGGCATTCATGAGGAAGCCACCGGCGGCAACCTTGGCGCCATCGCCAACATCGCCGTGATCATCGGGAATGACGCCGTTGCGGTTGTCGATACCGGCGGCAGCCTGGCCTGGGGGACGCGCTTACGCAACGCCATCCGCGGCCTGACGACGCTACCGGTGCGCCACGTGATCAACAGCCATGTGCATCCCGATCACATCTTCGGCAATGCCGCGTTCGACAGCGACGGACCGCAGATCTGGGGCCACTACAAGCTGCCGGAGTCACTTGCGGCGCGCGGCCAATTTTACCTCGACCAGGTCCATGAACTGCTCGGCGACGCAGCCGAAGGAACCCGTGTGGTGGCGCCGACGCAACTGGTCAAAGGCGCGCAGGAACTGGATCTCGGCGGCCGGACCTTGATTTTGGAGTCGCATCCGACAGCCCACACCGACAACGACCTGACGGTCTTTGACGGCGCCACAGGAACGCTGCTCGCGTCAGACCTGATGTTCATGGAACGCCTGCCGGCCATCGACGGCAGCCTTAACGGCTGGCTGTCGGTCATGGCCACCCTGCGCACAATGGCGGCCGATCGTGTCGTTCCGGGCCACGGCCCAGTCTCCGCACCCTGGCCCGCCGCGCTTGAGCCGCAAGAGCGCTATCTTCAGCGGCTTCGGGCTGATCTACGCGACCTGATTGCCGCCAACGTCCCCATGGAAAAGGCTGTCGAATCCGCGGGCCAGTCCGAGCGGCGGAATTGGCAATTGTTCAATGACTACAATGCTCGCAATGTCGTGACCGCCTATGCCGAATTGGAATGGGAGTAACCCCCAGCCAAACTGTGCTAGGATGCGTTAATTCCCATGAAGGTACTGCCCATGATCTCGCGTCGCATTTTCTTCCTCTCGGCCGCCTTGGCGCCTCTGCTTGGCCGAACCGGGCTGGCCAAAGCCGAAACTGTCGACGATCCCTGGCCGGATATCCGTGACGCCCTGTTCGGCGATAAGGTCATTGCCGAAAACGACGGCATCATCACGGTGGAGGCACCGAAGCGGGCCTATGACGCCGCCATCGTGCCCGTGAGCGTGCATGCGGCAATTCCGCAAACGGCCGAGCGTTACATCAAGACGGTTCATCTGGTCATTGACAAGAACCCGGCGCCCGAAGCCGCCGTGTTTCACTTCACCCTCGATAGCGGCGACGCGACCTTCTCGACCCGCGTTCGCATCAACGAGTACACCAACGTGCGGGCCATCGCGGAACTGAATGACGGCTCATTGCACATGGCCCTGCAGTTCGTGAAGGCGGCGGGCGGCTGTTCGGCGCCATCGCTGAAGGACAAGGAAAAGGCCTTCGCCAATCTCGGCCGGATGA
>DATKFM010000367.1:0-3446 GCA_035544395.1 Verrucomicrobiia bacterium
TCGGCCGCGTCGCCGCCGGCTCCGGCCGCGATGCCGGCCGCCCGTGAGTCCTCCTTGATCTCCCAGGCATCGCCCGTGGCTGGCGCCAGCGTGTGGCCGGTTGGCGTGCAGACGATCCGCGCCCAGTATCCGACCGGCGCCGGCAGTTCCAGGACGGCGTCCGGCGGCGCGGCTTCGCAACCCTCGGCGTGTTGGATGGTCTTTGAATCTTGAGCTGCAAGCGGCACTGCGCTCAGGACCACGAGCGCAGCCACAAATCTCTGCAATACAAGCATGAGCCTTCTCCCTTTGTCGCCCCGGGTTATTTGGGGCGGAGCCGCGGACGTCGCCGGCAGGGTTGGGCTCAGGGTAGCGGACCAGTGAGTCCGGTGCCGATGGAGCCGCAGGCTACCCGACCAACAGCATCGCGCTGCACCAAGTTACCATCAAGGTGATCAATGCAAGGAACAAAGAAATTGGGCTCATGGGACGGATCTTATTGGCTGCTTGGCCTGGCGGGCAGGCATGAAACAGGAACCCGCTGCAAGCTGGATTGTTCCGGGCTGGTGAGCTCAGCCGTCACAAAGCCTTCACAAAACAATCGCGCAAAACGTAAGGCTTGGCTGCTTCACTGGCGTCGGCAAGCAGCGGGATATCAATGGATCCGACCTGTCCACATTGCGGCGGCAACGCGTTCAAGGTCTTCTCCGGCGCCCATGGCGACATCCTCGGCACCTGCGTGAAATGCCGCACGACGAGGTCGCTGCGGGCGTCCGAGGTTGCGGGCGCCAGGCAATCGAGCCAGGATAACTACCGGGACTTCTGGGCCATGGCTCGCTGACGCCGCAGGCGCCGCTTCGCGAGCCGGCGTCCACAATAACGGGGAATATCCATGGCACACCGGGCGGCACCCAAACCGGCGGCGCGTTGCGCACAGTTTGAAATCAGGATTGTCGAGGCAACGGCGGAAACTCTCGCCGGGTATGGCCGCATCGAGCGCGATTTTCCCTCGGCGAAGATCGAGATCGTGCGCTGGCCGGCGCAGGGCTGGCGCCCCGTCGATGACGATACCGGCGACCAGGGCGGCACGACCGAGGGCACCTTTGCCTTCACATGGAAGGGCGAGGTCCTCTATGGCCGCAACGATGCCGTCGGCGACAGCTATCTGATCGGCTGGAGCCGCGATCCCAGCGAGGCCTCGGAAACCACGCCGTCGCCCGACCGCTCGCGGGTGCTGGTCTGGCATGCCAACTACCACCCTGACGGAGGGCAACTGTTCTTCCCGCGCCAGCGCATCCCCTACATCGTACCGCTGGCGCTGCCCGGCGACGACATCGCGCCGGAGAAGTTCACCGGCTTCTACTGCGACGGCAGCTTCGGCATCTATTTCCACCCCGGCGTCTGGCACACGCCGGCGCTGCCGCTGGCCGCGGGCGCCGAGTTCGACGATCGCCAGGGCCGCGTCCATGCGCGCGTGAGCTGCAACTTCGTCGAGGAGTTCGGCGCCTACCTTACCGTGCCGCTGCGCGCGCCGGGACTATAACTCCTTATCCGGCGGAACCGGACCTCAGGCAGCGGCTAACCTCGCTGGACAAGGGGTCGATCGCACGGAATGGCACTGGCGCCAGCGGCAGGACAAGTCCGCCGCTTTTTCTGACGCGCCGGACGATGGTCCGGAATTGATGGTGGTGGGCGGCTACTCTTCCCAGCCGAGTTGCAGTGCCAGGCGCACCGCCTGGGTCCGGCTCGCCACGTTCAACTTGCGGTAGATCGAGCGCAAATGCAGCGCCACCGTGATCTCCTCGATCTTGAGCTGGCGGGCGATCTGCTTGTTGGAATTGCCTTTGACCAGCAAGCCCAGCACCTCGCGCTCCCGCGGCGTCAGCTGCGAGAAGGCACCGCCGGTATCGACGCTGGCGCCGGCCTTGCCGTCGCCCGTCAGCATGGCGAGGTCCGGCACATAGCGCTCGCCCGACAAAACGAGGCGCAAGGCGTTGATCATCGCGGGCGCGCGCATCGTCTTGGGAATGAAGCCGGCAGCGCCGGCCTGCAGCGAGGCCTTGATCAGATCCGGGTTGGTGTCGCCGGAGAAGATTACGATCGGCGTGGTCGGCAATTCCTTCTGCATGGCGCGGAAACCGGCGAGGCCGTTCATACCGGGCATGCGCAGATCCAGCAGCACCAGCGACGCGTCGGTCGCGCCCTTGGCGGCGTCCAGGGCCTGGGCCAGCGTGGCCGCGTGCAGAACGTCGACCTTGGTGTCAAGCTTCTGCAGATAGACCTCCAGCGTATCGCGGATGAGGTCGTGATCGTCGGCCAGAATAATACGCATTACCTTCGACGCCTGTTTCACCGTGTCTGTTGCGGCAGCGGCGCCTTGGGCGGCCGTTTCGCCGTTCTTTTCTGCAACCTGCGCTGCAGATGCATGTTCTTGCATCTTATGCTCCGATCGTTCGGTTATCGCTCGAGAAGACGGATTCCGACCAACCGGTAATGTGTGTGCTAACTCCTACGCGGGGTCGGTTTCGCCAATCTGCGGCATGTTTGTCCACTATTTCATTGACGCTGGTCATGCGTGCTGCGCCGCGAAAGCGGTGAGGCGCGCGCGGCAATGTCTCCATGGCCCGTAGTTCTATCGAGTACTTTGCAGGCCTTAGGCCAGCAATTTCTCGCATCTCCGTGACGACTTTGGACAAACTAGCCCTTTGCCCATGATGTCTATCACAACTTATTGTAATACAATTAGGTGATTTACTATATAAACCTATGTGTACTCCAATATGTTGCAAGCATACGCCCGAGCAGCGTAGCGCGCCACCGGATTGTTGGCGTTGAATGTGCTGATACTTGATCACTCGCTCACCGTCAGGGCTTTTGCCATGTCAGGCGCAATCAGCAGAGAGTAGTCGGCGCCGGGCGCGGTAAGTTGCTTGAAGAGATCGGCCAGGGCAGTGTCTTTCATCTCGCCGCCGAGATTGTCGCCGAGTACGATCCGCTCGCGGTTTCGTCCGGCGAGCATCAGCGCAGCCGCGGCGCGCAGGATCAATCGCGGCCGGGCCTTGCCCGTGGTCTCGGCGATGCGGCGGAGATAGCCATCGGCGGCTTCGCTCCAGCGCTTGTCGCGCCACAGGCTGTCGGGGTCGCCGCCGAAATCATCTGTTGGAGCGGTGATCGTCATGGCGGCTGATGTCGCGGTCGTGCTGTCTGCCGCGACTTCTGCAGCGACAATTTTGTCGGCCGCGCCGGGATCGATCTTTGCCAGCTTGGCGGCGATGGCCGCTTGCTGGACATCGGGCGCCGTCCGCTTCAACTCTCGCAGCAGTTCGGCCGCCTGGGTATCGAGATCGGCCGCCGCCAGCTGATCCGCCAGTTTCAGGCCGAGCGCGGCCCGCTGGGTTTCATCGGGCAGCATTTCTCCGTAACGGCCGAACAGCGCGATGGCGTTGATGCGGTCGCCGTCCTCGGCG
>DATKFM010000368.1:0-5188 GCA_035544395.1 Verrucomicrobiia bacterium
GTCGCGGCAAATGACGCCGCAGTTACGGACGAAGACGTTGCCGTCAGCGGCAGCGTGCTTGCCAATGACACCGACCCCGACGGCGACAAGCTGACGGCCGTCCTGGTCGACGGCCCTGATAACGGCATGCTCCAGCTCAACAGCGATGGCACCTATACCTACACGCCCAACAGCAACTTCAACGGCATCGACAAATTCACCTACCAGGCAAGCGACGGCGCTGCCGCCAGCAATACCGCCACCGTGACAATCGCCGTTCTGCCCTCGCCCGACGCCCCGATCCTGATCCTGCAGCCGGCCGCCGGGACTGAAGATACGACGATCCCCCTGCAGATCGAGGTCATCGCCGGCGACCCCGCGGAAGTGCTCACAATCGATATCACAGGCCTGCCCGTGGGCGCCGTCCTGTCCGCGGGGACAAAAAATGCGGACGGCACCTATACGCTGACTCAATCACAGCTGACCGGGCTCACCGTGACGCCGCCGCCTGACGCCAGCGACGATTTCACGCTGACCGTCACGGCGACCAGCCGTGAGCCAACGCGATCCGACCTCGGCGCCACGGCGGCGCAGACCGGCACCCTGCCCGTGACAATTGCGCCCCTCGCCGACCAGCCGGATTTCGTCGTCCAGCCCAACGTGGTGGTGACGGCGCCGAACCAGACAATCAACGGCACGCAGGGCGATGACACGATCGTCGGTGGATTCGGCAGCGACCGCATCGAAGGCCTCGAGGGGAATGACCTGCTGATCGGCGATCCCGCGAGTGGCACGCAGTCGGCACCACTGAATATTTCCGCGAGCCTGAATGACATCGACGGCTCCGAATCGCTGGAGATCGAGATCTCCAATCTCCCCGCCGGGGCAACGCTCTCGGCCGGCACCCAGAACAAGGATGGCAGCTGGACCTTGGCCCCGGCGCAGCTGCCTGGATTGCAGATCCTCGTTCCGCCGGGTACGGCGCCCTTCGACCTTCTGGTCAGCGCCGTCGTCACCGATCAGGGGCCGGATGATTCGGCGCCCGATATTCTGGTGACCGATCAATCCATCCACGTCGATGTCGGCGGTGGCGGCGCGAACGATACGCTTAGAGGCGGCAACGGCGCCGACACGCTGCGCGGTGTTGCCGGCAGCGATTCACTGGAGGGCGGCCAGGGCGCCGATATCCTCGATGCCGGCGCCGGCGATGACAGGATGCGCGACGATGACGGCGCGGTCGCGCTGGGCGGCGACGGCAATGATAGCCTCGATATCATCTACAACAGCGTCTTCGCCGCGATTCAGCTCGAGGGCGGCGCCGGCAATGACAACATCATCATCTCGCTCAACAACAATCCGAATCTCGGCATCAATGGCGGCGTGCAGTTCTATGCCGACAGCAGCAACCCGGCCGATGGATCGGGCGACGATGTCGTGCTCGTGAAAGGCTCCTTCACCAACGGAGCGTCAGGCAATGCCGGCATCTTCCTGGGCGGCGGCAACGATCTCTTCACCAGCGAGGCGCAATCGACCATCCGCGTCGAGGGCGGCGCGGGGAACGATACGCTGCGCGGCTCGCCGGTGGCCGATTCGCTCAGCGGCGGGGACGGCAACGACGTCATCACCGCCGGCGGCGGCAATGGCAACGACAGTCTCGATGGCGGCAATGGCGACGACAGCATAACCGGCGGACTTGGCGCGGAGTTGATCGTCGCGGGCGATGGCAACGATACAGTCTTCGGCAGCCAGGCCGCCGACACGGTCAGCCTTGGCGGCGGCAAGGACCTGATGATCTACAAGGATGTCCTCGACGGTCCCGACATGGTCAGCGGCTTCGACAGGACGGCCGGCGGCGCCAGCCAGGATGTGATCAATCTGGACGCGCTGTTCGACAGCCGCGGCATCGCAACAGCGCAGCGCGCAGGCCTTGTGACCTTCGTCGATACCGGCAATGACGTCGAAGTGCGCGTCAATGTCGGCTTCTCGGTCACTGTCCTGACGTTCAAGGACATGCCGGACACGACCGGCCTCACGGCCGGCAATTTGGCGACCGATGACGTGTTCGTGGGAACGCTGTAGCGATCCCGAAATCTGCGCAAACCGATCTGCCTACACCGGCACCGGCGGCGGGTTGCGTTCGGCGAAGCCGCGCTGATGCCAATAGGGATAGATCAGCGTCGTCTTGCTCGCGTCATCCAGCACCGACATCTGCGCCGGCGTCAGGTTCCAGCCGATGGCGCCGAGATTGGCCTTGAGTTGCTCCTCGTTGCGGGCGCCGACGATGACGTTGGCAATGGTCGGCCGCTGCAGCAGCCAGTTCAGCGCGATCTGCGGCACGGTCTTGCCGGTCTCGTGCGCGATGTCGTCGAGCGCATCGGTAACCCGGTAGAGATGCTCGTCGGTCACCGGCGGCCCGTCCGCCGCCGTCTCATGCAGGCGGCTCTCCTTCGGCAGCAGCTTGCCGCGGCCGATCTTGCCGGTGAGCCGGCCCCAGCCCAGCGGGCTCCAGACCACGGTGCCGACCTTCTGGTCCAGCGCCAGCGGCATCAGTTCCCACTCATATTCGCGCCCGATCAGCGAATAGTAGGCCTGGTGCGCCACATGCCGCGCGAGGCCGTACTTCTCCGAGATCGCCAGCGACTTCATGAGATGCCAGCCGGAGAAATTCGAGCAGCCGATGTAGCGGATCTTGCCCGCGCGCACGAGATCGTCGAGCGCGTGCAGCGTCTCCTCAATCGGCGTGAGTGCATCGAAGCCATGGAGCTGGAACAAATCAATGTAGTCGGTGCCGAGGCGGCGCAGGCTGCCCTCGACGGCGCGCATCAGATGATGGCGCGACGATCCCACATCGTTCGGCCCGGGACCGAAATCGAAGGTCGCCTTGGTGGAGACGATCACCTTGTCCCGCCGACCGGCGATCGCCTTGCCCAGCACTTCTTCGGCGAGACCCTTGGAGTAGATGTCGGCGCTGTCGAACATGTTGAGGCCGGCATCCAGGCAGATATCGATGAGCCGGGTCGCGCCCTGCGCGTCGGTCGATCCCCAGGCGCGGAAGAAGTCCGTGCCGCCGCCGAATGTGCCCGTGCCCAGGCTGAGCACGGGGACCTTGAATCCCGATCCACCAAGCAGTCTTTGTTCCATGGCTGCAGCTTTCCTTCGTTGTCTCGTTTGGCGATGTCTGGTTTGGCGATGTCTGCTTCCGGGCCGGAGCGGCCCGATGGGTAGCGGTGGCGCCGGGCCTCGCGGCCCGGCGGGATATGTTTCATCTTTATTTTGTATGCGGGAAGGCCGGCTGTAAAAGCATCCCAGCTAATATCTATGCATAGCTGGTATCGATCCCCGGCGACGCCTGCCTAATCGTTGTGCGTTCCCGTCTTCTTGAATTCCCGGACGGGACGGTCCGTTTCGGCATCGTTTTCCACGGCGATGACTTCGTAGTCGGCATCGATGACCTTGCCGCGCGCCGCGAAGCCGCCGCGTTTCTCCGACGGCCTGCCGAAATATTTCAGCGCCAGGGCGATGGCCAGGAAAATCGGGGTAATGATCACAACGAGGACAGTCGCCACCCCGGCGACGGCCAAGCCGAGGGCAATGACCAGCGCCGCCAGCAAACCGGTCTGCCAGCGCGACAATCGCCATATCCTCAGGCGGTCGGCGTTGAAACGATCCATTCCGGATTATCCCGCAATCGGGCCATCAAATCCAATGGCGAGCTTACATATTGTGTGCCGCCCGGGCGTTTGAAAGATCGGGCAAATTTTTGCCGTCCAGCCGCGCCCGGTGTCGCGCCATCAGCGCGACGATCGCCGCTGAAGTGGCGCGGATGCGCGGCACGGCCCGTAATTCCCGGTGCACCACCAGATAAAGCGGCTGGCCGGACAATTCGGGGATCGGCGGCGTCAGTCGTTGCAGCGCCGGATCCTCATCGCCGGCAACGCAGGCGAGCACACCGAGGCCGGCGCCGGCCCGCACCCCGTCCATCACCAACATGGCGCGGCTGCAGCGCAGCTCCGGCTGCCGCCCTTCCCGTTTCGACGCCAGCCAGCGCGCCGTGGGCATATGGGCGAGGGAGTCGTCGAAGCCGATCCAGGAACAGGTCCGGAAGCGCGACTCCGCCGCCGCCGCCGGGGTTTGCTCCACATAATCCCGGCTGCCATAGACCGCATAGGCAAAGCCCTTGAGCTGCCGCACATAGAGAGCGCCCGCATCAGGCAACTGGTTGCGTAGCGCGATATCGGCCTCGCGCCGGGACAGATTGGCATATTGCTGGGCGGCCACCAGCTCCAGCTCGATATCAGGCAGCGCAGCCTGGAGTTCCGGTGCGGACCCGGCGAAAAATCGCGCCATCCACTCGCCCGAGGCGATGCGCACCGTGCCAGTCGGCGCGGGATCGGCGCCGGCGCGCCGCAACGCCAGCTTGGCCGCCGCCGCATCCATCGCCTCGGCATCCACCAGCAGCGCCGAACCCGCCGCGGTCAGGGTGAAACCGTCGGGCCGCCGCTGGAACAGGGCTTGGCCGTAGGCGGCCTCGAGCCGTCGCACGCGCCGGCCGAGCGTCGGCTGGCTGACCCGGATTTTGCGCGCCGCTCCCGACAGTGTCCCAGCGCGAGCCACGGCCAAGAACAACCGCAGATCCTCCCAATCCAGGTCTCGAAGCGCCGCCATAACGAACTGATTATTCAATATTGAATGGATACTGAACAATCATAGCCAATTTCCATTCAAAATCAACTCACAGAGAATGGGCGCCAGTTCTCAGGGGAGGATTCCTTTATGTGCACGTTATCAACCGTTCCGGGCCGTCCAGATCCAGCCATGACAAAACCGGCGCTGCTGCGATTTTGGCGGCTGACCAGATTCGCGCGGCGCAATCCGATCTTTCTGCCTGCCGGCCTCGATAATCTCACGCCCCATATGCGCCGCGACATCGGACTCGAACACCGCGCCGCCGTGCATTGGTCGGATGCGCCGGCCTATATCGACCGCGGCTCCCGCCGGCCTTGACGCTGCGCGGCTGGGGGGCATGCTCCGGGCTTCAGCCAGGGGAGCGCCGCGTGAGCCAGCCGCAAGCCATCCGCCGCCTGCAACGCACCCAAGGCGCCGCCCATCTGTCGTTCGGCGTCTCAGGCGTGCAGCGCTGGCGCGAGGACGGTGCGGCGAAGGTCCGCCTGCCGCGGCGGGCGGTTGAGGCGCCAGTCGAGGCGATCCT
>DATKFM010000369.1:0-9270 GCA_035544395.1 Verrucomicrobiia bacterium
AAGGAAGAGGCCTTCGCCAATCTCGGCCGGATGAAGCTGAAGCAGCCTGACCAGATCGCCCTGAATCAGCCGAACCAGGCGCAGCTCCTAGTCAGCCATCCCAACTTCTCGGGCATGCAGTTCGATCAGATCTCGCGCAACTACATCCCCGCCCTTTTCATCCAGAACATCACCGTGCGCTATGGCGACCGTACGGTGATGACGGTGGAGGGCAACATCTCGCTCAGCGAGGATCCCAGCTTCCATTTCAACTTTGTGCCGACGGCGGAAGCGGAGATGAGCGTCGAGGTCGTCGATTCCGACGGGAAGAAGTTCAGCCAGGCCTGGCCGGTGTCACCGGCGCCAAGCCTCTAGCCTCAAAAGCACCGGATCTCGGCCTCGGCCTGCGCCCGGCGCAGGTCCTCGACGACGGATTTCGTCCAGGCGGCATCGCGGAACACCGATGTCGACTCACCGGGGCGCTGCACCAGGCGCAGCACTGTTTCCGCCTGCACATATTCCTCGTAAGGGATCAGCGACGAGATGACATCGATGCTGCAGGAGCATTTCTGCAGCATTTCCTGAGTCTGGCCGTTGCTGGCCATGCAGCCGAAGACATAGTCCGCCAGCGTGGCCGTCGAATAGTCATTATTGGCTGACGCGGGACTTGTTGCCGATAGGAGAATGGTCAATCCCAGACCGGCAATGGCTTTCGATTTGTGCATTCTCTTGTTCCTCCTCCCGCCGGATGCCGCGGTCACTGAACCGTATCCTGGAACTGCAGCAGATTTTCCTCAAGCGGCTTATCCGCCGAACCGCCGGGCGTCAGCACCCGGATGCTGTAGACGCCGCCCGGCACATCGGGCGCAAGATAGAACTCGTAGGACTTCTCCGCGAACTTTTCGAAGCGTTCGCGCATGGGGTCCTGCAGGAAGGGCTGCAGCATTACATGCGTTGCCGGCACCTCCTCGCCGCCGTAGGGCACCGTGACTTCTTCCGCCGTCGCGCGATCGACGAAGGCATCCCGGATCCGATTGCGGAAATAGAGGGTGGACCCGCCGGTCTGGCTGCTCAGGCCCGCCACATCATGTTCCAGGAACATCATGATCACCGGGTTGCTGTGAAATCCCTCGACCACGGGAAAATCCTGATGATGCTTGTCGGAAAGGAAATTGAAGCTGACATCCCGTCCGCCATCCGGCATCACCTTGGTGATGGTGACGTCCACGATATCGTCGAACGCCTGTTCCAAGGTGCCCTGATGCTTGTATGTGTATCTCAGCGTCATCGGCTCCGTGATATTTGCCAGATGCGGCGTGTTGAAGATGGCGCGCTGAGCAGCCGACAGGTCCTCGGCGCGGGCCTGAAGGGCGCAGGCAGCGAGAATTGTGGCAACGGCGATCCGTACAAACATGGCCAATGGCTCCCTGGATACTCGGGCGCTGGTTGAACCATATCGGCAGTCCGGCGTCGAGGACTTGAGTTCTCGGGATCTGCCGCTAGATACTGGCAGCAACATGCCCGATCGCGCAGAGCCGCTTTCCTACCACAGTATCCTTGGCGGCTTTGCTTGAGCGCCGATACGCTCCGGCAGCTTGTCGCCGACCTGATTGTCGCGGCGTCGGCATTGTCAGGTTATCCTGCGCCTGCCGACAGCCCGAATGTGGTGCTGGTGCCCCACGAAGTGCTCGAGGAGAAGGCCTGCGGGCAGCCCTGCCGCGTCTATGGCTGGTCGCCGCCGGGCGCAACCATCTACCTGGATAGCCGGCTCGATCTCGACGGCAACCTGTTCGCCCGCAGCATCCTGGTGCATGAGCTGACCCACTTCCTGCAGCAGGAGAGCGGCAAGTACAGCACGCACCGCAGCTGCAGCGAGTGGGTCGAGCGGGAGCGGGAAGCCTATCTCGTGCAGTTTCGCTGGCTTGCCCGGGAACAAGGCGGCCCCGTCACGGTTCCACCGGAGATGGGCGGCATGCCTTGGCAGGTACGCTGCGAGGATGAGCCGGAAAGCGGCAAAGGTGGCCTTGGCGGCTAGCTTAACCATATCCAGGCGATTTTCGGCCGCGTTGCTACGCGCCCCCCTTTTCTGCCAGAATTGGTGAGGAATTGGCGCCGGCCCCTAAAGCCGGTCGCCAAAACGACGCGAGGTCCCCTTGTCCAGCGAGCGTGGCGTTGCCATCCCCCTGCCGGTCCCGGACATTCTGGAGGCCGATGAACATCACTACCGCATATTGGTGCGGGACCTGGTGCTGGAGTGCCGCATCGGCGCCTATCCGGAAGAGAGGCTCAAGACCCAGCGGGTGCGGTTCAACCTGGATCTGCGGGTCCGCCGGCCGATTCCACCGCTGAACGACGATCTCGAGAAGGTCATCTCCTACGACAAAATCATCGCCGAAATCCGCAGTCTCGTGGCGTCCGGCCATATCAACCTGGTGGAGACGCTGGCCGAGCAGATCTGCGACATCTGCCTTGCCGACCGCCGCGTTGCCCGGGCCAAGGTGACGGTCGAGAAGCTCGAGGTGGAGCCGGCCGCCGCCGGCGTCGGCGTCGAGATCGAACGAAGCCGGCCGCGTAATCCCACGGTCGCCGAAGTGTTTCCGCTTGTCTTCGACAGCAGCGGCCAGTCCGGCGGCAATCGCTGACGCTTGGGCGCCAGCCTTTCACGGCATACTTCGCGTCCCTGGGTCGTCAAGCTCGGTGGCAGCCTTCAGGGCTCGCCTGACCTGCGCCGCTGGCTCAAGGTCATCGCGGCAACGGCGGCGCCGGTGGTCATCGTCCCCGGCGGCGGACCGTTCGCCGATGCGGTTCGCCTGGCGCAGAAACGGCTGAAATTCTCCGACGCGGTGGCCCATCACATGGCACTGCTGGCGATGGAGCAATATGGCTGCGCCATTGCGGGCATGGAGCCTTCGCTGCGGACCGAAGCGACGCTCCCGTCGATCAGGGCCTGCCTGCAGCGCGGGGAAGTGCCGGTCTGGCTGCCGACAAAAATGGCCCTTGGGCGGCCGGATATCGCCGAGAGCTGGGATGTCACATCCGACAGCCTTGCGCTATGGCTGGCGCGGCGATTGAGAGCCCGGGGCCTGCTGCTGGTAAAATCGGCGCGTCTGCCGAAAGGGTCCCGGACCGCGGCTGAGCTTTCACGGCGCGGGATCATTGACGCGGCATTTCCCGGCATGCTGGAAGCGCATCCGTGCCCGAGCTGGTGCATCGAAAGCCGCAGTCACCGGCTGGCGGCACGGGCCTTCCACACCGGCGCCGTTCCGCTGGCAACCAACATATTGCCGGCGTAGGGATTTCCCGGATTGTGCCTTGCGGTGGACCCGCTCTGCGGTGAACATGACGCTGCAGATCAGTCAAATTTCAGCGGAACACCCGACCCGAATGTCTAAAGCCCGCGATAGCAAGACCCAGCGCCTGGCCTGGGCGCTCACCGGTTCCGGCCATTTCTTTCCGGAGAGCCTCGAACTTATGCGCCGGATCGCCGACATCGACGTCTTCGTCAGCCGCGCGGCGGCCGAGGTCGTGCGCATGTACCGGGACGACATGAACAAGCTGCCGTCAACAGCGCGCATCTTCAAGGATACGACGGCGAGCGCGGCGCCGGTCGGGCATTTCTATCACGGGGTCTATCACACGCTGGTCGTCGCGCCGGCGACTTCGAATACAGTCGCGAAATGCGTCTATGGCATCTCCGACAATCTGGCGACCAACGTCTTCGCCCAGGCCGGCAAGTGCCGTGTGCCGATCATCGTGTTCGCCTGCGACACCGCGCCGGAGCTGGATACCAAGGCGCCCCACGGCATGGTGAAAGTCTATCCCCGTCGCATCGACCTGGAGAATGTCGAGAAACTGAAATCCTTCGAGAGCACGCAAGTTGTGGAGTCGCTCGCGGATCTGACCAAGACCCTTGCGACGCGTCTGGCATGTCTGAACATCTCCTTTTCCTGACCGGGCACTTGGCGCTGCCGCGGCTGGGCAAAGTGCTGGCGGCGATGCAGCCGACGCCCTTCACTTTCGAGGTCCGGGATATCGGCGTGAAGGTCGCGTCATTGATGACGCCAGATATCATCCGCCGCCGATTGCCGCAGCCGCTGCAGGCCGACCGGGTCATCCTGCCCGGCCGCTCGCGCGGTGATCTGGACGCGCTGGCGCAGGAGTTCGGCGTGCCCTTCAGCCGCGGCCCCGATGACCTGAAGGATCTGCCCGAGTTTTTCGGGCGGCAGGGGAAACCGGTCGATCTGTCGCGCCATGACGTGCGGATATTCGCGGAGATTGTCGAAGCGCCGTCGCTGGATGTCCCGGGCATCCTCGCCCGCGCCGCGGCCTATCGCGCGGCCGGCGCCGACGTGATCGATATCGGCTGCCTTCCCGATACGCCCTTTCCCCATCTGGAGGACAGCGTCATCGCGCTGCGCGACGCAGGCTACAAGGTCAGCGTCGATTCCGCCGACAGCGAGGAGCTGCGACGCGGCGGCAAGGCCGGCGCCGATTTCCTTCTGAGCGTCAGCGAGGATACGCTGGATTTACTGGACAGCGTCGCCTCGACGCCGGTCTTGATTCCGGCACAGCATGGCGATCTGGACTCGCTGCTGCGCGCCATGGACCGGCTCGACGCCACTGGCCGCGCTTATCTCGCCGACCCGATCCTCGATCCCATTCATTTCGGCTTTGCCGATTCCCTGGTGCGGTATGTCGAGCTCCGGCGGCTGCGGCCCGATGCGCAGATTCTCATGGGCACGGGAAACCTGACCGAATTGACCGACGCCGACAGTAGCGGCGTCACCGCCATGCTGATGGGGATCGTGTCGGAACTTCACATCAGCAATGTCCTGGTAGTCCAAGTGAGCCCCCATTGCCGGCGCGCCGTGCAGGAAACCGACGCGGCGCGGCGCCTGATGTTTGCCGCCCGGGAGCAATCCAGCTTGCCGTCGCAGATCGATGCATCGCTGCTGAGCCTGCATGATCGCAAACCCTTCCCCGCCGATGCCGCGGAGATCGCCGAGACGGCAAGCGCTGTTGCCGACGACAATTTCCGTATCGAGGCGGCCGCGGACGGCGTTCACATCTACAACCGCAAGGGCCATCACATCGGCGCCGATCCCTTTGACTTGTATCCGCGGCTCAACGTGGAGAGCGATGGCGGCCATGCGTTCTATCTCGGCTTCGAACTGGCCAAGGCCCATATCGCCTGGCAACTCGGCAAGCGCTATGTGCAGGACAGGCCCTTGGATTGGGGCTGCGCCACCGACCGGCAGGCAGAAGACCTGCAGCACTTGAAGGCGGCCGGCGTTACGCTCCAAGCCAAGCAGCGGCGCGGCGGCGAGCCATGATCCGCGAGACCATCGTCAGCACCCAGGATCTTGCGGGCCGCGTGCATATCGCGCCGCTCGGCTTGATCGTCGAGGGCGAGCACCTGATCATCGCTCCATTCCGCCCCTCCCAGACCCTGGAAAACCTTCGCGCCAATCCGCATGCCGTGGCGAACTATACCGACGACGTGCAGATCTTTGCCGGCTGCCTGACCGGGCGGAAGGAATGGCCAGTTCATCCGGCGGCCCATGTGCCGGGGGCGGTGCTGGATGCCGCCCTGGCCCATGCTGAGCTCAGTGTTGACTCCATCACCGAGGATGAGCAGCGGCCGCGCTTCCGCTGCAAGGTTGTGCATGAGGCGATGCATGCGCCCTTTCACGGTTTCAACCGCGCGCAGGCGGCGGTCGTCGAGGCCGCCATTCTCGTCAGCCGGCTGCACATGCTTCCCGCAGACAAGATCGATCGGGAGTTGGGCTATTTGCAGATCGCCATAGACAAGACGGCCGGGCCGCGGGAGCGTCAGGCTTGGGCGTGGCTGATGCAGCGCATCGAGGCACATCGGGCATCGGCCGGCAGTGAAACAGCAACGGGAGAAAAACTCACGTGACGGGATTTCTGGCCAGCGTGACCTCGATGCATGAGGCGGAGATCGCCCTGGCGGGCGGCGCTGATATTCTCGACCTGAAGGATCCATCCCGTGGTGCGCTCGGCGCACTTTCCGCAGAAGCTATATCGGCTTGCGTGGCCGGCATCGCGCGGCGGCGCATCGTGAGTGCGACCGCGGGCGACCTACCGATGGAACCCGACCCGGTGCGCAATGCCGTGCAGCGGCTGGCGAAGTGCGGCGTGGATATCGTCAAGATCGGATTGTTTCCAGGCGGCGATGCATCGGCCTGTATTTCGGCTTTAAGCCAGGAGACGTCTCGGGGAACCCGCCTCGTCGCCGTGATGTTCGCGGATCAGGCGCCCGACTTCTCGCTGGTCGGGCCGCTGCGCGATGCCGGCTTCGCCGGCGTGATGCTGGACACGGTGGACAAATCCGCGGGCGGACTGCGGCGTCATCTAGTCGGCGACGTCCTTGCCGATTTTGTCAAGTCCGCGAAGACCTTTGGCTTGATGAGCGGCCTTGCCGGTTCCTTGCAGCTGGAGGACGTTGCGCCCCTTGCTGCCTTAGGCCCGGACTATCTCGGCTTTCGCGGCAGCATCTGCGATCATGGCCGCCAATCGGCTTTAAGCCCGGAACGCCTTCGCGCTGTCCGTAGCGCCATTGATAACGCGAACATTCACCAGCGCGCGGCGAGAATGGCAACGGCCGCCGCCGGCGCGCAGCGCGCCGCCCACTCCGTGGCCTGAACCTCTCCGCTGACCAGCCCGCTGAAATCGACATAAGGCCGCCGCAATCGCTCCGCCAGCCGCTTGGCGAGGAAGCGGCCGACCCCGGCGCCGACAAGCGGCGCGCCTCCAGCCAGCAAGCTCTTCGACAGAACGCGGTCCGCCGCGGTGTGCAGTTTATCACTTTGCCGCTCCGACAGATGCCACGCCAATTGCCGCCAGGGCGCGAGGTCTGCCGGATCGGCGTCGCGGCCGAGCATGCGCGCCAGGCGCCGGGCGCTGTCCCCCAGGGTCTTGCCGCGCCCATCGGCGGTCGCCTGCTGATCGGCATCCGCGGGTAATTCGCCGGTCAGGCGATGGATGTCGGCCATGGTCGCGAAATGCTCCGCCATAACCAGCTGGCTTGCCCCGGCGAACGGCACCCGGTCGGCAATCGCCATGACGGGCGTCCGCGTCACGCCAGTGTAGACGAGTTCTTCGCTCGTCAGCCGCTCTTCATCGCTATAACCGGCAAATTCAACACGGCCGTCGCGGAAGGCGACCAGATCGCTCGTAGTACTGCCGACGTCCACGAAGAGACCCTGCTTGATCCGCGACGACACAAATGCCGCGCTTGCATGCCAGTTGGCAGAGGCAATCGCATGCCAATGCCTGACCGCGTCCGACGGCACATGAAAGCCGTCTCGCCCCCCGTAGATCCGCAAGTCCGCGCCGTTGATGCTGCTCGCCGCCGCCGTGGCTAGCCGGCCGACACCGTCGGCACGGCTTTCGAAGAGATCCACCAGCTCGCCGGTCATCGTCAGGCCATGGCGCGTCATGCCCTGAATCTGCGGGCGAATCTGCTCGATGGCAGCGGTCAGATGCTCCATGCCGCGCCAAAGCGTGCAAGGCACCTGCCAGGCGCCGGCAATCCGTCCGCCAGCATCGGCCACGACCGCCTTGAGATGGGCGCCGCCGAGATCCCAGCCAATTGCCGATGTTTCAGTCATTCGATAGGTCCAGGTCAATTCGTTGCGGCGTCACTTGCAGCGGCCGCTGGATATCGGGAATTTGCCGCTTCAGCAAATCCAGCACCAAGCCGGCGGGATTTACGCCGACGGCGTCTCTCAGCCCGGCATAGGACGTCGTCAGCCGCGGGTTGATTTCCAACACCACCGGGCCGTCCGGGCCCTCAATCAAGTCGACTCCCACATAGCCCCAAAGGCCGGGAATGGCCGCCGCAACCGCCGAGGCCATCTGCTGATACACAGTGCGGCGCGACTCGCAGCCGCCGACAATGAAGCCGCGATAGCGGAATTCGTTGCCGGTGATTTCGACGAGTTGCTCATTGCAGGTGAGCAGCCACGCAGCGCCGTCACGGCAAAGCAGGGATAGGCTGGTCGCAGTTCCGCTGACATAGGGCTGCAGGATCATGTGCGAGTGCGGGTTTTCCGCTATCCAACGATCGAGGCTACCGGCAGTTTCGAACAACAGCGTTTGCGCCCCGCCAGCACCATCGTCGGGCTTGACGACCCAGGCCGACGCCTTGCGAGAATTTTCGCCGTTCCTGAGTGGTGCTGTCGGCACTGACTGGATTCCGGCTTTCGACAGATGCCTTGCCGTCGCCAGCTTGCTGCTGGTCAACCGCACGGATTGGGGATCGCTAGCCAGCAGGCGACGGCCCGCCTCCACCGCGAGCTCGCAGATACGGGACAGAATGCCGCCGGTCTCCGGAGCTATCGGCCAAACCGCATCTGCCGAATGGATCAGTTCGGACCAACAGGGCCAGAACGCGCCAGGTTCGTCGATCGTCGAAACGCTTGCCTCAGTCCGGAGCGCGTGCAGGCGTTTGTCGCGGGTTGTGACGACTTCAATGCCATCCAGCGACGCGAGATCCTTGACAAGCGCCGTCAGCATCATGTCGCCTTCCCGCGACAAGCTGGCGGGCAGCGGCTGGCCGCAGAGACCGCCTCCTGTCACATACTCGCAGACGAATATCCGCAAGGCGGCACTCCGTGGAAATCATTCCAGTCATCGACCTGATGGGCGGCATAGTCGTCCATGCCCGTCGCGGCGAGCGGCAGAACTATCAAGCCCTGCAGTCGCCCCTCTGCACCGGCTGCGAGCCCGCCGCTGTGGTTGGTGGCTATCTGACGGTTCATCCTTTCTCGACCTTCTACATCGCGGATCTCGATGCCATCACCGGGAAAGGCGACAGCGGTCCGGTCATCGCGCGGCTGCGGCGACGTTTCCCCGACCTGCGGTTCTGGGTGGATAATGGGCTTGCCGATGCAGGAGCTTGCCGAAACTGGCTGCGGCAGGGATATGGCGATCTCGTCATCGGCAGCGAAGCCCAGCGCGATGCATCCGCCATCAACGGCCTGACGCTGGAGGAAGCTGCGGACCGGATTGTCCTCTCCCTTGACTTCAAGGATGGAAAGTTCCTGGGGCCCGATGGCCTGCGGGATCAGCCGGCGCTCTGGCCGAAGCGCATCATCGCCATGACACTGAGCCGTGTCGGCAGCGATACAGGACCTGATTTCGAATTGTTGGATCAATTGCGGACGAAGGCTCCCGCCAAAAAGCTCTTCGCCGCCGGCGGCGTGCGCGGCGGCGAAGATCTCATCGAATTGAACCGTCGAGGCATCAGCGGCGTTCTCGTGGCCA
>DATKFM010000370.1:0-6379 GCA_035544395.1 Verrucomicrobiia bacterium
AAGTGAGTTGGATGTGAATGCGCCGTTATGGCGCGCTGTTGACGCAACTGCTGCGTCGGGGTCAAGTATTGGCCCTAGGACTTAAAGCGAAATGAAGGATTACAAAGTGATACAAAGTAATATGTGTCTCTTCATTTACAATGTATCCGAATGTAAATGGCATCGTCTTTAGTCCGGTAGATTGAGCCCCAAGTGACATATTTTCCTATGAAGCGGGCGCCTGCGGGGTGCGCGAAACCCCGGCGGAACGTGCCGCTCTTAGGATGGCCCGGCGATGAGCGAGATCACCGCCACAACGGCATCAATCGAAAGTCCAGCGGCCGCGCAAACCGAGCGCAAGGCGCCGGTCCGCCCCGGCCGCCAGAAGGACGACGCGCCGCCTTTCATTCCCGGCGAGGATTTGACGTTCGACGACCTCGTCGACTTCATCAATCCGTTGCACCACCTGCCGGTGATCGGCGCCTTGTACCGGGCCATTACCGGCGATCAGATAAAGCCGGCGCTGCAAATCGCCGGCGGCACGCTGTTCGGCGGCCCGAGCGGCTTTGTCTCTTCGACATTCCAGGTTCTGTTTCAAGAGATGACCGGCGACGATATTCTCGGCAATGGCATGGCCATGCTTGGCCTGAAGGAACCGGCATCCCGCGGCAGCGCGGCGGCGGCCGGACCTGGCGCAGCGCCAGTGGCGGCGATCGCCGCAAACCCTACGGCGACGCCGGCTGCACCGGTTGCGCCCTCAGGCGCGGTTGATGCCGCTCAGAATGCCGTAAACATCAGCCAGGCCCAGGACGCCTATCTGCGGGCACTCGCGGCAAAGGCCGGCAGCGCACCCTAACGGCGTCGCCGGCGCAATCGCCGCTTTAGGGCGCAGCGTTCAATCTTACAGGAATTTGGTCAGGGTTAGGTTCGCCAGCCGCGTGGTGATGGCGAAGCTGGACTCGAGCTGCGTCTGCAGCTGGCTGAACTTGATCGCCGTCTCGTAGGGATCGGCGGCCTCAAGATTGGCCACGCGATTGTTCAGGAACCCGCGGCTCGCCTCATGGCGATCGGTTGCTTCCTGTACCATCTGCTGCTTGAAGCCGAGATCGCCGGCGGTATCGATGATGCCCTGGAATCCGGCGTTGATCCGTGTCACCGCCTCATCCTGCCAGGCGACAAAGGCATCGTCGGGGATGGATCCGTAGGGCACGGAGGCCAGCATATAGACGCCCTCGAGCACCTGGCGGAAGGACTGATTGTCGGCGCGGACACCGTAGTCCAGATCGTAGCCGTGATCGAGGCGGGCGACGACCGAGCCGGTCGTCGCGCCGTTATAGAAAGTGCTGGAGAAGTTGAGATTGCCGTTGCTGTGACTGTCACCGAAGACCGCGTCGAGCCCGTCGGCGCCGGCAACGACATTGAGGGCTGAGGCCGCATCGGTTATCGGGCCATTGGCGGCGATGACCTGCTGGATCGCCTGCATCGGCGAGAAGCCGCTGGCGGCATTCACGGTGTTTGCTTCCTGCAGCGGCTTGGTATCCAGGCGGATGCCGGCGAAGAGCGACCGTCCGGCGAGTTGCGTATTCAGCAGCGACGTCACCTGGGCGATGGCGCCGTTCGCCATGTCCTCGAGATAGCGCCGGGACACGGCGTCGCGGCCGGTCAGCGCCTGGGTGCGGGCATTCGTCACCACGTCATTCACGCCGCTCATCACGCGTTGCATGCTGTCCAGGCGCGAGGCTGTGAGCGAGGCGGTCGATTGATACTCCTCGACTTCGGCCAGCATGGTACGGAGATCGACGGGCTCCCGCGCGCCGTCCGACACCATCCCCATCACGTCGGCCTTGCGGCCGCTGGACATTTCCTTTTGCGCATCGAACAGCGACCGCTGGATGCGATTGATGCTGCTGTTCAACTGCATATGCACGGCGAGGGTCGAGATATTCATGGCGGCCTACCCGATCTCCATCAGCGTATCCATCATATCCTTCACCGCCTGGATAACCTGGGCGGCGGCGGCATAGCTCTGCTCGTACATCAGCATCTTCTGCAGTTCGTCGTCGACATTGACGCCTTCGACGTTCTGGCGCTGGGTATTGATGGCTTCGGTGACGGCGGCCTGATAGCCGGCGCGCTCCTGCGTCGCGGCGCGCTGATTGCCCTGGAAGGCGGCAAAATCCACGGCGTAACCGCGCAGCGTGCCGCTGTTGGCCAGGCCGGCGTTGCTGTCGAAGGACAGCGTCTCTTCGAACGCGGCCAGGAATTCGCGGACCTGGGTCGTATCACCGGGGGTGCCGGGGGTAGCGGCCTGAACGCCGTCGCGCACCCGCCAGAGCTGGCCGCCCTGCTCGGGAATCACCAAGCTGCTGACGGAGATGCGGCTGGCGAGGCCGAGCACTTGCGTGGGATCGCCGCGGTCATGGGCGCCGCCGCTGTCGGTGAAGAGGCCCGGCGTGCCGGCCGTGACCGTCGCATCGTGGCGTTGAAATCCATCCGCCAGGCTGCTGGCGATTTCGTCGATCTGGGCCTGGGCCTGGGGATAGAGCGTGTCGCGCAGCTCGAACAGTCCGGCCAGGCGGCCGCTGCGGATCTCGCCGGCATAGCCGCTGCCGGGCGCGATATCGATGCCGTCGACAGTGATGCCGCTGAGGCCGGAGCCGCCCGGGTTGTAGCTGAGGTCGGCCGGGATCTGCGAAGACCGGGAAAAGGACAGCGGATGGACCGTAGCACCCTCCAGCAGCGTCGTGCCGCCGCTGGTCAGCACGATGAGTTCGCCATCGCCGCGGTTCATGTAGGTGATGCCCAATTCTTCGGACAAGCTGTCCAGCAGGATGTCACGCTTGTCCATCAGGTCGGTGACATCCTGATTGCCGAAGCTGCCCTTGCTGATCTGGGCATTCAGGTTGGAAAGCGCGTTCAGCGCGTCATTGATCTTCGAGATGCTGTCGGCGATCGAACCATCGGCCGATTGGCGCCGCCGCGCGATCTCCGTGGACATGGTGTTGAGTCCGCGGGCCAGGCTTTGGGCCGCGCTGACCACCGTGCGCTGGACGACGGTGTTCTCGGGGCTGTCGTTCAGGCGCTGGAAGGCATTGGACAGTCCGGTCACCAGATTGGCCAGCCCGCGCTCTTCGTCGGGCTGGCCGATCAGGTTGGTGAAGCCGAGCAGGCTCTCCGCCTTGGCCTGCAGTTCGGCCGCGATGCCGGACTCCCGCCGGGAGTCCCGCTGCAGCATCGTATCAATGCGGCGGGCGACGCCGCTGACCGCGACGCCACGGCCTTCGCCCGCGATGACGGCCGATTCCAGCTCGGCATCCTTCCGCACATAGCCGGGCGTGTTCGCGTTGGCGATATTGCGCGACACCAGCGATGTCTGCCGCTGGGCGGCAATCAGCCCGGAGAGTGCGGAGTCGAGGGCGATGTTCAGTGACATGATGACCTAGCCTAGGCTCCTATCGCTTGAGGCGAGTGATTTCCTCGAGCATTTCATCGGCGGTCTGCACGACCTTCGCGTTGGTGCTGTAGCTGCGCTGGGTTTCGATCAGCGACGTCAGCTCCTGCGCGATGTCGACGTTGGAACGTTCCAGCGCATTGCCGACGGTCTTGCCCGCCGGGCCGGTCTGGGCGTCCCAGAGGTAGAGCGTGCCGCTGTCGTTGCTGAGCTGGTAGGCGGTGCCGGTGATCGACTGCAGGCCGTTCGGATTCTGCACCGTGGCCAGCGGAACCTGATAGATCGGGCGCCGCAGGCCGTTATCGTAGACTGCGGTGACGATGCCGTCCTCGCTCATCTCGATCCGGTTCACGACGCCGAACACAGCGCCGTTCTTGGTGATGCGCGTCGGCACATATTCGCCGGCGAACTGGGTGATGCCGTTGACGCTGTTCACGTCGCCGATGTTGAGATCGAGCGCCTGGGTGCCGCCATTGACGCTGAGCGGCAATACGCCGCCGGCGAGGCCGGGAATGGCAGAAGGCGTGCCGGCATTGGGGCCGCTGGCATTGAAGGTCACGACATTGCTGTACACGGGCGTGGTACCGCCGCCGGTCTGGCTGTCGTAGATGTTCAGACCCCAGTGATTGGCGATGCCATCGGACGAAGGCGTCCATTCCAGCGTCAGGCTGTAGGGATTTCCCAGGTCGCTGTAGTACTCGATGGAGGTGCGGATCGGCGAACCCGGCGTTCCATCGGCGAGCTGCGCCGGCAGATTGCCGGCGAACTCGACCTCGGTGGTCGGCGCACCCGTGAAGTTCAGGCCGGAGATGTTGACCGTCTCCATGCCGATGAAGCTGTCGCGGGAGGGATTGGCATTGACGGTGGTGCCATCGGGATTGAGGCGCCAGCCCATCAGGTAGTAGCCGGCGGCATTCTGCAGGTTGCCCTCGGCGTCCGGCGTGAAGCTGCCGGCGCGGGTGAGGGCCATCAGATCCTGGGTAGGATCTGCGCCGGCGACATCAGCGACCACGAAGAAGCCTTCGCCGTTGATGGCAATGTCGGTCGATGACGATGTCGCCTGGACCAGGCCCTGGCGGTCGATCTGCATGCGGACATTGCTTTCGACGCCGCCTGCCGAGTAGCTGTGCTTCGACACCTGCTCGGTGACGAGGCTGGCGAACTCGACTTCCGACCGTTTGTAGCCGGTCGTGCTCGAGTTCGAGATATTGTCGGAAATGACGCCAAGCTTGGTGGCCTGCGCGCCCAGGCCGGACACGGCCGAGTACATCGCGCTGAGAATACTCATCTAGCAGCTCTCCTAAAGACGTTGGGGGACGCGCGGCAGTTAGGCGGCGTTCCGAACCAAATCCGCCACGGCGGTGTCGGGCTCGTCGGCGCCGAAGGCAACGACCACGCGGCGGCCTTCTTCGCGCACGCGATCGGGATCGACGAACCGGTAGCCCTGGCCGGGCAGCGTCTGAATGTAGTCTTCTCCGGAGATGGCGCGCAGTTTCTTGCGCACCTTGCACATCACGACGTCGACGGTCTTTTCGCTGACCGGGCCGCCGTTATGGCCGTAGATGTAGCTGTAGATGAACCGGCGGCTGACGATGCGGCCCTGGCGGAGCACAAGGCACTCCAGCAGCTCGCGCTCGCGACGGCTGACCTTCACGGTCTTATCGTCGATCGTCGGCATGCGGCCATCGAAGAAGTAGTTGAAGCGGCCGACAGCGAGATGAGTCTCGACATGGCCGTTGATGCGACGGTTGATGCCGCGCAGGCGGGCGGCCAGCTCGGTCAGGTTCACCGGCTTGGCCAGCACATCGTCGGCGCCGGCATTGATAAGCTGCACCGACTCGCCGGAATTGCGGAAGCCCTGGAGCACGACAACGGGCAGACCGATGCGGCGATGGCGCAAAGTGGCGATGAACTGGACGACATCAAGCCGGGCATTCGGGACGCTCGCGACGATCGCGTCGTAGCCCGACGCGGCCAGTTCTACCAGCTCCTCGGCTTCATACTCGGCGATATCGCAGACAACGCTGGCCCGGGCGAGGCCGGACTTGATGGCTTGAGCGGCGGCGATCTCCTGGTCGATCAGCAAAACGCGCATTAGATAGTTCCTTTCCCACACGAGTTGTTCACGCGGAGGGGACTGGGCGCTTCGGTCCTCGAAAACGCTGGCGCTGGAAATTCAGATAACGGGCAGAGCGCCAAGTCCCCCTCGAACATGACGGGGATGGTCGGCCCGAACCCGTTAAGGTCGGTTAAATTCGCCAAGTAAAACGGGCAGAAAAAGCATGATAATGACCTATGTTTCCACGATAAAGTCCTATATAGCCACAGTATTGGTCAAGATATGATCATATAAAGCGCCAGTTGATGGCGAGAAATACTATCGGGAAGTCGAGCGACAATTGAAGAGTTGCTGGGCTTTCGCTCGAAAAGTGGGCAGTATTATGGCCCACCGTAACCATTTGCTGACCATCTTCCGCCTGTGGACATCTTAACGTTCGGGCTGCGGGCCATTTCGGAAGTGCAGCCGAAACATGGGCTTAATCGGCGAACCCTAGGATGCGGCCGTCGGAGGGGCGAATGCACCCTCTGTGGATGGGTGGAGTTAAGACAAATTATGCAGATATTCTCGCTTCTGTGCCGGCGGAACTGGGTGGCGGCAATTACTATCGGCCTCGCCGCGTTCTTCATTTGCCCGGCGGCAGAGGCCCAGGTCCGCATCAAGGACATCGCTGCCTTCGAAGGCGTGCGCGACAACATGCTTGTCGGCTATGGACTGGTCGTCGGACTCAACGGCACAGGCGACAACTTCTCCAACTCGGCCTTCACCGAGCAATCGATGATCGGCATGCTCGAGCGACTGGGCGTCAATGTCCGGGACAAGAGCTTCAAGCCGAAGAATGTTGCGGCTGTGCTCGTCACCGCGACGTTGCCGCCGTTCTCACGCCATGG